>JAOTXX010000135.1 GCA_029862185.1 Myxococcales bacterium
CGCTTGCTGAATCGTCTGCGTCACTTGAACTGCATCGCCGGAGGCCGGCAGGAAACGCTCGACCAAATGAATCCCGAAGAGCCCGTACTTCGTGCTTCCCAAGTACAAGCCCACGCCGAGGATCAACGATACACCCACCATCGCGGCAACGCCCTTTATGAGCCAAGAAGGACGCTTACGGGAGAGCGCCGCCTTGATGTCGATCGTGCGTTTGCCGCCGGCCGTCGGCGCAATGGCACCGCCCTCCCCACCGGGGTAAGGCATGTGCGTGACTTCGCCGTCGCCAGCAGGTGGAAGCTCTGAGAACTCCAGCTCGTCGGACGCGGGGAGATCGAGCTCTGCCGAATCCCGACTGACGCGCCCAGCGCCTGGATCCGGCGCGGCGGGGCCTCCCAAACCACTACCGAGTGGCGGCGGCGGCGCAGGGCGCTTGACGCCCGGCTCCATGTCCATTTCTAACGCAAGGTCTTCTCCATCAGGGAGGTCGAGCTCGATCGGACCGCCGCCGTGCCGGCGAGCGGGACCCTCGGTTGGGGGGTCTGAAAAGTCATCTCGTGCAACCGGCAGGTCGGCTTGATCGCTCGGGATCGGCAGATCGGACACGAACCCCATCGGGGCCGGAAGCTCGCCGTCGGTGAGCGCCATCGGAAGGTCGACTTCTTCACCGAGGGACCGGCTCCCTTTGGGCGCCGGGAGATCGACGCCAGCGGGAGAATCCATGGGCGCGGGCAGATCCATGTCCGCAAAGGGATCGAAGCTACTCGGGCGCGGTTCATTCTGGGCCTTGGGCGCGGGCAGATCCTCCACGCCCTGCAGGTCTCCAAACGGATCGAGTTCGAGGGAGCCATGAGCCCCCTTGGGTGCAGGCAGGTCTTCGATCGCCGACATCGATAGAGGGGCGGGAAGATCCAGCTCGTCGGGCGGAAGGGAAGGCGCTGCAGGCGGTCCTGAGGACGGAACGTTGGGCCCGAGCCCGGCCTTCGTCATTTTGCGCTTGGCTCGCGGCTTCGATGACGTGCCCGTCTCGCCATCGACTCGTGTGGAGCCATCCGGATGAACTCGAAAGCTATCGCTGCACTTTGGGCAGCGCATCTTGAGCCCTTCCGTGGGCAAGCGGTGCTCGTCTACATCATACGACGCCCGGCATGACGGGCAGTGAACCTGAATCATGGCTTTGTGATCGTCCCCCGGGAATCAAGAGTAACACGCCTGATGCGTGACTCATAAACCCTGGTAGATCGATTCCGACCGCAGCGGAACCAACGCGGTCGAGGAAGTGTTTGTCCTACCTTGACGCCTTGGGAGCTCGAAGACTACCTTCCCGACAACCGTGAAGCGCACCATTCAGATCGAGATTGCGGGCGCTCGGTACCGAATGTCCTCGGATGCCGACGAAGCTTACCTGCAACGTCTTGCCGATATCGTGAACGAACGGGTGACGGCACTCGGCCCAAAGGCGGCAAGGGCAGCAACACCTGCGCAGTTGTTGGCGGTCGTCGCTCTGAGTCTTGCAGAGGACCTCGAGGTGTCTGAGCAGCGTCGGATGAGCCTCGAAGACAAGACCCGGCGAGTGGTGGGTGCCGCGATTCGGCGAATCGACGAGCGACTGCAGGCGGACGCGGAGCTCGCCCAGCAGATCGACCAGCTGTGAGCCCGCGGCCTCCCGAGCCTACCGAGGAACAGATCCGTCATCAGGTGAAGGTGGAGCTTCGAAATCGCATGCGCGCCGTTCGAGGCGCCCTCTCCGTCTCAGCGTGTGAAGCGCGTTCGGCCG
The DNA here is from genome assembly GCA_029862185.1 of Myxococcales bacterium. GTDB lineage: Bacteria > Myxococcota_A > Polyangia > Polyangiales > Houyiibacteriaceae > SG8-38. The sequence goes on from JAOTXX010000135.1 coordinate 1,775, forward strand.
AGATCGCGAAACGTGTCGTCACGCTCACGAGCTTCGAGTCGGCGAAAATGATTCTCGCCTTTTCATCGATTCGCCGCGAAGTGAAAACCCATGCGATCTTGCAAGCTGCGTGGGCCGCGGGTAAACGAGTCACGCTTCCGCGAGTCGTCGAAGGGGAGCTACACTTGCATCGGATCGGCGCCGACACCGAGCTCGTCGAAGGTTCCTTTGGAGTCCCGGAGCCACCGGACGACGCCCCCCGGATTTCACCCAGCACGGTGGATTTCGCGGTTGTTCCGGCGTTGGCGGTGGATCTGAGAGGCTACCGCATCGGCTATGGAGGCGGTTACTACGATCGACTGCTTCCCCTTCTCGAGAACGCGCGGTCGTGTGCTTTGGCTTTCGACTTCCAATTGATCGCCGAGGTGCCTGAGCTTCCGATCGATGTGCCTGTCGACATCGTCGTGACCGACCAGAGGGTGTTCGAAACTCCTTGAATGGCGGCGCGCTCGAACGCCGAGCGGGTGGTATAGGATCGACGTGGTCGCGGAGGCAGCCCAACGCAAGCTCGAAAACCTTCCCATGTCACCCGGGGTGTACGTGTTCCATGGCGCCAAGGGGCAGGTTTTGTACGTCGGCAAGGCGAGGAGCCTGCGGAGCCGCGTGCGGAGCTACTTTCTGCCTGGATCGAGCGACTTGCGCGCGTTCGTGAGCCGGCTTGAACGAGAGCTCACCGACATCGAGACCTTCGTCACGCACACAGACAAGGAAGCGGCGCTCCTCGAAAACCAGCTGATCAAGTCCCACCAACCCAAGTACAACGTGAAACTCCGCGACGACAAAGAGTATTTGTCGCTGCGCCTCGACCCAAAGAAACCCTGGCCGCGGCTCGAGGTCGTGCGGCGCCCCAAGCCCGACGGTGCACAGTACTTCGGGCCTTATCATTCCGCAACGGCTGCTCGCCAGACCCTGAGGCTGGTCAATCGCTATTTCCAGCTTCGCACTTGTACCGACACCGAGTTTCGCCTTCGCACGCGCCCCTGCCTCCAGTACCAGATCAAGAGATGTCCCGGCCCATGCGTGCTCGACGTGGACGAAGAGCTGTACCGGGCGCAGGTCGCCAACGTCGCTCGATTCCTCGACGGTCGGCATGACGAGCTCGTCCGCGATCTCGATACGCGAATGCAAAGCTCGTCCAACTCGCTAGAGTATGAGCAAGCGGCTGTGTACCGCGACCAGTTGCGCACGGTCGAACGAGCACAGCAAGAGCAACGCGTCGCCGGCGTTCAGAAGGCTGACCAAGACGTGATCGGTTTTCATCGGCAGGGTGACCAGGTAGAAGTGGCGGTGCTCAGCATGCGTGGCGGACGCCTGTTCGGAGTCCGCACCTTGCCGCTGCGGAAAGTTGCCGTGCCGAACGACGAAATGTTGGGCTCGTTTCTGCACCAACACTACACGGCGCGGCCCGCTCTTCCCGATGAGATTTTGGTTCCCGTACCCATCGAAATGAGTGAGGCCTTGGAAGCGCTGCTGAACGAAGACAGAAAGCGCAAGGCTCGGATCGTTGAGCCAAAACGCGGTGCGAAAGCCAAGCTGCTCGATCTCGCCCAGGAGAACGCCGAGCACGCCTTTCAAGAGAAGGAACGGGCGCGCGAAGACGTAGAAGCTCGCCTCGGAGAGATCCAAAAGCAACTGCGCTTGACGTCGACGCCGCGGCGCGTCGAATGCGTCGACATTTCTCACACTGGCGGCGAGGAAACCGTCTCGGTCTTCGTCGCATTGCAAGACGGTGAGCCGGCACGGGACCGCTACCGAAGCTTTCGGGTGAAGCGGGTTCGCGGCGGCGATGACTACGGTGCGATGTATGAGGTTCTGGTGCGACGTTTGCGGCGCGGCCGAAACGGAGAGGTCGGGTGGGAGCTCCCGGATTTATTGGTGGTGGACGGTGGCAAGGGCCAGCTCGGAGTCCTCGAGCGGGCCAAAGAAGACGTAGGCGTCGTCGACCTCGAGCTTGCCGCGATAGCGAAGCCTCGAATCAACGCCACAGGGCAAGAGGAAGGCGACCGAGTGTTCCGCCCCGGTCAGAAGAATCCCATCCCAGTTCGCGCAAGCTCAGCCCTCTCAATCTTGTTGTTGGCCCGCGACGAGGCGCATCGGGCATCGAATGATCTGCGCAAGAAGGTCGGCAAGAAGAGGCGGCTCCGAAGCGAGCTCGATGCCGTCCCGGGCATTGGGCCGAAAACGAGGGGAAAGCTATTGCGCAACCTGGGATCGCTACGCGACGTATTGACGGCCAACGAAGAGGAATTGATCGAGGCAGGCGCAACACGAAAACAGGCCCGGGCCATCAAGGAGACGCTCGGCGAGCACCTCGTAGGCACGGAAGACGCGAAGAGCGCCGAAGAAACGGCAATCGAGAACGCCTTTCAAGCGGACTGAGCCCCCCTCCCGCCGCGGGCACTGGCACTGGCGCTGCCACTGCCCTGGCACTGACGCTGACACTGTCGCTGACATTGTCGCTGACATTGTCGCTGACACTGCTCTCGAGGAGTAGGTGACCCGGGCGCCGGCGCTACTCGCCCTCGTATACGCATCCCGCAGTGCATGTTTCGCCGACCACGACCTTGCACAGCAGCGGCAAACTTGGCTTCAGGTGGTCCCAGATCCATATGGCGATGATTTCGCTGGTGGGATTCTCGAGCCCTTCGATCTCGTTCAAATAGTTGTGGTCCAACCGGTCCCAAAGTGGCTGGAAGGCCTCGGCGATCGCCGCAAAGTCAATGATCCACCCAAGCTCGGGATGGGGCTCCCCGGTGACGTAGATGTGCACGTGGTACGAATGGCCGTGGAGCCGCTTACACTTGTGCCCTTCTGGCACATTGGGAAGCATGTGCGCCGCCTCGAACGTGAACTTCTTCCAGATCTCCATCGTTCCGCCAGACCATTACCCAGTGTCAGCGCCAGTGCCAGTGCCAGCGTCAGTGCCAGCGCCAGCGTCTACCGCGCGGCAGGCAAGGACACTTCGAATGACGCTCCGCCGGTGGCTCGATTTTCGGCTCGTATCGAGCCTCCGAGTCTGTCGACGATCGTGTGGCACACCGCCAGGCCGAGCCCGGTGCCCTGCCCTGCGGGCTTCGTCGTCACGAAAGGGTCGAACACTTGATCGAGAATCTTGCCGTCGATTCCTGGTCCATCGTCCGAGACGACGAGTTGCACGCTTCCATTCGCGCCGGTCGCACTGACTTCAATGGTTCCTCCTTCCGACAGCGCATCGGCGGCGTTGAACAAGAGGTTCAGCAGCAGCTGTCGGAGGCGTTCATGATCACCTCTGACTCGCGGGAGGGATTGGTCGACTGTAAGCTCGAGCGCGATGTCTCGAAAGCGCGACTGCCGATCGACGAGCTTGACGGTGTCCTCGACCACTTCGAAGAGGCTGGCTGAGCTTTCGATTCGGCCGTTTTCCTCCGGCTCGTGCCGAGAAAAGTCGAGAAGATCTCGAATCGTGTGATGGATTCGCTCGGTCTCCCGTTGGATTCGAAACAGGAACTCCTTTTCTTCGTCCCCGTCGAGATCGCCAGCCTGCATCAGGTCCAGCATCCCGCGAATCGCGGCCAACGGATTTCCGATCTCGTGGGCAACGCCGGCAGACAACCGCCCCACCGCCGCGAGCCGAGCACTTCGAACGAGGTGCTCCTGTGCCGTCGTCAGCTCGGCGGTCGTGCGCTCGAGCTCTTCGAGGCGCTCTTGTAGCGCAGCGCGATCGGCGCGAAGCTGTGACGCCATCTCGTTGAACGCACTGGCAAGCCGGGCGACTTCAGCCGCGCCCCGCACCGGGACGCTGGTTCGAAGGTTTCCCTCCGCCATCCTCTCCGAGGCACGTCGCATCCCGTCGATCGGGCGGACGATGAAGTAGGTCAGCAGAACGTACGACAGAAGCAACACCACCAACGCCGTCAGCCCGAGGTAAAATACAAACAAGCTCCGGCGTGCGGCATCTCCACGCCCCCCGACCGGCATCCAGACCCGAAGTTCCGCGCCGCTGGACGTACGCCTGACGGCATCCGGCACGCCAACCGTTCGACCCCAGCGTTGGGCCTGACCGTCCCCCGATTGAATCTCGACACCGACGACCAGCCCTTCGGCGATCATTTCATTCATGCTAGCCGCGCTGAATCCTTCGCCGAGGGATCCCGCGCTCGCGGCAAGCGCCTGCA
>JAOTXX010000010.1 GCA_029862185.1 Myxococcales bacterium
ACATTTCGATCGCCGTGGCCGTCGAGGACGGACTAATGACGCCGGTCTTGCGCAATGCGGACCGAAAAGGAGTCGCACAGATCGCCGCCGAAGTTCGCGACCTGGCCGAGCGCGCGAGAGACAAGAAGCTTCAGCCTGACGACATGAGCAACGGAACCTTTTCGATTTCAAACCTCGGCATGTTCGGCATCGAAGCGTTCACTGCAGTCATCAATCCACCCGAAGGTGCAATCCTCGCCGTCGGCACGATCCGCCACGAGCCGGTCGTCGAGGACGGCGCCATCGTCCCTGGCCGTCGAATGCGCTTCACGATGAGTTGCGACCATCGACTCATCGACGGCGCCACCGGCGCAAAGTTCATGGCGGCGTTCAAGCGGGTCGTAGAATCCCCACTCAACATGCTGCTCTGAGCCGCGGTCTGTGAAGCGCGGGGCGTTGCGCCGGGCTTGGCCCATCGGGCTTGCGCTGTCGCGGGTGTGGTGGGGGGTGGTTGCGGGAATTGGGAGCTGGTCAGTCTTTGTTACACCGCCCGCCCACCCCCACCCGTAATCCTCCCTGGCGCGGCAGGTGCTTCGCACTGCCTTGCCGGCGCGTTCACGCCGGGCTTCGCCCTTTGGGCTCGCGCTGCCGCCTGCGGTCTTATTGGGGGGGTGCTTTGGCGCCGCCCTTTTGCACAACCTGGATATGAATCGAGGGGCGCGGAAAAAAGCGCGATGTGGGGGTTCGGCGGCGTGTGAGTGACAATCCGCAAGACAGCAGCCACCACGGATTGGCGCGAGCTCCGAGGGGCGCCTTGCGTGGCCTCAGGCCTCAAGTCCTTCCGGCCACCTTTGCAAGGCGCCCCGTCCGCAGAACTCCCGCGTCGTGCTTTTTTCCTCGCCCCGCTTCTAGCACGACCCGTGGAAGCGCTTCGCGTCTGCGGGGAAGATCTTGCCGGGGTTCAGGATGTGTTTCGGGTCGAACACGTCTTTGATTTTCTCCTGCAGCGCGATCAGCGCAGGAGATTGCTCCATGGACAGATACGGAGCCTTCAAGACGCCGATTCCGTGCTCGCCGCTCAGGGTGCCGCGCAGCTCGATCACGCGCTGAAAAAGCGCCTTGATGGCGGCGTCCACGTGGAGCTTCTGGTCGGGCTCGTTCCACAAGAAGTTCACATGAAGGTTGCCATCACCCGCATGGCCGTAGGTCGGGACCACGAGCTCGTGCTGATCGGCGAGCTCTGCGCAGTAGCCGAGTAGCTCGGCCATCTTGGTGCGCGGCACCACGACGTCCTCGGAGAGTTTGTTCTTTGCGTGTCGCTTCAAGCTGTGGCTGAGCTCGCGACGCGACGCCCAAAGACGCTCCCGCTCGCCGCTGTGCTGCGCCACCAACACTTCCAGCGCATCGAGGTCGAACAGGATGTTGCCCGTTCGTTCGAGCTCTGCCTCGAGACTCGCCTCTTCGCCATCGAGCTCGATCAAGAGCATGGCCTTCGTCTCGTTTGGAATCGTCAGCCCGGCTTCCGGACGGACGATGCGAATCGCTTCCTGGTCGAGAAGCTCGATGCATGACGGGAGCTGCCCCTGCGCAACCAGCGCCGATACGACGGGCGCCACCTCTTCCAAGCTCGAGAAACAGGCTAGCGCCGTCACCGTCGCTTCGGGTTTCGGGATCAATCGCAGGGTCGCCTCGGTCACGATCCCGAGGGTGCCCTCGCTGCCGACCATCAGCGACGTCAGGTCATAGCCGGTCACGCCCTTTTTGGTCTCCCGCCCGAGCTTGAGAATCGTCCCGTCCGCCATGACCACGTCCATGCCCATGACGTACTCCCGGGTCACGCCATACTTGAACGCGCGCGGGCCCCCGGCGTTGGCAGCGAGGTTCCCACCGATGACGCAGGAGTCCCGCGAATTCGGGTCTGGAGGATAGAAGAGCTGCTCCTCTTCGGTGGCCCGCTTGAGGTCGCCGGTGATCACCCCGGGCTGCACCGTCGTGGTGAGCTCGACTTTGTCGATGCCTTCGATCGCGTTCATCCTTTCGAACGCCAGGACGATGCCGCCGGGCACGGGCACCGCACCGCCGACGCGGCCCGTTCCACCGCCCCTCGGAGTGACCGGAATCTCGTGCTCGTATGCGGCCTTCATGACCGCCGAGACCTCGGCCGTGCTCGAAGCGCGGACCACCGCCTCCGGCAAGCAAGGTTCGACCTCGCTTTCGTCCTGCGCGTAGCCCTCGAGCAAGCTCGGGTCGCGAATGACGGCGCCGCTCCCGCAAGCGCGCTCGATCGCGATCAAAGCGCTATCCAGTGACGCCATACCTTGAGCCTTGGGGCGGTAGTCGTGGACGGTCAAGGTCCCGCGGCGCTGGGGATGCGACGTCGAGTCGAACGCGCTACGCTCCGCACTACCACGGGCGCGGATTGCTGCGTCCCCTCAGACCATGCGATTCTTTGCTTACTTCCTGCTGACCGCTGCGGTCGCGGCCGGCTGTGGCGAGACGGCCGCCTCGACGTCTCCCGACGATGCGGGCAACGATGGCTCCGTCGATCCGGATGGAGGCTTCGGTTTCCCCGAGGGCGGTGTCGATGGTGGCAACCAAGATGGCGGCGTCGATGGCGGTGTCGATGGTGGAGTGGACGGCGGTGTCGATGGTGGCGAGCCCGATGGTGGCGGCTCCTGGTGTACAACCAGCGCACTTTGTCCGTCCTGCCCCGACCCAGACGCCCTCTGCGATGCAGAAAACCCGTGCCCCACCGGTGAGGTTTGCCTTCTCACGGGCTGCGAAGACCTCTCGCGCTGCTTCGTCGCAGGCGGTGGCGCCTGCCAAGACGACGCGGACTGCGGCAACCCGGCTTATACCTGCGACCAGACCATCAACCGCTGTCTTCGCGTCGTTTCCGGTTGCGATGATTCGAACGACTGCGTGGCGGGCTTCGCTTGCGAAGATGGCGCCTGTGCCGACCGTCGCGTTCCCTGCGTGTCAGGCGCCGACTGCCCGCACGGCTTCACCTGTTTTTTCGCCGCCGCCGACCAACGTTTTTGTCGTCGCATCACCCGTCCCTGCGATGACGACATCGACTGCCTCACCCTCGGCGTTCCCTGTGGTGACCCGGACGGCGACGGAGCGCAGGAATGCATGCCTTCACTCATGCCCAACGAGCCGGATCCCGTCTCCTGCGACACGCTGCAATGCACCGAGGACATTGCGCCCGTCTGCGAATCGAGCGTCGAAGGGACGGTCGCAGCCTGCGGCCGGTTTGGCCCCTGTGCGGTAGCCGACGATTGCGCACTGGGTTTCGACTGCGCGGACCTTTGGGGTGACGGTCGCAAGGAGTGCGTTCTACCCGGCGGTTCCTGTGTAGATTCGCGCGACTGTGCATCTCAGCAGGTGTGCGGATCTGCCCGTCCCGAGGCTGCACCGATGTGCATTGGCGGGGCCGCGATGTAGCCCTTACACAAGACGGCGATATGCGGTAATGTGGTTCCCCCTGATTGTAAGCAATTTCACAATGATATCTCTCCAACGAACCGCCCGGATTTGGACATGTTGCGCGATGCTGATCTCGGTCGCGGCCTGCGGCGAGAGCAAAGCCGCCGTCGACAGCGAGAACGCGGTGATCGATCCGCCGGCGCAGTGTTCTTCGGGCCGTCCCGACTGCTGGATCAGCGAGGATTTCCCCGTGGCCGGCGATTTGAACGAAGACAACTCCGCCGGAGTTCGTTACTCGGTCGGAACGCGCTCCCTGGTCATCGATCGCATTTCCGCTCTGCCTGACGGCGATGGAGATGGGGTCCCGGACGACGCCGACGATTGCCCCGGCACCCCTGACTGGATCAGCTGCGACGGCGATCCCACAAACGACGGACTTTACCAGACGGTTTTCTATGACTCCACGGGGGCCGACGAGGTGGTTCGGATCTCGACGGTCGACGTCGTTGCCGACATCCCCGAAGTCGACATCTACTTCTTGATCGACGCGACGCCCACGCTTGCCGAGGAGATCACCGTTCTTCAGGCCGAGATCCTCAACGTCATCAGCGACATCCGGTTGAGCTTCCCCGATGCGCAGTTCGGCCTTGGTTTGTATCGGGAGTACCCACTGGCTCCCCTTGCAGCGGCGCACAGCCAAGCGCCCTACCACCACATTCTCGACTTCACCGACGACGAGGTGCTCGTGCAGACCGCGGTCAGCACGCTCAACACCGTGCAAAACGCGACGAGCGCATCGGCCGCCACGCAAGCACTCTATTCGGTCGCTTCGGGGCTCGGTCTCGGTGACACGGTGCCCAATCGCGGCGCCTGCCCCAACGCGCCGGACGCCGACATCGGTTATCCCTGCTTTCGTGATGGCGCCTTGCACGTAGTCATGAACATCACCGATGCCGAGGTCCACAACGGGCCGAACCCCGCCGGCGCGGTGTACGGCGACCCGCCGTTTGCGCCGGGCGTCGGTGCAGGGGTCGACACCATCCCGCCGGTCGAGATGTTTCCCCAGCTGTTTGCCGCCGATACGGCCGCCCTTGCCTTGGATCTCGGCGATCTTTCGGGCCGATCGCTGACCTTGATGGGCATGAGCACCCTGCTCAGCAACCAGGTCAACACGGCGGTTGCTCTCGGCTGCGACACGATGTCCGGGATGCCGCCCGGCGCCGACATGGATGGCAAAGACGTCGTCCTCGCGTTGCGATTCGACTCCCTGGTGCTCGATGCAAGCGTGTTTGCGAACAATACCCACTGGCCCGGCGCGAACGTCGCGCTGTTTGAAGATGCGCTGCTCGACCCGGCCACGGCAGTCACCTGCGATGGCGGCACGGTCGGTGTCGGGAGCTGGGGCGCGATCAACTGGGCCCCAACGACTTCTCAGCAGTACTACCTCGTCGCCGATGGAATCATTCCAGCTGCCGACCCGGGCCTCATGCCCGAAGGGGCCTTCAGCATTTCAATCGTTCACTCCGGCGATCCGGCCAACAACCCCGCCTGGCTCACCTCGGACGCGCCGGTCGCTTGGAGCGGCGTCGAGGCTGCGCTCCTCTCGAGCAACATCCGGGTGGCGAGCGTCGTGACCCTGAGAGACGCGATGAGCATGAGCAGCGATGGCGCGGCCGACGCGCAGGAGATCGCACTCGCAACGGACGCGCGGACTAGATTCGGCAGTCCCTGGCTCACCGAGCTTTCGTCGTCCACCGGCGAAGGCCTCGACGCCGCGATCAGCAACACCATCGACCTCGCAAGAAACCTCTCGGTCTATGACATCTCGATGGTCGAGCTGGACAATGCCGCGACCGGCGTCGACGAAAGAGACTTCATCGCGCAGATCCGTCACGACGATTGCGCCGAAGGACAAGCCGTCGACTGCGGGTTTGGAACGGGGAATGAATGCCGCGGCTGTGAGCTTGGCGCCGCGTTGCAGTACGAGGTCATCTTCGCAAACGGAACGATGTCGCCGACTGGCGCGTCTCAGGTCTTCGACTTCGAGATCGTCGTCTGGGCCGATGACGTGTTGGAGGTCGAGCGGATTCCGGTTCGGGTCATGATCCCCGACGCCGTCTCTCATGAATTCGACGATACCCCGGCCTCGGCCTTCTATCGTAACGAGTACGACAGTACTCTGCGTTGCATCGCGCTGGAGGCTCCCAAGTGGGGCGCCCTGACCTGGGAAGGCACCACACCGTCAGACTCGAGCATCGAGTTCCAAATCCGGACTGCGCCTGCCCTCGAAGACCTGCCAACCACGATTCCTGTCATCCTCCCCGTCACCGGTGGTGCCGCCGGAGGCACGTTCGACATCCGAGAAGAGCTCATCGCAGCGGGTCAGACCGTTGGATTGCCCTACATCCAGATCACGGCGGTTCTCAATCCGGGGAGCGGAGCGCCGACGACGCCGACTCTGGATGGTTGGACCTTCGAGTTCGTCTGCGAAGCTGCGCAATGATCTGAGCCCTGCTAGCATCGGACCGGCGTGGCTGAAGCAGGGCGAAACCTGGGCCTTGCTGCCTGGGTCTGGGTGCTGATCGCCGCTCTCGCGGTGTTCGAGCTCGTGGCGCATCCGATGATCCGCGAGGCGACTCCGAGCGACGAGTCGTGGAATGCGGCCGCTGCCTTCGTTCGCGCGCAGTACCAGCCCTCGGACCGTATCGTCGGGGCGCCAGCCTGGTTAGACCCCATCGTTCGCAACCGCCTCGGCGATCTTCTTTCATTGCGCATGGCGGCTCCCCCGGACGCCGCCGGCATCGATCGCCTCTGGGAGCTGAGCATTCGGGGCGCGGGCAGCCGCGATGAGCCCCCTGCGCTCGAGGAGGAGTTCGATGGTGTTCACGTCAGAATGTGGTCGTTGCCGGGCGACGCGTTGATCTACGACTTCGTGGAAGAGATTTCGGGGGCCAAGGTGGAGCTCGTCGTCGCAGATCGTTCCAAGGCCTGCCCCTGGGTGGCGGCGCGCCAAGCGCCCGGCGGCCTCGAGCGAGGGCCGATGACGCCCCGCGAGCGCTTCGTCTGCGATCCGCGCCGTCCTTGGCTCTGGGTTGGTGCGACCGTTGTTGCCGACCTCGAGCTGCAACCGAGGCGTTGCATCTGGCAGCACCCCGCCGGTCCCGATCCCGTCCGCGCGATCTTCACCGACGTGCCTTTGGGCGACCGTCTTCTGATCCGTGGAGCAATCGACTACCAGACGGAACGTCGAAGGGCCCACTCTCCGGTGACGCTGCGCGTCTGGATCAACGATCAATTGGCAGCGGAGCTCGTCCACGAGGACGGCGACGGCTGGTCAGGCCTCGAGATCGACACCGCCGAGCTCCCCCGCGAGCCCGCCATCGTTCGCTTCGAAACCACAGCCGATGATCCTGACTCCCGTCTCTTCTGCTGGTCCGCATCGAGCGTGAGAAGTCGACGTTCCGAGGGAGGCAGCGATGAATGACGCCAGGGCCTTGAACGGCCGCGATCATCTCATCGGGGCGGCCTTGTGCATCGGCTACCTGCTGCTTCTGTTCGGTACGGCATCGGACTTGGCGATGTCTCGCGACGAGAGCTTTTACGTTCACGCCGCGAAAAACGCTGCCAACTGGATCAGCCAACTCTTCGCCGATCCTTCATCGGCGCTCAAACAGGACAGCATCGACAGAGCGTGGCGGTACAACTGGGAGCACCCGGCCTGGATGAAGCTGAGCTTTGCTTGGAGTTGGTTGGCACAGAAGCATCTGGACCTGTTTCCGAACGAGTCGCTAGCGTTCCGCTTTCCAGGCATGCTCACCGCAGCGCTCCTGCTTTGGCTGATCTATGCCTGGGGCGCTTCGGTCATGCGCCGCGAGGGCGCGCTCTTCGCGGCGCTGGCGTTCGCCTCGATGCCGAGGGTCTTCTACCACAGCCATCTCGCCTGCTTCGACATTCCCATCGCGTTTTTCGTCACGCTCACCGCCTACGCGTATTGGCGCTCCCTGGCCGACCGGCGTTGGGTTCCCTGGCTGGGCCTGATTTTCGGCCTGGCGCTCGCCACCAAGCACAACAGTTGGATCCTGCCTGGGATCTTCCTGATTCATTTTCTCTGGCTTCGTCGCGACCAAGCGCGTTCCGGGCAAAGCGAGCGAGCGTCGATCGCTTGGCTGCCGTCGATGTTGCTCCTTGGTCCGCTCGTGCTGATCGGAACCTGGCCGTGGCTCTGGCACGACACCGGCCGCCGCTTGCTCGCCTATGCGAGCTTCCACCTGCGACACGTTCATTACACCTACGAGTATCTGGGCATCAACTACTTCGAGCCGCCGCTGCCCATCTCGGTGCCGTTCGTCATGACGCTCTTGACGGTGTCTCTCACTGTGCTCGCCCTTTGCCTGCTCGGCCTCTACGACCGGCGGGCTGAGCTTCGTCCTCCATGGCTGACAAAGCCACGCACTCGCAACGATCGCAGGACGGAGGTACTTTGGTTCGGCTGCTTGCTTGCGCCTCTTTTCGTGATCGCGCTCCCGAGCACACCGATCTTCGGCGGCACCAAGCACTGGATCACTTCTTATCCGTTCTTGGCGCTGTTCGCGGGCTTGGGCCTCGTTGCCCTGGTCGAGAGAGCCGAGGTTTCATCTTGGATGGGCCGACGCTGGCCGACCTGGGCCTTTGCGGCGCTCTGCCTTCTGCCCGCGGCGCTCCAAACCGCGCACAGCCATCCGTTTGGCTTGTCGCACTACACGCCGCTTGCCGGTGGTGTGCCCGGCGCGGCCGACTTGGGCATGAATCGCCAATTCTGGGGCTTCACCAGTGGCAGCCTCGTAGATTGGATTGCCGAGAGGCTACCCGACGGCGGCTCGGTGTGGACTTGCGACACCACCCACGGGTCCTGGGCCATGATGCAGCGAGACGGTCTCATACCGTCGAACATCCGCGCGGAGGCATCGATGAGCGCGGCCGATTTGGTGCTCGTCCACCACGAAGCCCATTTCGCAGAGGTCGACTATCAGGCCTGGGTTGCTTTTGGGAGCGTGCAACCGGTCTACGTTCTGCAATACGACGGTGTTCCCATCATCTCGGTGTACGAAAATCCGGCGAGACCCGAGCGCTAGGCCGAGCGCTGGCTGGCCTTGTCGATGCCCGCGCGTGCCTTGTTCATCAGAACGATGAGGCTCTCCACGATGCCGATGATCACGTAGGCGGCAAGCAGCCAAACCAGGGCCATCGAAGGGTGTACCTGCAATGCTATCCATACGGTCACGCCTAGCGCGACCGAGATGAACAGCACCGTGCGCAGGTTGAGACGCAAGTCCTTGAAAGAGCGAAACGGCATCGCACTCACCATGAAGATCGAGAGCGCCAGCACGAGTGACGAAATCAGAAAGGGCGTAAACGGCAGCTTCCCGGTGAGGTGGTTGGCGACCACGATCGAGATCAAAATTCCGGCCGCCGCGGGGATCGGCAGGCCCTGGGTGTATTTGCCAGGACGCTCCGACTGCCCGTCATCGCTGGTCGAGGTGACGTTGAAGCGCGCGAGCCGGACGGCGCCGGCTGCGACGTAGAGGAAACCGATGAACATCCCGCCCGTGCCGAGCTCGTAGAGCGACCAATGAAACACGAGGATTGCGGGCGCGACGCCAAACGAGATCACGTCCGCAAGGGAGTCGAGCTGAACGCCGATGGCGGACTGGGTCTTGGTCAAGCGCGCGACCCGGCCGTCGATCCCGTCGAAAAAGAGCGCGAAGACGATGAGGAGCGCCGCACGATAGAAATCATCGGAAGTCGGCTGGTCCGAGAGGATCAAGATGGCGTTGTAACCGCAGAGCACACTGGAAAGTGTGAAGAGGTTCGGGAGGATGAAGAGGCTCTTCTTGAGGTCGACTTTCACGCCAGGCTCGACTCCGTTCGCGTAGGCGGGTCCTCCAGGTTACGAGAACGGGAATTTCGTGTCCACTGCGACGGTCGTATCACGGCGAACCCGGGGGTAAAAGGCCGACCTGAAGCACCGCTAACGAGAAATTTCGCAAGCGCAGCTGCCCGCTCGCTTCGTAGAGCTGGTTCAAGGAATTCGACGCTCGCGCGGGATTCCCCTCGAGTAGATCGAAAAGGGCAGCTGCCTCCAGGGTACCGAAGCCACCGGCGTCACGAAACGCGAGCAAGGCGTTTTCCCGCTTCTCTAGCGGCTTGCCCCAGGCATGCAGCGCAAGCCAACCCCAATACGCCTGCTTCTCTATCGGAGCAAAGCTTTCGACGAATGGCCGCCGATGGATGGAATTCCAGCGTGCCTTGTACAAGACGCGCAGCGTGAGTGGCGGCGCGACCATGACGCCCCTGCGCAGAGCCCCATACTGCTTCAAGACTTCCAGGAAGCCACCGAGGATGCCCTGCTCGTCTTCGCTCTCCGCCTCGCGGGCGCCGTCGCCAAGCACGCGCATGAGCTCCTCCACGGCATCTGCCCGCATCGCCTCGAACGCAGGCTCTCCGTGCTTCTCGATGACGGCTTTCGTTGCACGGTGAATCGCAGCCTGCCTGCGATCGTATTCGCGTCGCGCATAGGGAGGGTTGGCTTCCGATCGACCATGGTCGAGAAAGAGCGAGCGCAACGCGCGAGCCTCCTCGCTGTCCGGAGCTTCCTTTGAAAGGGTTTCGTCGAGCGCGATCGCGTCCGACACCGCGGCGCGGTCGAGCACCAGGCTCGGCATCTCCCAGGGATCGACGGGCTGCGGGAGGGCGAGCATGGCGCCCGCCAAGCCTGCGGCAACGATCCAGGCGATCAGCTTGAATGAAGACTCGCTGACCTGACCAGAACCCTAACACGCCCGGCGGAGCTGCCCTCATTTCGGGGCCTGCTAGGCTTTCCTGGCCGATGAAGATCGACGTCTACTTCTACGCAGCCGCCCGCGAGCTTGCCGGATGCTCGAGTTCGACCTTCGAGCTGCGGTCGCAAAGCCTGCCGCAGGAGGAATTGCGGCGCCTGGTCAGCGACCGCTATCCGCCTCTGGCGGCCTTCCTCGAGCGCATGCGGCTGGCGGTGAACGGTGATTTCGTCGACGCTTCGCAGATCTTATCCGACGGAGATCGGGTCGACGTTCTTCCGCCCGTTGCGGGCGGCTCTCCGGTCGTTCTTTGTAAAGTCAGCGACCAACAGATTTCACTCGACGAGGTTCGTGAGGCGGTCGAGCATCCCGGGGCCGGAGGCGTCTGTATCTTCCACGGAATCGTCCGCGACCATGCCGACGGCAACGAAGTTTCCAGGCTCGACTACGAAGCACACGAGAGCTTGGCGCAAAAAGAAATGACGCGTGTCCTCGAAGGCGTCATCGCCGAGCACTCGGACGTCCGAATTGCCGCCGTCCATCGAGTCGGCCAGCTGGGCATCGGGGATGTCGCGGTCTGTGTCGCGGCGAGCGCAGCACACCGGGACGACGCGTTCACCGCCTGCCGCAAAGCGATCGATCGAATCAAAGACACCGTACCGCTGTGGAAGAAAGAGTGGGGGCCCGATGGGCAGGCCCACTGGGTAAACCTCGACGCCTAGGTTCCAGCCAAGCCGCGAAGGTCCGACAGAAGCGCTTCGTCCAAGACCCCAACGCACGTCAGATAGGCGTCTTTCGGATCGAGATAGCGCTGTGCGGCGTGCTGGATGTCCTGTGGCGTAACCTGCGCGACTCGATCGGCCACAGTGCCAACGCGTTCGGGAAGACCCAGGAGCGCGCTGCTTCCTATGAAGTGTGCCGTATCCTCTGCGTCGTCGCGCATCGTCCGCAAATCCCACAGGTGCCGACGTTTGGCCTTGTCGACCTCGTCGTCCGTCGGCGGGTTCCGCCGAAGCTCGGCGATGAGCTCGAACATGGTCTCTACCAGATAAGGGGCCTTCCCGTGCTCGACGGATGCCCCGAAGTCGAAGACACCGCAATCCTCGAGCGAATCGTTTCCTGAGAAAGCCTCATAGGCCAGTCCACGCTCTTCGCAGATCGTTTGATGGACGCGCGTGCTCAGCCCGTCGTCCAGCACTCGGTCGAGCAAGAGCAAGGCGGGTGCTTCGGAGCTCGCGACGCCAGGCGTGTGGAACGAGAGCCTCACATCGGTCTGGCTGCCGTGCTCCTGGACGTATGAGAATCGCTGCGACGCAGGAATGCTGGGCGGCTGGCGGGGCTCCATCGTGTTACCATTCGCCATCCCGTCGAAGCTCGTGCGAATCGTCTGCTCGATTTCCCCAGCGTCAAATGCGCCCGTCACGCAGAGCACGGAGTTGCACGCGTTGTAGTGACTGCTGTGATGCCGGCGTAGGTCTTCGGTTTCGAATCCGTCCAGGTTGCCGAGCGAGCCGAGGATCGTGAAGCCGAGCGGATGGTCCGGGTAGAGCAGTCGCCGCGAAACGTTGTCGACATCGATCTGCTCGCCTTCCTCGTTGAAGTCCTCGAGTATCTCCTCACGAATGATCTGTTTCTCGGTGCGAAGCTCGGTCAAAAGCGGTTGTTGCAGGACTTCGGCGAGGAGCTCCACGCCTTTCCCGATGGCCTCGGGTGGCAACGAGAGGAAGTAGCTCGTGAAGTCGACGTGGGTGGCCGCATCGAGGGTGCCACCGAGTCGCTCGATTGCGAGGTTGAGCTCGTTTGCCGCGGGGTGCACCGCGGTGCCGCGATACAGCATGTGCTCCAGAAAGTGGCTCAGACCATTGGTCCGAGCGGTTTCGTAGCGGGAGCCCACACGCACGAAAAACGACACCGTCGCCGACTGCAGGTGTGTTAGGGGAACGAGTCGCACCCGGAGGCTGTTCCCGAGCGTGAGCGACTCGGTGGGCAGCTCGGGAAGACGGGAGCTCTTAGCTGCGGCCATCCGGGGCTTGAAGTTGGTTGACGCGTAGCGCCTTATCGGCGGTCGCCTTCGCGCGAAGCTGCTGGATGTAGAGGTCGACGATTTCTCTCTTCTTGAGCGTCTGCAGGATCTCGCGCGTCGACGCCCGCACCGAGTCGTTGAACGCTTCACGGTCTGGCCGCTGCCTTTCGACGAGACGGAAGATCAGCCACTCGCGGCCGAGCTTCACGGGCGCCGCCGGGAACGCCTCTCCTTCGGGCAAGGAGAACACCGCATCGAGGAGCGCGGAGGTTGAAACACCCGGCACTGGTGTGTCGGAGCGACCGAAGTCGACCGTTTGTTCGAGCTTGGGTGTGAGGGCCGATTCGCCGCTCTTCTCGGCCGCGAGCTTTCGCGCGATCGCGTCGTCGTCTTGGTTTGCGCGCCAAGCAGTCAGAGTGCTGGTCGCAGCGGCGCGCGCGCGGGCTTCTAGCCAGTCCGCGCGGTAGAGGCCTTCTGCAAGCTCGTGCTTGGCCTCGTCGATCGGGACATCGCCCTCACGGATTGCGATCGCTTTGATGACGTGAAAGCCGTAGGGGGTTTCGACGAGGTCGGAAATCTGACCCACGTCCATCGAGAAGAGAGCAGTGTCGAACGATTCGGGCATCGTGCCTTTGCGGAGAAAACCGATGTCGCCGCCCTTCTTGGCGGTGACTTGGTCGCCGCTGTTCTCGCTGGCGAGCTTTGCGAAATCTTCGCCTTGGGCCGCGCGCTTTTGCAGCGCTTCGGCGCGTTTCTTCGCCTCCGCTCTTTGGTCTTCGCTTGCGTACGAACCTGCCTTGACCAGAATGTGGCGAGCGCGAACCTGCTTCTCGAGGTTGGTGTACCGGTGCTTGTTGATCTCGTACTCGGCGCTCAGACGGGCATCGTTGTCGGCGATCCACGCGTCGAGCGCCGCTTCGGAAGTCGGCGGCTTTTGGTTGAGGTAGTACGCGGGCGAGAACCGGATGTATTGGATTTTCGCGCTGTCGTTCTCGCGGACGTAGTCGTCCCAGACCTCCGCATCACTGACGTTGACCGTCGAGGCGATGAGCTCGCGCATTCGCGCCGCCAGGTACTCATCAACCTGCGCATCGGCGAACTCGCCCACACTTCTGCGCAGCCCGTTTTGGATGTAGCGCTCGGCGAGGTCCCTGTTGAACGCGCCATCTTTGTCCGTGAAGGAAACCGGAATCTCGCCCTGCGGAAGCATCGGCGGTGCGCCGACTCCGAGTGATAGCAAGATGATTCCATCATTCACAAAGCGCGCCATCACCTCGTCCTGGCTAACGTCGAAACCCACCTTGCGTGCCTCCCGCGCGAGAAGCGTGCGGTCGATCAGGCCATCGAGGACCAGCTGAGGCAGGCGCATCGAGCGTTGCGTCTCCTCAGGGAGCCTCCCGAAGTTCGCGACCGAGTACGCAGCCTCGAAGTCGCCTCTGCTCAGCGTCTGGTCATAGACCCGCGCCAGATAGGTGCTGCCGCCCGCCGCGCAGCCCTCGGCTTGGCCACCCCCGAATTGTAGGGCAAACACCGCCGAAAGCAGTACTACGAGAAGAACGAGAAAGAAGCCTTTGAACCTATCAACCATCGCCAACTGCCACTGAAGAGGCCGAACCATAGAGGAGAGGTCGCCTCGCGGCAAACAGCGGTTTTTCGCCCCCGGCTTGCCTTGAGAGTTGGCGCGATCGGTCAAGGATTCTACACTCCGCTCCCGGGTGCGCGGAGCGCCTTGAACTGGGGAAAGTGAGGGGGATGTGACCCAGGGCTCGAGCCTACCGCCACTGAAGAAGAACGACGGCAAGTACGGTATCATCGCCCTAGTCCTCCTCTTGGTCGCTGTCGTCCTTTGGTTCTTCGTCCGGGACTGCAGATCGGACCGCGAGCCCGAGCCGGGTCAAGTGGAGCCGGAGGTCGAGCCCAGAGCCCAGTTCGCCCCGGAAATCGAAATCCCGGAGGACGATGCCGGCCTCGACGCGGGATCAGAACAGGAGGCGGATGCAGAGCCTGTGCAACCCACGCCGACGCGACCGGCGGACTGGATTTGCAACGGCACGATTCCAGCCACGCAGCTCAGCCAGGTCATTCGGGGACAGCCGAGCAAGCAGGTGCAGACCTGTTACGAGCGAGGTTTGAAAGACGACAACTTGCTTCAAGGTTCGATGAGGGTACTGCTCACGATTGGCGCCAGTGGTGGCGTGAAAGCAGTCTCGGTGAGCGGTTCTCTCAACGATCAGCAGGTCTACAACTGCGTCAAGCGTGTTGCCAAGACCTGGAAGTTCCCGAAGCCGGAAAACGGCTGCGTGCGCACCGAGGTGCCGTTCCAAATGATGCCGAAGCTCTGAGCGCCTCAGGCGTTTGCGAATCTCAGCACGTCCGCGACGTCGTCCGGGCTGCCCATGAAAACGGGCGTGCGCTGGTGGAGCTCTTTCGGCTGGATCGTGAGGATTCGGTTTTTACCGTCCGACGCGGCGCCGCCCGCTGCTTCGACGAGGAATGCCATTGGGGAGGCTTCGTAGAGAAGTCTGAGCTTGCCGTTCACATTCTTGCTGTCGCGCGGATAGACGAACACACCGCCGCGGAGAAGAGTCCTGTGCAGGTCGGCAACCATCGCGCCGATGTACCGCAAGCGGTAGGGCTTCTTGTTTTCAGTCGGCGTTTTGATCCAGTCGACCCAGCTCTGAATACGCTTGTCCCAACTGTGGTAGTTGCCCTCGTTGATCGAGTAGATGCCGCCGCGCTGGGGAACCTTGATGTTCGGGTGAGACAAGAAGAACTCGCCGACGCCCGGGTCGTAGGTAAAGCCGTCGACTTGATCGCCCGTCGAGTAGACCAGCATGTTGGACGAGCCGTAGACCACGTAGCCGGCAGCCACGATGTCGATGCCGGGCTGCAAGAGGTCCTTCAAGGTTCCCGGTTCACCATCGGGACTCAGGCGACGGTGAATCGAAAATATCGTGCCGATCGACGCGTTGATGTCGATGTTGCCCGAGCCGTCGAGAGGATCGAACTGCAGCACGTACTTGCCCTGCGGGTACTGGGGCGGAATCTGAATCGGTTGCTCGACCTCCTCGCTTCCCATCACGCAGACATGACCGCCTGCCTCGACGGTGCTCACAATCGTGCTGTTGGCGAAATCGTCGAGCTTCTGGACCTGCTCGCCCTGCACGTTGGTCGTTCCGGTTCGTCCGAGGATGCCCGATAGCCCCGCCTTGCTGACGCGGCTGCCTATGATTTTGGCGGCTAGGCTGATCTGCTGGAAAAGCCCAGTGAAATCACCGGTGGCTTCCGGCATCCGGCGCTGGCGATCGAGCAGGTGGCGCTCGAGGGTCGTGCCGATGGGGCTAACCTGCGCCGGGCCGATCGATGTTGGGTTTTTCATCGTTGCGGGGCATACCAGAGCGCTCCGAATGGCGCCAGGAGTGCCAAAAACGAGGGTGGCCGAACTCTGCCATGTTGGTGTAAACTTACCGTAGTGGGGCATTTGTGACGAACTTCCGCAACTGGTTGAAGAACACCCAGGCGCGCCGAGCGGGGATCCCCCGGCTCCGTACGATGCGGGGCCTACCCGGCGTGCTCACCCTCGGAGACCTGAGCGTGGTGTATCAGCCGATCGTGTCGCTTGCGACGATGGAGCCGTATGCTCACGAGGCACTCGTTCGCAGTAGCTCTCCCCACTGGATCAATCCGCCAAAGCTCTTCGACGAGGCGATCCAGTCTCGATGCGTCGGCGCCCTCGGTCGCGCCATTCGCGAGCTCTCGACGATGCATTGCCCCGGAATGCCGCTCTTTCTCAACGTGCATCCAAACGAATTCGACGAGTCTTGGCTCGTGCAGCCCGATGATCCGATCTTCACCCACGACTCACCGGTGTATCTCGAGGTGACCGAGTCGGTCCCGCTGACCCATTTCGCCTACTGCCACAGCGTCCTGCGGGAGATCCGTGGCAAGGGGGTGCTGCTCGCAGTCGACGACCTCGGCGCCGGGTACTCGAACTTGAAGTACATCGCGGACCTCAAGCCTGAGATCGTCAAGCTCGATCGCACCTTGATCGCAGACTTGGCCGACGATCGTCGCGCGCAGGTCTTGGTCCGCCATATCGTGCAACTCTGCCACGAGCTCGGCGCGCGTGTCGTTGCCGAAGGCATCGAGCAAGAAACCGAGATGCGAGTCGTGATCGACTGCGGCGCGGATTACGGACAAGGATACTATTTCGCCTACCCTGCATATCCGGCACCTGGCGTCAGCGAAGCGCCGATGGACGTCATGCGCGAAGGCGCCAATGGCGCGCGTCTCAGAACGGGACCGACTGGTACGTGACGTCTCCGCCTTCGTGACCTTGAACCTCGAGGATCGCGTTCACGCGCTGCCCCTCTGGCCCGCGCTGCATCGAAACGACGAGGTCGACTGCGCTAGCGAGCAGCTGCGCGAGGTACGCACGGTCGGCTCCTGTAGCGCCAGCCGCAAGCATTAGGCCCTCAATCGCGTCTTTGCTGCTCCAGCAATGGACGCCGAGAAGATGACCTGGTTCCCGCCCTAGGACCGCGGTCAATGCAGCCATCGTCTCGGCTCCGGAGAGATCGTTGATCACCAGATGCTCGGCGTGAAGCCGCGCGCCGTGCGCGATCGCTTGGCTCAGCGGGATCCCCGAGTCAGCGGCAGTCAGCGAGATCAGCCGGTCTCGGTCGATGTCGAGCTCGGGAATCGTCTCGATGGCGACGGTGTTCTCGCTTTCAGGCAGCTCTCGAACCAAGGCAGACATGAGCTTTGTCACGCCGGACCCTCGAGCCCCTGCGACGACGATGTTTCGGCATTCCGCAACGGCTTTGGTCAGGTACGTCGCCGCGTCTGCGCTCAGCCAACCTTTGTCGGACAGTTGCTCCAGTGAGCTCGGGCTATGAATACGGAGCTCGATCACCGAGCCGCTCATCACTAGAGGCGGCTGCAAGATCGTCAGGCTCGGGCCAAAGGAGAGCCGCCCGTTGAGCACCGGTCGGCCCTCGAGTGTTTGACCGCATTCCGCTGCGAGGCGTCGCGCTACCCTCTGAACTGCGCGCGCGGAGGAAAACTGCAACGCGGTGGCCTCAAGACCCTCGCCCTTGTCCACGAAGATCTTCTTGTGCCCGTTCACGACGATGGTACGGACCGACTCGTCGGAGAGTAAATCGTCGAGCGCACCGAGGCCGACGGCTTCGTGCAGCGCGGCGTGCGCCAATCCGCGCATGTCCAAGTCGGCATGAACCAAGCCGTCCTTTTGCATTGCGAGGAAGGTCTCGGCGATTGCGGCTCGAGCAGCCGACCAGCGCTCTTGATTTTTCATCGACGCTGGATTGATGTCGTCGATGTCCACGCGCTCGGAAAGACGGTGGAGCAAATTGTTCAACGGATCGCCGACTGAAATTTCGGTTTCGGTCTTTGCACGGGCGCGGGGCAGGCTCGTCTCCCGGCGTTGAAGACGAGGAGGGCTGACCGTCCCGCTCCCATCGGGTTGCAATCCCGTCACGCTCGAGCCTCCCGGCGTCGCACGCCGCGCCGCGATCGAGCGCCTGATTGGCGACGAGCTGGCGGCCGGCAGGGCGGACTTGGCTGGTAGCGGAGGCGGCTCCGAAACCCGAGGCATCGCGCCTTCCGTCTGCGAGCGTTCGTCCGCGGCCTCGAGCGTAATGATGAAGTCCGCGATGTAGATCTTGTCGCCCTGCTTCAGCGGCTGAGCAGTAGTGATCTTGCGACCGTTGACCCATGTGCCGTTCGTACTGTTCAGATCGACGACGACAGCCTGTTCGTCCTGGAGTGTCAGGCGCGCGTGCTGCTTCGATACGTTGCGCTTGGCCAAGACGATGTCATTGCCCTGAACGCGGCCCACGGTTAGCTCCGGCTTGGCAAAATCAAGCCTGCGTCGGACGCCCCCCTCATCCGTGATCACAACCGCGTACATCCCGTCGGTCCATTCAAGAGGGGGCGGGCGCTTGCGTCAAGTCATTGCCGATTCTCGCCCGAGCGGCTGAGGTGGGGCAAACCGTGCTCACCCCGACGCCTTTGCATACCAAAATCAAGAGATCATTGACTTTTTAGCGCTTGTGCGCCTCAGCTGGGCTGACTTAGGGTTAAAAAACCGCTCCATTTGGAGCGAATCGGCACCACCGAAGGGGTCAACTGGGTTAGCTTACGCGGCATGCCGGGTGGGTTTTTGATTGTGGAGGACGAGCCGACGCTGGCTCGGACGCTCGCTCGTACATTTGGGCGTCACGGCCCGGTCGAGGTCGTTCACAGCATGGGCGCGGCCCGTGAGCAGTTGCAGGGCCAGGAGGAATGGACGGGCGTCGTGCTCGACCTGATTCTGCCCGACGGATACGGCTTGGACCTGCTGGCTGAGATCCGTCAAATGCACGGCGCGCTGCCAGTGCTGGTTCTCACCGGTGAGCTCAATCGTGATGTAGTTAACAAAGTTCAGACGATGCGGGGCGAGTACGTCTGTAAGCCGGCATCCGCTGACAACCTCAATCCATTCATTCAGAGGGCTCTTGCGCAGGCGCGCGTCGATGACGCAGCCATCGGGCAGCGCATCGAGCACCTGGCGCGACAGCTCAAGCTCACACGTCGGGAAACCGAGCTTCTCACGCTCTCCGTCGACGGCCTCTCCCGAAAAGAGCTCGCCGAGTCCCTCGGGGTCGCGGAGAACACGGTCAAGGCTCAGATCCGATCGCTGCTGAAGAAGAGCGGTGCGCGAAGTCTTGCAACCCTGGCGCAAAAGGTCATCAAAGGTGCGACGCGTGACAGCATGCCGCCCGACGCGCCGACCGACGTTATCGACTGAGTTCGGTCTCGACCACGGCGAGGTCTTGCAGGATCTGTACGCGGCTTTCGGCGAGTGCGCTTGCCGCTCGCCCGCCAACCAGCACTCTGACACGCTCCGGTATCGCAGCTTCGATCGCAGCGATCTCTCGTTGCGACTCCTTGGGCTTTAGGTTGGTGATCGACAGCATCAGAAGATCGGCGTTCGTGTCGGTAACCGCGTAAGCGATCTCTTCGGCTGGCAAATCGGGGCCGAGGTAGAGCACGCTCCATCCGTGCATGGCGGCCAACATCGACACCATGAGCGCGCCGAGCTCGTGATCCTCTTTCGCCGGTGTCGCGATGACCGCACGGCGCCTGGAGTCGTTCGCCGGATAGAGACGCATCAGCGAAAAGAGCAGACCACGCATGACGGTGGAGCCCGCATGCTCGTGCGCAATCCGAAGCTCACCACGCTTCCAACGTTCGCCGATTTCGACGAGGACCGGGGCAACGACCATCTGCAAGAATTCGCTCGGTTCCGTGCTCAACGCCGCGCGCGAGAGCATCTGCTCGGCATCTTGAATGCGTAGCTGCTCGATCGCCTTCATGACACGGCTGCGAAGCTCGGGCAGGTGTCGCACGACCGGTTGGCTTGGCGGTGCCGGGAACGAGGCTGCCATGTGTCGAAGATCGGCGTCGGACAACTTGGCGATCCCGCCGATCGAATGACCACTTTCGACCAGCTCATGCAGAAGCCGAAGCCTTGCGACGTCTGCGTCGGTGTAGAGCCGTCCTCCGGCCTCGGTTCGCTTCGGCAGAACGGCGACGTAGCGCTTCTCCCACATGCGGAGCGTATGTGTCGAAAGCCCGGTCATCTTCGCGACCATGCCCACCCGGTATTTCGCTTCGTCTGCCATCGACGTCCTCGGGATCCAGTCAAACACCGATCCTGTTCAGGATCTGTCTAAGGCTTGTCTATACGCCGTGATCTAGGAAATCAAGCCCTAGCGGCAAGATCAGAGCGCTTTGGCCGCTCTCGTTCACTTTGCTTGTCTGGTTGACCGCCGGTGCGTGATGCGGGTACCAAGGCGGCACCGTGATCGCGTCGGGCAGATCTTGGGCCGGCGCCGGCGGCCTGGTGGCTTCATTGCTGGCGATCGCTGCCTGCACCGAAGCGCTTGGGAGCGGCGAGCCAGGCGACGCCCCGCGCACTCCGGCGGACTCGAAAACCGCCGACCTCTTCGATGACTCCTCGTCCCGTCTAGGCCCGGTGCCTCTTCACGCGGGCTTTAGTCCCGATCCCCGTGTCGTGTCTGGCACCGCTGTCGGCGAGGTCCGAGCGAGCTCGATTCACCGCAAGTGCAAGGGTTGGATCTCCGAGACCCCCGATTACCTACTCGACACCGACACGGCGTTCTACAACCTTCACGTTTTGGGTCGTTCACGCTCCGACATCCTGCTCGTGTTACGCAAGCCCGGCGGGCACGTTCTTTGTAACGACAACCGCAACGGCACCAAGGACCCGATGCTGCGTTCCGACTTTCCCATCGGTACGACGCAAGTGTGGATCGGTGTACAGGAGAAAGGCGCGACGGCCGACTACCGGCTCGGCTTTTCCGAGGTGAAGTGGCAGTCGTCGTCGATTCCGCTTCCCGACACCGACTAGAGCTCGCGTCGCCGCCAAAGCGCCAGCCGCTCGCGGCCTTCACGCCCCGGATGGGTCTTTTCCATCTGCCTGACTTCGAGCTCTTCGAAGCTGTCTTCGATCAGGCTTCGAACCAGGCCGGTATTGATCGGCCAGGGGGGCCCCTCACGTCCTGAAATCGGGTCCTCGAAAGGAAAGAGCAGGGTAGCCAGCAGGCCGGCGGGCTTCACCAGCCGCTTCATCGTCTCGCTCCAGCCCCTGCGCTGCTCCGGGTCGAGCGCGCAAAAGAAGGTGTAGTCCCAAACGAAATCGAAGCCCTCAGCCGGCTCGTACGAAAAGAAGTCGCCAACTTCGTAGGAGACCGAACCCGGAAGATCGCTGTGTGCGGCGAGGAATGCAGCGCGTGCCTCGTGGGAGAGGTCGAGCCCAACGACCTCGCGATCCGAGCGCGCCAGCGTTGCAAGGTCGTAGCCGGTACCGCAGCCGGGAACGAGGATTCGGCCTCCGGGAATCTGTCCGCGGGCGAGCAAGCCATCAAGCGCAGGCGGTGAGGTGCCTGCGTCCCAGGGGGTGCTTCCCTTCTTCCATGCCTGTCGCCAATCGACTGGTGCCATAGCCGAGCCTATTGAATCAGTCCTATGGAGCGCGCTGCCTGACGTGCAACCGGGAGCACCGCTTCGTATGCAGCGGCGTTGCAGGCGAGGATGCCCTTTCGGTTGCGCATGTCCGTCCCGCCGTAGTGATACGGATTGCCCTCGAGGTCGGTGAAGCGCCCACCCGCAGCCTTCAGGATCGCTTCGGGGCCGCAGGCATCCCACATGCTCGACCGGTCCGAAATGTGTACGTAGACGTCTGCCTCCTGCTCGGCGATCAGACCCGCCTTGAGCCCTACCGAGCCGCTCGCCGTCTCCTGGCCAATCCCCAGCCGGGCAACGACGTCCGCCACGGCACTGTTCCGGTGCGATCGCGACACCACCAACTTCAACTGGCTTGGCTCGGCAACCTCGCTGACCTTCAACAGACGGCGCACGGCGCGCTCCTCTAGCATGGCGCCGCCACCCACCACGCCGAAGTAGAGCTTGTCGGTCCCTGGCTGGTACACGACGCCCGCCGTCGAAACCCCATCGATTGCCAGGCCGAGCATCACCGAAAACTCGCCGTTCCTCGCAACGAATTCCCTGGTGCCATCGAGGGGGTCTACATACCAGCAGCGCCCCGATCGGAGCGCATCACTGTTGTCTTCGTTTTCTTCCGCGACGATTCCGTCCTTGGGAAAGGCCTTCCGGAGCTCTCCGACGATGTATGCATTGGCCCTCGTGTCCGCCTCGGTCACGGGATCTGCCTCGTCTTTGTACGCGACGCTGAAGTCGGTCGCATAGACTTCCATCAAGATCGCGCCGGCGCGTCGCGCGATGCGCGCGGACTCCGCGATTTCTCGATTCAGCATTCCGGGCCTCTACCACGAGACCGTACGGACGCCACCGGTCAGCGTGTGATGCGCTCTGCCAGTTGCTGGAGCAGTTGGGCCATCTCGTCCACGCTCTGCAGCAGCGTGGCAGACGCAGGTGGCGCCCCCCTTTGTTCGTCCGAACAAACGAATGCGCCCACACCGTGCCGCGTTGCGAATTCAATCGCAGGAAAATCGGTGAGATCGTCTCCCGCAAAGAACACGGAGCTTGCGCCCGAGCGTTCGAAGATCTCCGCAAGCGCGTGGCCTTTGTCGTGATGGATGGCTTCGGCTTCCCGCAAGGCCTTGCCACGGCGCACGTGCAGGCCGAGGTTTTGCGCAAGCTCGTCTGCCTCACCGAGCAGCTTCGCCGCGCGAGCCGGATCTTCGGAGGCGATCGCGCGGACATGCACCGCGATCGCCTGTGGCTTGTATTCGATGAACGCGTCTTGGGCGCGCGTCTCGACCCAGTGTTGAAAGAGATCGAGGGCTTCCCGCCGTTCGGGCGTGAGCTCCCGCGGCGCCGGAGCTTGCCCCGGTCCGAGGACCAGGCCGCCGTGCTCGACCGCACGCCAGATCCCTTCGAGCTGTTCCATTCGCGCGATGGAGCTCAGAGCGCGGCCGGTGATCAGTGCGAGCCCGACTCCAGGGGCGCGGGCAAGCGTCTCGAGGCTGGAGAGCGTCGATGCCGGAATTCGGGCCAGATCCGGGTCTCGAACGATGGGGGAGATCGTCCCGTCCACGTCGAGCGCCACGAGCAAGGGCCGTTCGAGCTCGAGCAGAGATTCGACCAGGGCCCCGACGCGGCTCACTTTCCCTCCAGCGCGCCGAGGTAGCGGTCGGCCCAGCTGTGCACGTCGAGCCTCATCACTTCGGCGCGCATGGAACGCATTCGCTTGCGCTTCTCGCTCGGCTTCATGGTGAGCGCAAGGTGAATCGCGGCGGTGGTCGAGTCCACGTCATAGGGGTTCACGAGCACCGCGCCCTTGAGATGCTTCGCTGCGCCGGCGAACTCGCTCAAGATCAGGACGCCGTCCTCGTCGGTCCTTGCTGCCGCGTACTCGTGCGCCACGAGGTTCATTCCGTCGCGCAAAGGCGTGACGAGGGCAACGTCCGCGGCTCGGTAGTGCGCGAAGAGCGCCCGCTGGCTCAGGTTCCGATAGAGATAGTGAATCGGCACGCGGCCGGTCTCCGCGTAGCGGCCGTTGATGTCCCCGACCATTCGATCGATCTCTTCTTTGAGGTCGGCGTACGCTTTCACGTCGGTGCGGCTAGGCACCATCACCTGAATCAGGGCGTACCGCTTGCGAGCGCCTGTGTCTCGACGCAGCAAGCGCTCGAACGCGGCGAGTCGCTCGGGAATGCCCTTGGTGTAATCGAGCCGGTCGACGCCCAGCATCAACTGACGATTCCCCATCAACTCGCGAATTCGATCGACCTCACGCCCAAGGTCCGGGTCGATGGCGAGCGCCTGCAGCTCGTCGACGGGGATTCCGATGGGCGCAGCGATCGTGTTCACCTTGCGGTCGCGATAGTGAATGGTCCCCCGCGAAACCCGATGGGGCGTGAAGCGCTCCACACACTGGCGGAAGTGCTCGGCGTACTCTGGAAGATGAAAGCCGAGGACGTCGGCGCCGAGCAGCCCTTCGAGGATCTCCTCGCCCCAGGGGAGGATGCCGAAGGTATCCGGCGGCGGCCACGGGATGTGGCAGAACCAGCCGATTCGGGCCTTGCTGCGCTTGGCGCGGAGCATCCCCGGCACGAGCATGAGGTGATAGTCCTGGACCCACACCAGGTCGCTCGGTCCGCTGGTCGAAATCGTGGTGTCGGCGAAGGCCTGGTTGGCGCCCACGTAGCTCGACCAGGGGGCGTCTCCGACTTGAATCGTCGGCTCGAAGCCGTGGAGCAGCGGCCAGAGGACCGCGTTGGACACGCCTTCGTAGAATCCTCGCTGGTCGCCCCGCTTGATCGAGATGTGGGCGAGGTCGTAGCTGAGATGGGGCGCCGGAACCGTGACCGAGTCGAAGTCTTTGGCGGGTTTGGCGCTGACCCAGACGCCCCCGCGCTTCTGCAGAACAGGGTCGAGCGCAGCCACCAAGCCCCCTGCGGCGCGAACCCAGCGTTCACGGCCCCGGCTAGCTTCGTGCCGATAGGGGCCGCGGTTCGATACCACCACGAGCTTTCGGCTCTTTCTCGCCATCGAGCGTCATTGTAGTCTGCGGAAGGTCATGGACCCAGCGCAGTTTATCCAAGGACGCAGCCGAGAGACCGAGATCCGCCGCGACGCGCGCGGACGCTGGTTCAATGGAGAGGACGAGATCAGCCATCCGATTCTGGCCCGCTCCTTCGACGGCTGGGTCGACCGCGCCGAAGACGGACGCTTCTGTCTGAGCAACGCGATCAACTGGGCATACGTCGAGATCGAAGGGCCCGCCTATTTCGTGAAAGACGTCGACCCGGGCCCCGAGGGCATCGGTCTACTTCTCTCCGGCGACCTCCGCGAGCCGCTCGAGCCGGCCTCGCTGTGTCAGGGGCCCGAGGGTGCGCTCTGGTGTGCTGTCCGAGAAGGCCGCTGCCCCGCGCGATTCGACAATCACGCCGTCAGCAAGATGAGCGACCGGATCGGCGAGGATGAAGAGGGCATCTATGTCCGAATTGGCGATCAAAAGGTGCGCCCGCCCGCGGTCGGCGATCCACTTTCGCTCGGTCTCGAAAAGCGCTAAGCCTCCGGCGTGTCTCGTCGCGAGCTCATCGCCACCCTCATCGTCGCCGCGATTGCGTTTCCGCTGGTCTTCATATTCACCGGGGCCGTCGTGGATGCGCAGGCCCGCGCACGCGAGGCCCCATTCAGGGCACTCCTCGGGAATGCGCGCTTTGAACAGCTGATGGATGGCCAGGGCGGTGTTCCTCACTACCTCGGCGCTTCTCTGCTCGCTCCGGAGTTCAGCCTTCCGACGCAGGGCGGCGGTGAGTGGAAAATGTCAGACCAGCGCGGGAAGGTCATCGTGATGAACTTCTGGACGGTCACTTGCCGGCCCTGCATCCAGGAAATGCCAACCATCGAGTTGCTCGCCGAAATGACAGAAGACTGGGGCGACGTCGAGGTGGTCGCGGTCTCGACAGATCGGAGCTGGGCAGAAGTCGAGACGATCATTCCTCGGACCTCGCGTATCACGAGCTTACTCGACGTGGATCGAAAGGTCGTGACCGATCAATTTGGGACCAAGCTTTTCCCCGAGACTTGGATCATCGACGCGGACGGCGTGGTGCGCTTCCGCTTCGACGGCGCGCTCGACTGGTCAAACCCGGTCGCCTTGGACCTGATTCGCGCGTACCGCTGAGCGCTCAGGTCTCCGCGAGCAGGTGGCGCGATACCCAGACACCGAAGCCGACGAACAAGAGGTCGAAGGCGAGCAAGATGCGCATCCAACCGATGACCTCCGTCATGCCGGCGCCAGCAAAGAGCTCGCGCGTCGCGACTGCGGAGGCCAGCAGGGCAGGCGCCACCAATGGAAACACCAGGACGCTCAGCATCAGGTCGCGGGCCCGCGTACGAATGCCCACCGCCGAAAACAAAGAGGCGGTCGAGACGAAGCCCAGCGAGCCGAGAAACACGAGCGCGAGCAGCGGCAACAGGATTCCGGCCGGTTCGATCTGGAAAAAGACTAAGCAAAGCGGGACCAGCAGAAGCTCGATCGCGACGAGCAAGACCAGCGCGCTGATCGTCTTGCCGATGTAGATCGACGGCCGGGGAATCGGTGCGAGGAGCAGGCCGAACACCGCGTCGTTCTCGCGCTCGAGTGCCCAGCTTCGACCGATCAGCAGAATTCCGCAAAAGAGGATGGAGATCCAGAGCACGCCTGGGGCCACGTTCGGGGAGCTGATCGGATCGGTATAGAACGCGAGCGAGCCGA
Organism: Myxococcales bacterium; assembly: GCA_029862185.1. Classification (GTDB taxonomy): domain Bacteria; phylum Myxococcota_A; class Polyangia; order Polyangiales; family Houyiibacteriaceae; genus SG8-38. The sequence goes on from JAOTXX010000010.1 coordinate 26,024, forward strand.
GCGTGACGACGAGAACGGCAAAGAGCCCCGTCGAGGTGAGGATCTCTTTGGTGCGCATCTCGAGCTGTAAGTCTTTTAGGGCGACCAGCCACGCGGCGCGGAGGGTATTCATGCTTCCGGCTCCACGATTCGGCCGCGATCCATCTGAAGGACACGGTCGGCCACCGCGTCTGCGAACTGGGCTTCGTGGGTCACGATGAGGACGATCGCGCCTTCACGCTTCTGCTGCTCGATCAAATCGATGAACGATGCGGTGGACTTGATATCGAGGCCGGTAGCAGGCTCGTCCATCAAGAGGAGGCGCGGCTGATGCAGAAGGGCGCGAGCGATCGAGACGCGCTGCGCTTGGCCACGAGAGTAAGTTCGGACCGGCCGCTTCCAGTACTCGCCGAGGGAGAGCGCTTCGCAGAGATCGGTCGCACGCTTTTGCGCGTAGGGGATGTTTTGAAGCTTGGCGGCGAGCACCAAATTTTCATGACCGCTCAGCCCCGGGTAGAGCTGAAGCTGGTGAGCGACGAAGCCGATGCGCCCCCGCAGCTCGTCCGCGTGTGAAACGCCGTAGCGGCCGTACCGAATCTCGCCTCGCGTTGGATAGGCCAGCATTGCGAGCAGCCAGAGCAGTGTCGACTTCCCAGAGCCGTTCGCGCCCTGGATCGCCGTCGCCTTCCCCGCCTCGAAGCGCAGGTCCACGCCGGCGAGCGCAAGCGTCGGTCCGTAGGACTTGGCCAGGCCAGCCACCGAGACTTCTTCAAAATCGAGCTTCACCGCTGAGCACTCTAGAACAAGTCTCGCACAATGCCGTCAAGTTTCAGCCAACGATCCACGGGAACGCGCAGCCAGTCTCCATCCCATACGAGGTTGCCTCGTTCGATGGCGCGCTCGATCTCATGCTCCCTGCCTTCCCTTGGCTGGCGACCCGCTCTTCGTTCGGTCGAGACCAGGTTCATTCCGTCTACCGTGCGTAGTCCGAGCATCAGAGCCTCGCGAATGATCTCGTCGGGGCCCAGCTCCTCAACCTCGACTTCCAGGATTTGCTGCCGCATGTATCGCTGCGGGTTGGGTTCGTTCCGCCACCGCTCCGCTCGCCCCGGCCCCTGGTCGAGACAACCGACCGCCGCCGCGCCAAGCCCGACGTACGCGCCGCCTCGCCAGTAGTGCAGATTGTGGCGTGAGAGCTCTCCATCGTCCGCGTAGTTCGAGACTTCGTAGTGCGTCCAGCCGAGGTCGGTGAAGCAGCGCTCCGCATGTTCGAACAGCTCGGCGTACTGCTCTTCGGGTGCGACTCGAAGCTTGCCTGCGCGGTAAAGCGAACCGAACATCGTCTTTTCTTCGATCGTCAGCGCGTAGGCCGATACATGCCGGACGCCGGCTTCTGCGATCCGCGCGATGTCTTCACCGAGCTCTCCGATCGTCTGGCCGGGCATCCCAAACATCAGGTCGGCGCTGACGCGCGGCATTTCCTTCGTCGCTCCGTCGAGCGCGGCGAGCGCCCGGTCTCGGTCGTGCAAGCGTCCAAGGAATCGTAAATGCGGGTCACGTAGAGACTGAACGCCGATCGAAACACGATTCACGCCGGCTTCCCGAAGAAGAGAAGCGTGTTCGCGATCGAGTGAGCTCGGATTGCACTCGACGGTGACCTCGACCTCGTCGGCCGCCTCCTCGAACGCTTCGCGGATCCCTTCGAGGGTTCGTTTCAGCGCGTTCGGCGCCCAGAGTGAGGGCGTGCCGCCGCCGAAGAAGACCGACTTCAGCGCGCGACCCTGCAAGTCCCCCGCACGCGCATCGAGCTCACGAAGCAGGGCGTCGGCATACGCGTCGTGGGGCAGCGCGTCGCTGCGCATCGGCTCGGTGGCGAAGTCGCAATAAGGGCACTTGCGTGCGCACCAGGGGAAGTGGACGTAGACCGAGGTCTCTGTGGGATCGCTTGACATCTGGGGCGCCGGGAAGGAGGTATACTCCGCTTTTCGGAGCTGGTCGCAGATGACACTCCCGGTATTTCCCTCTCTACGCATTACCGCTCGCGCCTTGGTTCCCCAGGGTGCGTTCGCCGAGGCCCAAGCCGCGTTTCTAAAGCCCGATCCAGGGCTGGTCGCGCAGCTCGGGAACCTGCTCCGCGAGAAGAACGCCGGTGTCGTGGCTCACTTCTACATGGACCCGGAGCTTCAGGGCGTGCTCTCCGCGTGCGATTGGCCGCACGTCCACGTCTCGGACTCGCTTGCGATGGCAGACCGCGCGATCGCGATGGCGGAGCAGGGGGTCAGCACCATCGCTGTTCTCGGCGTCGACTTCATGAGCGAGAACGTCCGCGCGATGCTCGACGCATCCGGGCATTCTCACATTCCTGTCTATCGAGTCGTGGCCGACCCCATCGGGTGCTCGCTGGCCGAGTCGGCAGAGGCAGAGGCGTACGGCGCCTATCTCATGAACGCCGCGGAGACCCCGCGCTCGCTTCACGTGGTTTACATCAACACCAGCCTCGTCACCAAAGCCAAGGCGCACGCGATCGTACCGACCATCACCTGTACGTCCTCGAACGTCGTGCGGACGGTCCTGCAGGCCGCCGCCCAGATTCCCGATGTGCACATCTGGTTCGGTCCAGACACCTACATGGGCGACAACCTCGCGCACATGCTTCAAAGCCTCGCGGAGATGCCCGACGAACAGATTCGGCAGCTTCATTCGGACCACGACCAGGCATCGATTCGTTCTCTATTGCCGCGATTTCACTATTTCGAGCAAGGTGTTTGCATCGTTCACCACATGTTCGGCCGCGAGGTCGTCGAGCTGGTTCGCGCGCATTATGCCGATGTCTTCGTCACAGCGCACCTGGAGGTCCCCGGCGAGATGTTCGAGCTCGGTTTGCAGGCGCAGCGGGAAGGCAACGGCGTCGTCGGCTCCACGTCGAACATCCTTGCGTTCATCTTGGGCAAGGTCGACGAGGCGATCGCGCGCGGGGAACAGGCCAACCTGCGATTCATCCTCGGCACCGAAGCGGGCATGATCACGCCGATCGTCCGGCAAGTGCAGGCCAAGCTTCGAGACTACGCCTCCGAGGGTGGAGCTGAGCTCTCCGCAGAAATCGTATTTCCCGTCGCCAGCGAGGCCATCGCGCAAGATGCGGAAAGTGGCCTTGGGGTCGTGCCTGGCGTTGCCGGCGGCGAGGGTTGCTCGACAGCAGGCGGCTGCGCGACCTGCCCGTACATGAAGATGAACTCCCTCCAAGCTCTGCTCGGCCTGCTCGAGCGCATCGACGCCGAGCCGCAATCGAGCCTGGTGCCCTTCGAGCCGCGCAAGTACGTGCAAGAGATTCGCGGCCGAACAGTGGCGGACCTGGGCGGCGAGCCCATCCTCCACATGCGGGCTTTCCAGCGTTCTGGCGAGCTTCCCGGCGCGCTCGTCGCCGACGTGCTCGGGCGCGCCACCGACACGGTGAAATCCGAGGCCTGAGCCCAAACCCTGCAATTGACGCGCACCGCCGACCTTGACCGGCGGGCCAACATACTTATGTTGCACCGGCCGAACGGCCCGCGGAACTCATGTCGAAGCCTGATTATTACGAAGTTCTCGAAGTCTCCCGCGAAGTCACCGTGAGCGAGCTCAAGAAGGCCTACCGCAACAAGGCCCTCGAGTTTCATCCAGATCGCAATCCCGACAACCCCGAGGCGGAGGAGCGGTTCAAGATGTGCGCCGAGGCCTATTCGGTTTTGAGCGATCCGCAAAAGCGGCAGATGTACGACCGCTTCGGGCACGCCGGATTGGGTGGTCCCGGCGCACCGGGCTTCGGCGACATCGGCGACGTGTTTAGCCAGTTCCAGGACATCTTTGGAGATCTCTTTGGCGGTGGCGGCGGCGGTTTTGGCTTTGGCGGTTTCGGCCGGCGTCGGCGCGACCCAAACGCTCCTGCGCGAGGAGCCGACATCCGCACCGACGTGACTTTGTCGCTTCGCGAAGCCGCGTTTGGTGCGACCCGCGAGATCGATCTTTCGCATCCGTCTCCGTGCGAGGCCTGTCACGGGACGGGCGCAAAAGGCGGCGAGCTCGAAGGCTGCGCGACCTGCGGCGGCCGCGGTCAAGTCGCGCGCGCGCAGGGCGCATTCGTGATGACGACCAGCTGCCCGAGCTGCCAGGGCCGAGGCTCGCGGGCCAAGGAGGCCTGTGAGGACTGTGAAGGGGGCGGCCAAATCGACGTCGAGCGCGTCGTCAAAATCAACGTCCCCGGCGGCGTCGATACGGGTCAAAGCCTTCGCCTGAGCGGTCGCGGTCAGGAGGGCACGCGCGGCGGCCCGGCCGGCGACCTCTACGTCACCGTCCACGTCGAGCCCGACGAGGACTTCCAGCGCGAAGAATTCGACCTGATCCATCGCCTCGTCGTGACCTATCCGCAAGCCGCGCTCGGCGCGAAGCTCGAGGTACCGGCGTTCGAAGCAGACGAAGAGGCAACACAGACCGTCAAGGTTCCCTCCGGCACCCAAGCAGGCGAAACCCTGGTGGTTCGGGGCGGGGGCGTCCCGCGTCTCAATGGTCGCGGGCGCGGTGACTTGATCTGCCTCGTCGAAGTGGAGGTGCCCAAACGCCTCTCGCGCGAGCAAAAGCGGCTCTTGAAAGACCTCGACCGCAGTTTCGACGAATCGTGAGAGGGGCTGGAGATCAAGCAGCGTCAGGGTGTAGGCTAGTCGTCTGCTCTGGGCCTGGGCCCCGTGGAGAATTCTGATGCAGCCTCTTTCCGGACTCGACTCTTCCTTCCTCTACCTCGAGGACGCCCACCAGCCGATGCACGTCGGCAGCGTTTTGGTGTTCGAGGGCTCGATGGACTTCGAAAGCTTTCGCCGAACGATGGCGTCGCGTGTTCATCTCGTGCCTCGGCTTCGGCAACGGCTCGCCATGGTGCCGTTCGGCATCGGCAAGCCCTACTGGGTGGAGGACCCGGCGTTCAATCTCGACATGCACTTGCAACACGTGGCGCTTCCAAGCCCCGGCAGCTGGAAGGAGCTTCGGGGCCTTGCCGCGCGGATCTTCAGCGTGCCGCTCGATCGCAGCCGGCCGCTCTGGGAGATGACCTTCGTCGAAGGGCTCGATCAGATCCCTCAGGTGCCGCCCGGCTCAGTTGCGTTGATCAACAAGACGCACCACGCAGCGATCGACGGTGTATCGGGCGCGGACATGATGGGCATCCTGCTCGACATGACCAAGGAGCCCAGGGCCTTTAGCCCACCGCCGCCTCGAGCCATTCCCCCAGTTCCCAACGAGCTCCAGGTGCTCTCACACACCGCGCGCAAGATCATGGGCAAACCGGGCGAGATCAAGCGAGTCGCCGGCGAGCTCGCCGATGCGCTCCGCGCCGCTGGGAAGGTTCGGGACAAGGGGGTCGAAGTGCCTCCCGTGCCGATGACCGCCCCACCGACACCGATCAACCACACCATCACCGGTCAGCGAATCTGGAACACGGCGCTGCTCGAGCTCGACCGAGTCAAAGCGATTCGCAAGATCACCGGCTGCACCCTGAACGACGTCGTTCTCGCGATCTGCGCCGGGGCGCTTCGCCGCTATCTCGATGAGAAGGGCGAGCTTCCCGCCAAGCCCTTGATCGCCATGGTTCCGGTTTCGACGCGGGGCGACGACGAGCACGGAAAGATGGGCAACAAGGTCTCGGCGATGTTCCTCGACCTCGCCACCGACGTGGCCGATCCCGTCGAACGACTGAAAGTCATCAAACAGCATACGCAGGGCGGCAAAGCGTTCGAGAAGGCCGGAGCGACACGTGCATTCGTCGACCTCTGGGATTTCGTCCCGTTCGGCTTGGCCAATCGCGTGCTGCGTCTTTACTCTCGGTTTCGCGTATCCGAGCTGCACAATCCGGTGTTCAACGTGGTCATCACCAACGTGCCCGGGCCGCAGGTGGACCTGTACATGGCTGGGCACAAGCTCTTAGCAAGCATGGGCATGGCGCCGCTCGTCGACGGCATGGGCTTGCTAATCACCGTCCTCAGCTACAACGGCATCCTGTCGATCAGTCCCACATCATCGCCGGCAGTGATGCCCGACCTCGACCTGTTCACCCGCTACCTCCGCGAGTCCGCCAACGAGCTCGAGGCTGCCGTGCTTCCGCACCGCTTACCCGATGCCGAAGCGGGCGATGCCCATGCCCAGGCCGTGGCCGAAATGACCGCCGCCTTCGTCGCGCAAATGAGGTCGACCCTGGAGCACGCACCCGACGATCGCTCGCTTCAAGAGGGAAAGTTCCAGCTTCGAATCACCGGCCCGGGTGAGCAAAGTTGGATGATCGACATGCACGACCGGAGCGTCACCGAGGGCAATGGCCGCCCCGCGGATGCCACGCTCACGATTCGCGATGCGCACCTCGCCGAGATCCTGCGCGGCAATCTCGACCCTCAAATCGCTTTCGTTCAGGGCAAGCTTCGCGTCGAGGGCGACATCAACAAGGCGATCGAGTTCGGCAGCTTCTTGCCGAAAGTCATCGCCTAGGGCGCGGCGGCGTGACCAATCTCAGCGAAGCGCGCTGAAGCGTTGCTGCTCGTTGGTGCCGGGCAGCTTGGTGCGAAGCTCCGGGAGCTCCTCGGCAGCGAGCCACTGGTAAACCCCGTAGGTCTGCAAAACACGCCGCGTGTACCGTCGCGTTTCGTCGTAAGGGATCTCTTCGATGAACATGTCGAGTGGACGTGTCGCGTCTTCTTCTAGCCAGCGTCGAACCGCACCTTCGCCGGCGTTATACGCCGACGGGACCAGCGCCGGATTCTCGTTCAATCGGTTCCAGAGCCAGGCCATGTAGCGGGCGCCGATCTTGAGGTTGACCTCTGGCCTCTTGAGAGTGCGCGGCGTGGCTTTCACGCCGACCTCGGTAGCGAAGCGCTTCGCAGTCGGCATGATCAGCTGGACCAGGCCGTACGCCTTCGCCCAGGAGACCGCCTCCGGGTCGAAAGAGCTTTCCTCGCGTGCGATCGCGCGCACGAACGAAGCGGGAATACCCTCATCCTCGGCGATGTTTTCGATGAGGGGTGAGAAAGCCTGCGGGTACGTCGCCTCCCAGATCAACTTGCCTTCGCCCTTTGGTAGTAGCCCTTCGAAGTCCTCGAAGTGGGTCCGGATGACGCGGCTGAGCTTGGTCTGTGCACCAGCGTGTTGAAGAAGAACCGCACCGACGACCGCCATCTTCGGGTCGACATTGTCCCCGAGCATGTGAAGCGCCGACATTTCCGACGAGGCATAGCTGACCTCGTTGACGAGCAAGAGCTCGACCATGCGGTCGAAAGCGGGCTCATCGAACTCGTCGCGCCAGGCAAAGACCATGCGCATTGGCTCGTCGCTTGCGCGCATGTCGTGGATAGCCGCCTTGGCGCGTCCGGGGTCAATTTCGCCCAGCCGCCAGAGCGCCTGCTGTGCGTAGTAACGAAGCGGCCAACGTTGGACGATCTCTTCGTAGGCTTTCGCCGCGTCGATGCGCCGGCCCAACATGTAGAGCGCACGCGCCCGCCAATAGTTCGCACGGCCCGTGATGCCCTCTTGGCGCTCGTCGCCGCCGCGTCTGACCAGCTCGTCGAAGCGGTCGTAAGCGCCTTGGTACTTCCCATTGCGCAGTTGGACCCAGCCGAGCTTAAACAGGGCGCGGGGCCACATGTCGCCGTCGGGATAGAGCTTTGGAATCGAAGCCAGGCGCAGGACCGACGCTTCTTGCTTACCGTTTTCGAGCTCCGCGAGAGCCGCTCGGTAGCTCGCATCGTCGGCAAGGCTGTGGTCTGGCGCTTCAGCTTCGAGTTTTTCAAATTGACGGATCGATTCATCCCACCGACCGATTCGGCCGTAGGCGCGCGCTGCGTAGTAACGAGCCCAGGCGCGCATGTCTCGGTCGCCCTTTGCACACTTGTCTGCGACCTCGCGCATCACCGGAGCTCCGCGCGTGCGCTCGCGGTCTTGAAGGAGCGCGCGGCCTTGCTTGTAACGTGTTTCACACCAGGTTGCGCCGCCGGTCCTGAGGTGCTTGGCGACCTTTCCGAAAAGCCGTTCGGCTTCCCGGTAGCGCTTTGCGTTGTAGAGCGACTCGGCCTTGTCGAGGCTCTGTTGCATTCGCGGGCGAAGGTCTGGTTTCGCGGCAGCTGGCGGAGCAGCTACCGGGGGCGTGCCGTCCAGCCGAATCCCGATGTGCGCGCCCGATCCGCCCGTGCCGACCGTTCGGGCTTCAATCGTGCGCGCCTGACCGCCGCCAGCCCAGTCGTCCGTCAACGAAGCCGCGAGTTGCGCGGCCGTCACCGGATCCCTTCGTTCGAGGAGCGAGGCGCGCTTCAACTTGGCCCATCGCGCGAGCGGATGATGGAAGGTGCCGAGCGTGTCGAGGTGCGCGAGGGCGATCTCGTTGTAACCTTCGTCGAGCGCGGCCTTGGCAGCCAGCCAGTGAAGCCGGCCCTTGTCCGCGGCACCAGCACTAGGCAGCGTGGCTTCGGCGAGCTCGCGCGCCCGTCCGGGGTTGCTCTTGTCGAGCTGCTTACGGACCTGCATCACCGGGGACTTGTCCGGCAGCGCCACGATGGCCGGGTCGAGGACCTTGGCCGGCGGCGCCGGCGCTGCGGCCACGACGGGCGTTGGCTCAGCGGCGGGCGGCCAGACTTCGCGCCGCACGTTCTGCTGCTGATGGCAGGCCATCAGCAGCCCCATGCAAGTCGCAAAGGGCCAAATCCGATTCATCTGACGAACCCTAGTGAGTCCGCTCCGTGCGGGCAAGTTCCCCCCCCGTAAAGTCGATGCTGAGCGTCGACCGCGGGGCTTCGCCCGGCTGTTGGGGTGATCGCGGCATGCCCGCGTACGTGATAGGGGAACGCAACGTGAGCTACAGCCTGCAGATCGGGGTCCGCTATCTTCGCTCCAAGAAGCGCGCCACGGTTTCGATGATCACCCTGATCTCGATCATCGGAGTCGCCCTCGGGGTCGCAGCCCTCTTGGCGGTTCTGTCGATCACGACCGGCTTCGAAAATGCCTTCCGCGACAAGGTTCTCGGCGTCAATGCCCACGTGCTGGTCTTGAAGTACGGTCGCGAGTTTCGCGACTACCGCGATGTTCTCGCCACCGTCGGCGAGATGCCCGAGGTCGCCGGCATCGCGCCCTTCTCGATCAACGAGATGATGCTCACCAAAGGCGAGCGCCGCGGTGTCGTCTTGGTCAAAGGCGTCACGCCCGAAGGCCTCCAGACCGTGCTCGACCTGCCAGATCAATTGATCGACGGCGGCCTCGAAGGCCTACGCCGCCCCGGCGCCGTCCCCAACCTCGACGCCAAGCCCAAGCCCGACGATGACTGGCAATGGCTCCGCGACATCCGAGACGGCAAATCCCGAACCGCACCCAGCCAACCAAAGAAGGCGGCCACGGCCTCGACCAAGGAGGAGCCGGTTCGCCGCAAGACTTTCTGGCAAGAGGAAAAGGCGCGCCGCGAAGGGCAGCGAGAGGCCGAGCGGCGCGCGCGCCGACCGCGCATCGGGGCGGTGGCCGAGCCGGGTGACATCGAAGCGATGCTCGATGGGCTCGATGGCCAGGACTTTGCGCTTCCCGATGACCCGGCCTGGGAAGCCGGCCTTTCCTACGGCGAGGCCCAGGAGCCGGTCGAGGCCCTTCCCGGAATCATCGTCGGCAAGACCCTGGCCGAAGACCTGAGCTTGGAAGTCGGGGACAGGGTCCGGCTGATCTCGCCGCTCGCTGCCCTCGGCCTCACGCTATCGGAGCCGGGTGGCGCCGTCACACGGTCGCGCGAGTTCAGGGTAATCGGCGTGTTCCAAGCTGGCTTTCAAGAATACGATTCAGGCCTGGTCTACACCGATCTCTTCGAAGCCCAGCGCCTGTTCGACGAGGGCGACAACGTCACAGGCGTCGAGCTCCGCGTCCATGACCTCGACTCCTCGTTCGAGCTTGCCCGTCGGATCGAACAGAACCTGGGCGGCGCTTTTCACTCCCTCGACTGGTCCGAGCTCAACCGCAACCTCTTCACCGCGCTCGAGGTGCAGAAAATCGCCCTCACCCTGGTCATCGCCACCATCATCTTCGTCGCGGCCTTCAACGTCATCGCCACCCTCATCATGGTGGTCCTCGAAAAGAAGCGAGAGATCGCGATTCTAAAGGCGATGGGAGCCACCGACGCGACAGTGCTAGGCATCTTCATGCTGCAAGGCATCGTCGTGGGCGTGATCGGAACACTTGCGGGCGTGCTGGTCGGCGGAGGCCTCGTCGCCTACCTCGACAGGATCCAATTCCCGCTCGATCCCAAGGTTTACCTGATCGACCATCTCCCGGTCGTGCTCAACCCCAGCGTCTTCCTCATCACCATCGCGATCGCACTTCTCATCTGCACCCTCTCGACCATCGCACCCTCCATGTGGGCCGCGCGCATGCTTCCGGTCGACGGCCTTCGATACGAGTAAGAAAATGGGCCAGCCCCCTTCTGCGAGCTGCTAGTATCCGCGGCCATGGTCTGTCGCTGGCGTTGGCTGCTTGTTTTGTTTGGGCTTGGGATCTCGCTGTTTGGATGCGGGGGCGACTCCGCCTCGTCTGCACCGGCCAGCACTGCTAGTCTCGGCTGCAGCGACGGGACGCTCGATTCGAGTACGACGCACGTGGACCTCGAGTTCGACGGCGTCACGCGCAGCTACGAGATTCACCTTCCGCCTGGCTATGATGGAACGAGCCCACTGCCGCTGGTGCTCAATTTTCACGGCTTCACCTCGAGCGGCCTCGGTCAGCAAGCGTCGTCCAGCATGGATGTGACTGCCGACGCCCGCGGTTTTGTGGTCGCCTACCCGAACGGTCTCGATCAATCCTGGAACGCCGGCCTCTGCTGCGGACGGTCTGCGACGCTCGATGTCGACGACGTGGGCTTCACGCGCGCGGTCATCGAGGATATCTCTTCGCGTGCTTGTATCGACCCATCGCGAGTCTACGCGACCGGCATGTCGAACGGCGGCTTCTTCTCGCACCGCTTGGCCTGTGAAGCCGCGGACGTGATTGCGGCGGTCGCGCCGGTGGCTGGAGTTCTCGGGATCGAGGAAGAGGCCTGCAACCCAGCTCGGCCGATTCCGATCATTCACCTGCATGGCACGGGCGACATGCTCGTGCCCTACGACGGTGGCGGGCTCGCCGGTTCTCAGAGCGTCGACGATTCGACCGAGGGTTGGCTCGATCGAAACGGTTGCAGCGGAGAGCGCGACATCACATACCAAAACGGCGACGCGACCTGCGAGACCTTCGAGCAGTGCCGGGCCGACGCGAGCGTCACCGTCTGCACCATCGAGGGCGCCGGCCACTGCTGGCCCGGCCAACCTTGCCCCACCGGCCGCGGCGACCTTGGCGAAAGCACCACCGACATCGACGCGAACGAAGCGATGTGGGGTCTGTTCTCGACCGTGCAATTGCCCTAAATCGACCGCTCCCAGGCCTGCCGCCAAGGGGCTCCGGGAGCTTGACGCCCCCGCCCGGCCGCGCTACCAAAGGCGTCCTTTTGCGGGAATAACTCAGCGGTAGAGTGCAACCTTGCCAAGGTTGAAGTCGTGAGTTCGAATCTCATTTCCCGCTCCAAAATTGGCTAGTCGTTACGAGTGTTTTCACGATGGCCAGAGCTCGGAGGGTCGCTGGCGGCCCCCGAACCTTCCACTTTTTCTTCCACTTTCGGACCGTCGACCAGCGCCAGAGCGCGTTCGACGGCACTGTGTTTCTCACCACGCTCGATGTGTGAGTAGTGAAGGAACATCTCCTCCGTCTCGTGGCCGATCATCGACTGCGTGATCGCGCTCGATGACACTTGCCGGAGCAAGTTGTTCCAGGTGCGGCGAAAGCCGTGAAGGGTAAAGCGGTCGGCGATGCCGGCCGCTTGTAGAGCCCGCCCCAGAGGTTTCCGGAGCGAGGCGTTTCGTCGATAGGTTCCAACGCGACTTGGAAAAACCAGACCCTCGGAGAGCCCTCGAGCCTGCTTTCTGATGAGTTGCTGCCGGTGTTGTTTCAGGACGTCTTTCAGCAGCGGCGGCAGAGGGACGTCTCGGACCTTGCCGGTCTTCGTCGTGCCCACACGCCCCTGCCATTGAGCGCGCCGAATCCAGATCACTTCGGCATCCTCGTCGATGTCGTCCCACTCGAGCGCTGAGACTTCACCGAAGCGAGCGCCCGTGAGGGCCATTGTCAGGAACAGCGGGTACCAGACCGGCTCTTCTTCGCGAAGGTAGGCCAAGACCCGCTGCAGGTCTTCGGGCTTCAGCCGGTTACCGCCCGGAGGTTTCTCCGGAAGCGTACGGACTCGAGCACAAGGGTCCCGTGCTAGCCCGAGATCGGCCTGAGCGTCTCGGAGCAGGGCTCGGAGCACCCTCAGCCGTGAGTTGACTGTGCTTGCCTTCGCGCGTTGGCCATCGCGCCACAGGATCACATCTTGCGGCGAGATGGCATCTACGTAGTTGTCCCCCAAAGCAGGCAAGATGTACTGGTCGAGCATGCCCGCGTACTTGGCCCGCGTGGAGGGCTTAAGAGTGGGAATCTTCCCACGCATCCACGAGCTCGCGTACTCGCCAAGGCGAACCCGCTCTCGCTGAGTCGTACCGCTCGTAAGCAACTGGGCTCGAAGAAGCTCCCTTTGGGAGTTGGCTTCGGCCATGTTTGCGGCGGCGATCACTTGTTTCTGATCCTTTTTCTTGCCCGTCTTCTGGTCGATCCAGGTCACTCTCACTTGATAGCGACCCGGCGACAGGCGTTGGATTCCCGGATACCGAGATTTGCTCATTGGCTCCTCCCGTCCCGGACGTTGCGTACCGCTGCGCAGCATACCGCCGACACCCGTCGCTGAGCCAGCGGTCGAGCGTGGAGCGGCGAAACATCAGCGTGTGCCGTGGTCCGCGACCGTCGGGCGTCAGGACCCCACGGCTGACGAGGGAGCGGACGCCCGACGGGGTCAGCCCGAGGAATGCTGCGGCCTTGCGACAGTCGAACCATGTGTCGTCGTCCCATGGCTCGATCATCGCGGTTTGTGGTTTGAGAAGTTCGTCGTGCTCACATAGAGGTTTTCGGTTTTGCGACGCAAAAGTATTCCTGGACGAGGAACTTTTCTGCCCGTCTCAGTGCGTGATTTGCAGAGATTGCATGCAACGCGCTGAGCCTGGGCGCGATTGGCTGCACTCACATGAAAGCCTTCGCACACGCGAGGGACTCTGTGCAACTTCACGTTAGCGAGTCGCGTCTAATCTCGACAGATTGCACTCTATCGCGCAAAGTTTCTTCTGCTTGCAGGAGATTTCGGTGGCTCCGAAAGAGTCCCAGTTAGTTTCAACGGAGTGCAGGGACGGAGCACGATTCGTTCGCGGCAAGGTGGAGTTTTGTCTGCCAACAAAACTGCATGCGCCCTCACTCGCTAATCGCTCGATCGGCCGCAAGGATTACGCGTTCAACGCCTTCGGCTTATTCGCGCCGGAGGCGCAAGCGACTCTAGGCGCCAAGAGATCAGATCTTGGCGCTTATGATTCCCGTTTCGGTGAACCGGAACATCACATCACGGTGCGGCTCGCGGAAGTACATCTGGCTCAAGTCGAGGCTGATAGTGCCAACAATTTGCTTCTTTCTGGAAACCGAAAGTCGACGGAAGAGGCGCTCTGTGAAACTGGAGCGCCGAAGGAGGGTCAACAGGCAAATCAAGCTGCCCGTGCACCCGTTGCGCCGCCACGCCCCAAACGCAACATCTGCATCGACAGTAAAGAATTACGTATGGCGAGTCGCAGCCCGGCGACCCCACATTACCCAGGACCCTTGATGAGGGTCCGGGTGGGGAGGTTTTCATGCGTTTCTTTACTATTCTGACATGCGTCTTCGCACTGTGGCTGACGCAGATTTTCGGATGCAGTGAGAGCCAACAACAAGAGCCCGATCTCGAATGGCCGCCGGATGCGACGGCGTATTTCGATCAGCACGGTATCCTGAATGCCGATTGCGCGACCGATGAGGACTGCGCGATGGTTCTTGGCTATTACCATTCCGCGGACCGGTTCGTGCAGATGGACTTCAGGCGCCGCTTCGCGACGGGTCGACTGCCGGAGATCCTGGACAAAGGGATCGCCCGGCTGGCAGCGGTCGAGCCTGCGATCCGCTTCAGGGCCCTTTTCTCGACACGCGAGGGGGTTCCGGTCGAGCAGTTTGCGCTCGAGCAGTCGTCCCCGAAGACCGTTGCGCTCTTAGAAGCGTACAGCGCCGGCGTCAATCAATGGATCGAGGACGTGCGAAACGGTGAGAACGGCGCCGTCTTTCCTCGTGAGTTCGAGCACCCGTTGTTCGTTTACGGCCCCGAGGACATCCCTGAGTGGACGCCGCAAGACAGTCTTGCCACCGTCATGGCGCTGGTCGAGGGTCTCACCAACGACTATGTCGTCGAGCTTGCGGCCGGCGACGCTCGAGCCCAGATCAACGACGACGACAAGTTCTCCGATCTGTGGAGCCGGCGTCCGTACTACAACTCGGCCAGCCTGCCTCCAGACTGGAGGCCCCCAAGCCCCGAGAGTGCCTCGCTAGATGAGAGCATAGCGTCGCTCGAGGCCAAGCAGTGCACCGGGCCCGAGGGCTTGACGACGAGAGAAGCACTACTGAATCTCAGCGACATCCTCGGCGACGCCTCGCCCGAGCTCCACGCCATTCAGGGAGCCGGGTCGCCCGAGGGAATCGGCTCCAACGCTTGGGTGATCTCGCCTGCCCTAAGCACATCCGGACATCCCCTCGTCGCAACCGACTCGCACCTCCCGATGACGCAGCCGGCGACCTATTATCTCGCGCACCTCGATGCCAAAACGCACGGCAACGGCGAGAACCATGTCTCGGGCTTCACCCTCGCCGGCCTCCCTTGGGTCCTCATCGGCCAGACCGAAGGGATCGCCTGGGGCTTGACGAACACGTTCTATGACCTGACCGACGTTTACATCGAGGAGCTCGTCAAGGACGCCGAGGGCAACGCCACCGGGGTGATGTTTCAGGGCGAGCCCGTTCCCTTCAAGCGCGTTCCCTTCACACTGAGGTTCTCGGACGGAGAGACCGAGGAGGTCGAGCTTCTTTTCGTCCCCCACCACGGCATGGTCCGCGCGATCGACGTGGACAATGACTTCGCGATCACGCAGCGCTGGACGGCAAACGATCTCACTACGGACGCGGATTGGCCGACGGAGATGAACATGGCGGAGAGCCTCGACGGGGCGCGACAGGCCCTCGAGAACGTGACCGCTGTTGTACAAAACGTGCTGATTGCCGATACTCAAGGCGACATCGGCTGGTTTGCGCACGGACGCGTGCCCAAGCGCACGTGGGCGACCGACCTGGAGGGGGCGGCACCACCATGGCTTCCCTTGGACGGCAGCTGCGAGGCGCCCGAGAGCTGCTACGAGTGGACCGACTACTTCACCTCCGTTGAGCTTCCCCAACGGGTCAATCCCGAGGAAGGCTTCATCGCGAGTGCCAACAACGACATGACGGGGGCGCTCTCGGACGGTGATCCGACCACGCTGCCAAGCGGCGCATTTCATCCGCCGTTTCAAGTCAGGGTCTCTCCGGGCTACCGCCGGGACCGCATCATGGAGCTCATCGAAGAGGTCGGCGCCGAGCACACTGTCGATACGACCCACAGCATTCAAAACGACGTGTATTCACCGATGGGCAGGGACATGGTCCCCGGCATCGTGGCAATCGCCGAGGAGGAATTGACCGAGCTCTCCTCGGAAGCCGAAAAGGTCGTCAACGCACTCAAGGGCTGGAACTTCGAGTGCCCCACCGGCCTCGACGGCCTTTATTCCGATTCGCCGCTGACGACCGACGCGGCCGAGCTCTTGGAAAGCTCGGGTTGCGCGGCCTTTCATGCGACTCTTCAAGAGCTATGCGAACGCATTCACGACAACGAACACAGGAACGACAGTGACTTCCTCATCGCCAGGGCCGAGGGTCGCAATTGTCCGAGCTTCGCAGCGTTCTACTCGATCGTCGATCCATCCCAACTGGCGGCCGGCGACGTCTATTGGGACAATCCCGGCACATCCGAGACAGAAACCAAGCATGAGGTCATGGCTGAGGCTCTCGACACCGTGTACGACTTGTTCGTAAACGACAAGACCCTTGGCACCGACGAGACGAAGTGGGCTTGGGGGCGCCTACATGGTCTGGTTCTCACCTCGGATATCGCTCAACTCGGCATCACTCAGTACAACAACCCATCGTCGGGGCCGCTCTTCGCAAATCCGGGCGGCTCTCAAATGGTGGCCTCGGCGTATGCCGAAGACGAGCTGGTACAGGAGTTTGGCGTCCAGACACGCCTCGTCTGCGAGCTGGCTCCAAGCGGGCCGACGTGCACGGTGCAGCTCCCAGGGGGTCAATCGAGCCACATCGACTCGCCGCACTACGAAGACCTCCTCCTCAACTTCCTCGTCAACGAGCCGATCGAGCTGCCCTTCGACATTGAGAACGCAAAGGCCAACGCGGTGCGGACGGTCACGTTCCGTTGACCGTCTCGCCCGTCCGGGGCGCGAGCTCCCGTGCCTGCCTCGACCTTCCACCCAACCTTCCACTCTGCACGGGACACCACGGGACGGCACGCAACGCCCTGGGACTCTACGTGGTTGATGTTGCTGGATTTCCCGAATGGTGTTGGGGGCTATGGGAATATTGCCAAGGTTGAAGTCGTGAGTTCGAATCTCATTTCCCGCTCCATTTGGCGATGACGGCCCCGCGTTGCGGGGCCGTTTTTCGTTGGGAGTGGAGCTTAGCTGAGGGATGTACTCTAAAGGGTCGGCGTCTTTGGGAGGACGCACGTTGAAACGGCGGAATACAACCTCAGTAGGGTTGCTACGTGGGCGTGAAGTTCACTCGGTGCCCGTGAGTTGGCGGATCAGTGTGGTTTCGTCGGAGTCGTAGGGCGTTCCGTCGGCGTTCAGGATGTCGTGGAACCACGGGTTGGCGCGCTCAGGGCTCATATCGACCCACGATAGCCAATGGTAGTTCGTTTGGGTCTTGCCAACAACGAAGCCCCAGTTGTACGCGCCGATCTTTTCTTCTTTGAAGATGGGCATCACGCCTTGGAACGTGCTGTCCTCTGGGCGTGCCATGTACTCCGTGCAGAGAATCGGTCGACCGTACTCACGCAGAAAAGCAATCAGGTTTTGCACGACGCTCGGCGGCTCATAGCTGTGAAATGTGACGATGTCCGACTCGGCTAGCAGCAGCTGGTTGAATGAAGTCAGATCTGCGGGGTCGTCGGCATCGAGATCGTAGACGCCTGACGTGATCGGTTGTGTGGGGCCCATCGCACGTGCCCAAGCGAAGGCCTTTTTGGCCAGCTGCTCTGCGCGGGGACGCTTCTGCTCCGGCGGCAGCTCCACAGCGAAATAGGGGAGGTTGTTGCTGTCGCCCTCGTTGAAGAGGTCCCACACCACCACGCGTGGGTCTGCACGATAGCGGCCTATCACGCCCTTGACGTAGCCCTCGAGTTCGTCGTGGCGATCCGCATCACCGAGGATCTCCGCGCCGGGGCTCTGCACCCAGCGCGAGTTGTGCGTGTGGGGCCGGGGTTCCGGCTGCTCGCCGAGTACCGGAAACGGATCCCAAACGCCATCGAACAAAACGAACATCGTGGCGATCCCGTGGCTATCGGCGATTGCTAAAAACCGCTCGATGCGATTCAAGAACCCACTCGGATCCTCAGCCCACAAGAGATCATGCAAGAAGACGCGCATCGTGTTGAATCCGAGCTCGGCTGCCCAGCCGAGTTCGCGGTCGATTGTCTCCTCATCGAATGTGTCCGCTTGCCACATTTCAAGCTGATTGACCGCTGTG
The DNA here is from genome assembly GCA_029862185.1 of Myxococcales bacterium. Lineage (GTDB taxonomy): Bacteria > Myxococcota_A > Polyangia > Polyangiales > Houyiibacteriaceae > SG8-38. The sequence continues at coordinate 43,844 of JAOTXX010000010.1, forward strand.
CTCGGTATGAAGTTGTTGCCGGCGAGCCACGGCTGCTGGACGTACCAGGCGTTAGCCTCGGTTGCTGTCCACTGTTGTCGCGGTACGACCGGAGCATCGCTTTCGCCGCCACACGACACCGCGACCAGGGCCAGCATGATAAGCCACTTGCACATGGAGTGGATCATAGCCCATTCTGGGCAGCGCGACCTGACAGCGACGTCGCTGAGCTTCGTGCGTTTCGTCGAGCATGCCGGCAAGCACCCGAGCGGCGGCGTTCGGGGCTCCGCGACGCGGCGTTTCCGGGGGGACGTGGTGCATGTGCCGGGTGCACGGGGTGGCTGTCACTTCAACTCCACCACGAAGGCGGCCGTCCGCAGCCTCGTGGAGGCCATATCGATTCTCTGATTTGGCCCGTTCACAGGTCAACCTCGGCAGGGTTGCAGGAACAGTCGTCTCTAGCGTGTTTTCGCAAGGTTCGAGCTGACCAGTCTCCGCATCGCCCCGCTTCGGACCAACAGCCAAAGCCCGACTGGTCGCAGCTCCGTTTGCCCAGGCTCCTGCACCGTTGACTACGGATTCCGCCCCGAGTGCGAGCAAGAGCAAGAGCAGAATTTCTGCGAGCAAGACAGCTGACCGAACCTGCTTGCAGAGTCAGAACGCGACCCGGCGAAACGATGTGCGACGCGGGGGCGTTTGAGGTGCAGCCGTAGACCTCTAGGGCAAGGCGACGCACGGCTTCCCGCCAATGATCTCGACTGCCCTACGGCCCCTCGAGTTTGTCCGCCAGCGTCAGCAATTGTCGCGCTATTCGTCGAAGACTCTCAGGGGTCATGTCCGCATCAGCAATACCATTTCGGACGCAGCTGGGCGCCCGAGGGCTGCAACCATCCCCCTTGCCAAGGTTGAAGTCGTGAGTTCGAATCCCATTTCTCGCTCCATTTGGCGATGACGGCTCCGGTTGGCGGGGCCGTTTTTCGTTATCCAGATCAACGATCCCCCATCAGCGATTCGCACCGAAGGTGCCACACGGAGGGATTCCGGTCGGGTCGTCTCCAGGAACGAAGTGACCAAACCGCAGGTCCACTGGTAGGCTAGTCACTGCATGCAGTTTCGAGCTCGAGCTTGGACGTTCTCTTTTGTCGCGGTGTTGGCCCTGGGGTGTGGGTCTCCAGACGGCGGCGCGTCTAGAGAGGTTGCTGCGATCATCAGTGGAGCGGTTGATACGTCTAACCAGGCCGTGGTCGCCATCCAGGGTGCAGCAGGCGCCTGCAGCGGGACCATCATCGCGAAACAAGACGCCACTGGCTATGTTCTGACGGCTGCGAGCTGCACGATATCGATCGATCCGACTCTCATCGTTCAGGGCGACGACATCAGTGCGCCGGGCGCGATTGGCTACCGCGTTGCCGAGTGGCAAGCTCATCCCATGTATGACGACGGCAGCCGCGAGTACAACTTCGCGTTGCTGAAGTTCACCGGGGCTACCGCCGCCACGCCGATGATCGCAGTGGCGACGCCAGCTGAAGACACCCTAGCCAGCGGCGACACTGTCGCTCTTTCCGGCTACGGTGTAACCTCGGTTGCGGGTGAGGCGAGCACTCAGCGACGCAGTGTTCAGGTCGCGATTGACCAGGTTACAGATCTTCAACTCCTGTGGAGCCAGGCCAGCGGCGGCGCGTGCTCCGGGGACACCGGTGGACCGGCGCTCAACCGAGATGGCGATCGTGTCGTAGGGGTGATCTCTCATGGCGATATCGAGTGCAATGCAGTGGGAGTTGCGGGACGCCCCTCGGCCGTATTTGAGGACTTCATCGAACCAAACGTCGGTGCGCCGACGCCGACGGACGCGGGCAATGGTTCGAGCTGCGCGGTTGCTTCCGGGAACCCCGGGCACACCCCACTGATTGCATGTGTCGCCGTCGCTCTATGTCTGGCCGTTCGCCGACGGGCCCCACTCTAGAACCGGGTCGGATCTCTCCGCAGGTTTGCCCGAACGATCGGTTCGAGCTGGCGGCGGGGCGAAGTGCATCACTGCTGGTGCACGGCCGGCGTGACCTGACTGACCTCCATCGCGATCGACGTCAGTCCAATAGGACGGGGCGTGGTTTGATTGCTTGCGGCGGGGGTTGTTACACACACGGGTGCCGAGGTGAACGCTGGCGATTGGACTGACACGCCACCCCCGGGCGCGAAGTCGATCGCGCCGTCGAGCATCGGGACCTCGAACATCCAGAGCCCGCCAGGCTCTTCCTCGACCGAGCTCGACGGCGCCGCGACGAAGAGACCGCCTTGCGACGTGACTCGGGACGTCGGCGCGCCCTCTGAGACGGGGCCGCCGTACACTTTCAACCAGGCGAAGCGCCCGATGGAGTCGGTGCCGGCTGCGAACACCTCGTCTTGCGTGAGGGTGGCGGCCGAGAGCCCGACCAGCCGAAGCTCGCCCGTTGCCAGTTGGTGGATCGAGCGCGGCTGTAGACCAAGCGATGCGTCGATCACCGTTCCCGTGGCCCAGGCGGGAGCGTCATCGGAGCCATCCGGCGCGAGGCGAAACAGCAGGGCCCTCGTGTCGACGGAGTAGTGCCAGCCGGCGATGACGAGGTTGCCGTCTTGCGTTTGAATCGCTGTCGAGAGCTCGAACTGTTCGTCGTCGCAGGCATCGACGTGTTTGGCCCAAGCGATCGTTCCATCCGCAGTGACCCGAAGCACGAACCCGCGCGTGTCGCCTGGCTGTGTCGCGTGACCGACGAGCAGCGCGCCGTCGTCGAGCGGCAGGATGCCGCGGATGGCCTCGCGGCGATCGGGCGTCCCTCCCCAGGTCCACGACGTCTTGACCGCTCCGTCCGGTCCAAGCACCAGCAGCCATGCCTCGCGATCGGACTCGCCTTCGAGACGGTAGGTACCGGCGAGCCAAACGTCGCCGTTGACTTGCTTTGCAGCCCAGAAGCCCTCGTCCGCGTTGTCGGATTCGATCTGCGCCGCCCAATGGTAGGCACCGTCCGCTCCGATCTTCACCAGCACATACTGATGTGTTGATACGAGGGTGCCGGTGTCCGCCATCGGTACCGCCTGGTTCGGCCATACCAATCCACCGTCGATCGCTGGTCTCTCGAATGCGAGCGCCCAGACGAGCGAGCCGTCCTGGTTCACTTTGAGGAGGCGATCGGTACCCGTGCTCGTTACGAGGTAGCGTCCGTCGTGGCCCAGCTCGAGGTTGGTCCAACCGTCGTCGGTTCCCGTCGACCAAATGGTGTCGGCGTAGCTCCTGGACCACGGTGTGATCGGTGCGTCGGTCGGAGGCGGATCCGGAAGCGGCTCGCAGTCTCCACTGGCAAGGTCCATCGGATCGCCGAGCGCAAAGGAAGGGCCATGGATCGAAGCGAGCGTCGTTCCAGCGAGCACGAACGATGCGCCCGAGCCGCCCCTCAGACCTGCCCTGAGCTGGTAGCAGGGGGTTCGCGACCGATCGACATCGAGCTCCGAGAAGGCCGCGATCGATGCATAGGGGCCAAACAGCCCCCAGAGCGAAATATGGAGTTTGAGCTCGACGTTGGCGAAGGCAGTCGCCGAGATGCTGGCCATTGCATTGGGCTCGGAGTGCGTGAACTTGGGTCCGATGATGATGGGCCGGGGGAGCAAGTCGTCTTGGTCCGCATCGTACTCGAAGCCGATCCCGGCCTCTGCGCCGACCCCGTATCCGACCTTCATGTCGCCCGTGACTCCGCCTGAGAAGTCGGCATCCAGCGTGACTTGCGGCACGAACACCAGCGGTCCAATGAAGATTGCCTCGAGCGGATACCCTCCGAGCGGGAGGTCTTTGTCGTACGAGAGGGCGGACTTCCCTTGTATGTTCAGAGCGGTGTCGAAAACCCCACTGAGCGTAAGGCCGGTTCGGAGATTGATCAGCTCGGCGATGGTCGGCAGGTCTCCGGTGAACACGCCGGCGAGGTCCTCGAGGACATCCAGCACGTCCGCGAGCGCTGCCGATGCCTCAGCGTAGTTGAATGTCTCCCAGTCGAACTTGAGCCAAAAGTCGATCTTGACCTTGGCCTGCATGGTCGTCGCGCCCGCGATCTGGTCCTCCGTCGATTCGATCAATCCGTCTCCATCGAAGAGCGTGACGGGCACATTGCTTCCGCCGAGCGGGAACTCGATCGAAAGCGCCGCCAGGGAAGCCGGCCCCTGCGGCGGCGCCGGAGGTTTCAGCGTGTCGGTTTCGTCACCGACGACGGATGCGAAGGCAACATCAAGCCGTCGAAACGCGTGAAAGACGGTCGTGGGCTCCGTTTGAACGAATACCTCGTCGCCGGAGCGATCTACCGAAGTGACTTGCCGGAGCAATCCGTGGGGCGTCTCCTCGCTCGCGCCCGAAAGAAGGATGTTCGGCGGTGCGAGCCCGTCGAGCAGCTCTGTCGAACCGGAGAAGGTAAGGGTCGCCTGGTCTTCTCCGAGAGATGTCAGCAAGGCAAGCGTGTCGGCGTCGAGTTCTTTCGTGTTCTCGAAGAGCTCGTACTCGAGCCGCTGGCCCGAGTCCTTGCTGCAGCCCATCAACGAAGCCCAACAGGCAGCGGCAGCCGCGATCATCAACGGTGTGCTTCGCGCGACCATAGGCTCCTCCTGACTCTGACGTCGGGACGAGTATCACACGGTCGGAAAGAACCGGCCACGCAGAAACGAACGCAGACCTTCCACCCAACCTTCCACTTTCCACTTTCCACGGGACACCAGGGGACGGCACGCAACGCCACAGGACACGTTGTGGTTGATGTTGCTGGATTTCCCGAATGGTGTTCTGGGCTAGGCGAATATTGCCAAGGTTGAAGTCGTGAGTTCGAATCTCATTTCCCGCTCCAAAATTGGCTAATCGTTACGAGTGTTTTCACGATGGCCAGAGCTCGGGGGGTCGCTTGCGGCCCGCGAACCTTCCACTCGGCGCCGCGCGTGTGCACCGCGCTTTGGGTCGTCAGCGGCAATTGGCTAAGGTGGATGCGATGGAGCGGCGGCGCGGGCACTACCTAGGTACTGAGGTCGATGGCGTTTGGTATCGACGATATCGCAAGGACGGCTTGTTTGCGCGCGGCTTGGGCGAGTACTGGCTCGATGGGGATCTCCTTCGCTTCCGGCGCTACCTGACGCGGACACCGTTGGGCATCCCCCTCCGACGCGTCCGTGCGGTGGAAACCGGGGCCTGGCACTCCGGCCGATGGGTTGCTGGCGTGCGAGCGACCAAGCTCGTTTGGGAGCATGACGGCAAGCTATTATCGAGCGGCTTTGTCTTCACGCGAACCGCATCCGAAGCGGCCGAGCAAGCCCGCGAGCTCCAAGACCACATCGCGCGGCTGCACTAACCGGGCGTCGCCGTCGTCTAGCCCCTCAAAGGAACGGCAAGCGCCTTGTTTCCGGGTCGACCATGGCCACTTCCTGCTACACATCGGAGCAGCACACTCCCCGGACCCTCGGTGAACCGCTACCCTTAGTGAGGTGGGTGAGCTCGACGCCGCACGGGCGCTTTTTCCTTCTTGGCTAATTTGGTCTCCGTTGTTGCTGAACTTGTCGGTAGCAGCGGCGGTGTCGTTTCTCGCGGTTCGTTTGGCGGTGCTCCCGACGCCGCGATGGGCCTGGTCGGGCGAGGCGAGGCATTGGACCGAACGAGCGCGTGCCATGTACCCGTCACGTCGCGCGATCGGCGCAATCACAATCTTCGCGCCTGTCTTCTATGGCGTGCTCTGTTGGATGGCGGCGGGGGAGCTGTTGCCGCTCTCGCGTTGGACCATGGGCTTTGTGGGTGGCCTGACTTCGTTCGGTTTCGTCCACCTCGCCGGTTTCCTCGTCGAGCGGCGCATTGGGCCCCGTCTCACCATCGCGCGGTACGCCCGCGCTGTTGTGCTCCAGCTCTTCGTCGTGGGTTGGTTTCTGCTCCCCGCGGTGTTGGTCTTTGTCCTGTCGGGGAAGAACATCGACGGGCGCTTCATCGTGGCGTGCCTGGTCGGGTTGGCGGCAGCGATAGGCATGCAACGCCAGGGGATAGTCCGAACTGCCGCCCGTCTTGGGCTAGCTCGCGACGCGGACGAGCGCTTGCGCGCGATCATGGATCGCGCCGCGAAAAAGGCGGGCACGCGACCAGTCTGGGTGGGCATCTTACCTTTGTCCCAGGCAAACGCGTTTGCAGAGCCGATTCATCGGCACATCGTCTTTACTTCGGGCGCGCTCGAGGCGATGGATGACAGGGAGCTCCAAGCGATCGCGCTTCATGAGCTCGGCCACCTCGATGATGCGCAGAGTTTCAAGCAGGCCCGCGCAATCCTCGTCGCGTTGCTATTGCTGCTCGGAGCATCGCGCCCGTTGTTCGCGGAATTCGGCCTTGCCGGATTCCTGCCGTTCGTCGTGTTCGCCGCGCTGGCCGTCGCACTGAGCAGCACCCGGCGAAGACGCGGTGAAGAGAGCGCGGACCGTCACGCTCATGAGCATGTCGGGGACCCCCACGACTACGCGATGGCCCTAGAGCGGCTCTATGAGATCAATCTCGCGCCTGCGGTGTTGGGCCACAAGCTCGCCCCCCATCCCGATCTTTACGATCGGCAGCTCGCCGCCGGGTACACGCCGGCCTACCCGCGTCCGAACCCGCCGTCTAGGCTTTGCAAGCTCGTTGGAATCGTAGTCCCGGTCAGCTTCGTGTTTGTTTCGTTCTTGGCTTTCTGGTTGGCGGTTCCGCGGTTGACGAAGGATTTGGTCGAGTCGCCAGCGACCTCAGCCTGGATCGTACGGAGCCCTGGTGGCCGGGAGCTCTTCTTCTCCGCGTGGGCTGCTCATTACACCGCACCAGAAGACGCCCAGACGCTTCTGAGGGCTGCTCTTGCAACTCGCGATGCGCGAAAGCCGGCGTTTGTGAATTATGCGCGGCGATTCACAGGCATGACCCCGTGTGCGATTGCGCACCCACTGCGTGAAGCCCTGAGCGTGCGGTTCGGTGAGGCTTCGACTCAGCATTTCGAGCCGTGCATCGAAGATGACTTGGCTCAGGACCGCCCGCTCGAAGTCGCGCCACCAGCCGCCTTCGCGCTCGACCAACGCCCCGACGCCGGTCGTCACCTTTTCGACTACGCCGCTGATCTCGAGCACTACGAGGAGGCCGCGCACCATTTCCTGCGAGGCATGGCCGACCGCTTTCACATCGAGGCCGTCATCGTGACGCTGCCTCAATTGCCCACGGATCGCTACATCGAAGAGGTAGCAGTCGACCTCGTCGATCGCTGGCGCATCGGTGGTGAGCACGACGGCCGCGGAATCCTCCTGCTGCTGGTCGAGGAGGGAAAGCAGGTGAAGCTCGAGGTGACCTACGAGCTCGAGGATGTGTTTACCGACGCTTTCACCCGATATGTCGAGGATCTGCAACTACGCCCGTACTACCTCGCCAACGACATCGGCACTGGCCTGGTTGCCGTGATGGAGGAGCTCGAGCAGCGGGCCCAGATCAAGCATCAACGACAGTACAAGCCCGGGACCGTCGCCAGTCTCGATGACGAGCTGTTGTCCGGCGGCGCAGGCACGCGGCGCAACCTCGCCCGATATGAAACGCATGAAAAACCGGCTCCAGCCAGCACTAGGCAACCCGGCCAGGGGGCGCGCTCGCCGGAGGAGGCTTGGAGCACGATGCTGGCCAAATGGAGCGGAAAAGGCGCCACGCTGCAGGCCGACGTCTACACCGAGATGACCAAGTTGACGATGGGCGATCCGGATCAACCCGATCCGCGCACCCGGCGCTCGGTCGGGCATTGGGCGAACGCGGACTATCAGATCCGCCAAGACGGCGACCACGCCGTCATCTGGTTCGGCAACATCAAAGGATGGAACAACGCACCATTTCTGTTCTGCAAAACGCCAACGGGATGGAAGTTCGATATCGTCCATCAGCGCCGACTGGTGGTCATGGGTCCAAGCCCGGACTGGATGATCGAGCAAGGGAACTATCCGTACGTAGGTCTGCTCAGCGATGCGCCACAATCCAACGGCAAGAATTTGCCGCTCCCGCTTGAGGACCGTTACTCGTGCGACCGCGACGCCGAGCTCGCACGAAAGTTGAGAGCGCTGGAATCGGCACGCCAGCGATTAGCCGACGACGTAGACACGCTGCTCGCGCTCGCACGACTCAACGTCATCACAGGGCGACGCCCCGCCCACGTGCACCCCCTACTGCTGCGCCTCAGAAAGCTCGCGCCGAACAACCCGCAGGTCTACAAATACGCCGCGATCTACAACGTGAACAGCTTCTTCCAATACGAGACGGCGCTCGCGGACATGTTGACCTATGTGAAGCTACGCCCTAACGACGCGTTCGGACATAGCTTCGTCGGTTTTCTGCACTACCAGCTCGGCGAACACCGTGCGTCGGTCGAATCGCTGCGGCGCGCGCTCGAGATTTCCCCGAACGATGCCTACGCCAACAGGTGGTTGGCACGCAGCCGCACCCGACTCTCTCGTCGCGCCAAATCCGATTCGACCCAGTGAGGCGCAGGCCGCCGGCGGGATCGAGAATCAGCCGCTTCGTCGACCAACCCATCGCAGTCTTCGTCCACCATCGGTTCGCCGGGCTCGGTGACACGCTCGACCACGGGAACGGCTTCTCCGGCGCACTACTGATTGACAACAGCCGCTCTATCGACGGTTGGATCTTCGGGCGAGTCATATGTCGACTCGCTGCTACTGGCTGTAACGGAACGGCCCCATTTCGTCACTGGGTCGTCTACGCGTCGATCCTGCGGCGTGTTCAGCGCACATGGGCCGGCTGACGCGCGGTTTGGCGATTGGGTTAGCAAGGGTTTAGGCTAAAGCACATGGGGGAAGTCGGAATTCGAAGGGTGTGCCTGAGCGTCGCGATCCTGGTTGCAGCGTGTGGCTCGAAGCAATCGACGGGCAGCACGACTGCCAGTGCCGCAGAGGCCGATCTGCCAGGGGAACCTGGGACGATCGCCGTCTCGGAAAGCCCGCCGGTCGCACTGAAGCCCGACGACGAGCTCGAGGAAGACGAGCCCGAAGAGCCCCGCGAAGAGCTCGAGCGTGACGTGAAGATGATGTCCTACGAAGACGCGATGGCGCTTCCCGTCGAAATCGGTGATGCCAGCGTCGACGGGGGTGAAACCCAGCTCAGCGGCGAAGAGATCGCGCGCACTATGGACGGACACCTCGACGGAATGTACGACGAGTGCATCCAAAAGGAGCTTCGGCGGGCCAACGAGCTTCGTACGGTCACGATCGACCTCGCGATCCGCGGGAAGGACGGAATGGTGCTCGGCACGACGATCGTGCCGGGACGCCGCCGCTTCAAGAAGTGCGTCGCAGACTACCTAGAAGACGTCCGGTTTCCGACGTTCGCTTCAGCCCGCATGGGCGCTCGCTACAGGTTCCACACCGACTGAGCGCTGCTCAGGGCGCGACCTTGCAAAGGTACGGCTCTGATGAGCAGTCGCAGCGCATTTGGCTCATCCAGGGTCCTCAAGATAGAACCTTTGGGTGGGGGAAACGTGAACTTTGGGCTCGCGGCACGCCTGTTGCGGTTGCCTGCGCCGGCGGTTTCGTCTTTGCCTATGGATGCGCGGACTTCTCGCTTCGGTCGAGCTACGCGAAGGGCATACCTATCGGTCAGAGAGCCGAAGTATGCTGCGTGAGATTGCGACTTTCTGGTTAACCGCGGTCAAATCTTCTTCACGTGATTCGAGAGTTGACAGACGAACTTAACGCGCCGCCCAGAACGCCCACCGACGTCGTCGCCGGTCTAGAGGCAAGAGGGTTGGCGGTCACAGCCTCGCGGCTTCGTGAGTCGCGTTTCGAACCGGGCACAGGCCAGCGCCAGGGTGGTGCGGGTCTGTGCCGGAGTATTCAGTCATCGGGGGCCGGCGGGACGCCGAGAGCCTGCGAGACGCGGTCGTCGATTGTGCGGTAGCTCTGAAGCCCATACTCGCCGACTGGCGGAGTGGGCGGTTCTCGATGAGCTCAAAGTAGCCTTCCGTCCAGGCCAGCCTGTTGGTCATCATCGGAGGAACAAGGAGCTGGCGCGAAGCAGCTCGGGTATTGGGACCTTCTCCGAGGAGCGGGCGCGGTACACATAGATGAGTATGCAGCCCTTCATTGGCCCGATCGCGGCGCTGATGTCGATCACCCGCCCGTAGAGGAAGCTGCCATCGGGCGGTTGCATCACGAAGATGTCTCCGACCTGTCGCGTCTCCTTCAAAACTCCGAGATTCATAGCTACAACCGTTCCGCTCCTTCAGCTACGCACTTGCCCGCACCCGCAGCCTCATGCGGTTAGCTTTGAGCTGGAGAAATGGAGCTCGAGATACCTACACACCTTCCACTCAACCTTCCACTTTCCACGGGACACCAGGGGACGGCACGCAACGCCACGGGACACTAACTAGTTGATGTTGTTGGATTTCCCGAATGGTGTTGGGGGCTAGGCGAATATTGCCAAGGTTGAAGTCGTGAGTTCGAATCTCATTTCCCGCTCCGCCCCGTTCTACGGGTCTCCAAATCGCGACTGCGGATCCGCTTTGCGGGGACGTTTTTCGTTGGGATCCTAACCTGCATTTGATCCTCTGGCGCTGCCCGCGGATTTAGGGGAGAGGGATGCGGGTGTTCACGCTCGCTCCGAGTTCGCCCCGGGCGACAGGCCTGCCTCCGACGGAGGCCTCGACGTCGAATCCCAGCACTCCATTCTGCTCGAGTGTCCACTCCACGCGGTAATCGAGTCGGCAGCCGGGGAACACCGGCTCGAGTAGACGCATGTCGATGCGGCTGGCCAGCCCTACGACCGGGGAATTCGATAGCTCTTTGAGCATCGACAGGCCTTCCTCCGATGGAGCGGCGCTAGGCCGTAGCGAATAGGCCGCGTCAAGGGCGTCGAGGGTCCGGAGCCCGAGTCCTTCGTCGTCGCGCTCCGCGCCGGCTCGCCGGATTGCGTCTAGGGTCGCCAGGAGCTGAGCCGTTTGGCCGAGCCCCTCGACGACGTGGACGCCGGGCCACACGGTCCAGTTGGGGAAATGTCCATCGAACACCGGATCGTTCACCGAGATCTGGAGGGCCGCTTCGATGGCGCGCACCTCACCCAGGCGAAAGCGCTTGACCCGGTCGACAAATAGAAAGGGCCTCCGGTGTGGAATGAGCCGTTCGACGATGTTGGCCCCGAAGCCGCGGTGCTCTTCATTCGCTCGTGTCATGCCAACTCCCTGACGATGGTTCGCAGCTCCTGCAGGGAAGAGCTGCCGTGGATTCGAACTGCGGGGTGCTTCTCGAGATGACGCTTCAGGATGTGATGCACGCTGTGGTGCGGACCAAGCACCACGATCTCGCGCGCTCCCTCCGCGAGCAAGAATTCGATAGCTTGGTGGAGCCGCATCGGCCGGTTGAGTTGCGAAAGTACAAGCGTGGCTGCCTTCTCCGCGCCGGCGGGGCCGCGATCGGCCGTTTCGTTGCTCACCCATGCGGTCATTCCCTGGGCGTCTCCGATGAGCGACTCGGTTAGCGGTCGCAGCTCGGCGACGGCGTCCTGCATCAGAGGCGAATGCCACGGGCCGGAAACGGGAAGCGGAGAGACCCGGTCCACCGATGCCGCCGCTCGCAGAGCTGCGTGTTCACCCGCAATCAGATGTGTGTCTGCGGTTGTCTGCCCGGCGTGAAAGATAGCACCGTTCCTTCTGCCTAGCGCTAGGACTTCGTCGAGCCTTGGTACCGACCCATGGACCGCCGCCATGCCGCCCGGATGCGCGCGCGCGGCCGCTGCCATGGCCCGTCCGCGCATCGCCGAGAGATAGCCAGCTTCCTCGAAGCTGAGATGACCCGAGAGCGCCAGCGCTCCGACCTCTCCTGCCGAATGTCCCAGCGCAAATGATGGTTCGACGCCCTCGTCCCGGAGAAAGGAAGCCGCGCTGAGGGCGACGGTGGTGAGCGCCGGCTGCAGGTATTCGGTGCGGAGTAGGGACCGCCCACCGATCTCCGAGACCGAGAGTAGATCTTTCCCCGCCGCCTCGCTCGCCCGTTCCCAGAGCTTTGCCGCGGGCGGATAGCAACGAGCGAGCTCCAGGCCCATCCCCGGGTGCTCGGCTCCCTGCCCCGCCACGAGCCAAGCGATCATGCGGTCAACCCACCATCGACGACGAGTGTCTGACCCGTGATGTAGCTGGCGTCGTCTGAGGCCAGAAAGGCAACCACGCCGGCGAGCTCTTCGGAGCGCCCGGCCCGTCCCATGGGAAGCGACTGTAAGCGGGCCTCCCGCGCGCGGTGATCCATTCGCTGCGCCATGCCTGTATCGAAGATCCCCGGGGCAACGGCGTTGATGCGAATTCCACGGCCGGCCAGTTCGCGAGCCAGAGTTCGCGTAAGCGCGATGACTCCGCCCTTGGACGCCGAGTAGCTCGCTTGGCCGGGACTCCCATGCAGACCCGCCACGGACGCGATGTTGATCACCACACCGCCGCGGCGGCGGATCATGCCCGGGAGCGCTGCACGAATGCTGGCCATCGTGCCGTTCAAGTTCGTCGCAATCACCTGTGCGTCATCGGCGTCGGGCTGGAGCAAGAAGAACTGGTCCCGGATGATCGCGGCGTTGTTCACCAGCACGTCGAGATCGGGCAGTCCGGCGATGGACGCTCGGAGCGCGGCTGCATCCTCCAGGTCGAGTGCGATCGGCGTGGCCTCGGCTCCGAGCGAGGCGCAGCCCGCGGCGCAATCCTCGGCTTCGTCGCGTCGGTTCCGATAGCCAACGAAGACCTCGGCCCCTTCGCACGCGAAACGCAGCGCGATGTCGCGCCCGAGCCCGCGCGAGGCGCCCGTCACGAGGACTCTGCGCTCTTTGAATCGCTTCATGGCAGTGAACCCTGCCACAAGGGAGGATCGGTCTCGCCGTCCCGTGTCGCATAGGTGTGGCGCCGGGGATCGACGAGAAGGCTGCGGTTGAGCAGCATTGGGCTCGATACCGTCCAAATCGGGGACGCCGGATCGCGATCGCTTGCGAAGAATTCGTCAATCCCTGGATGCGCGACTGAGATGTCGAGCAGCGCTGTACCGACGACGCCGCCAACACCAGGAGAAAAGGCGGCCGTCATCACTTCTCCCACGGGCGCCTCGGGACCTCGAAGCACATCGCCGCTCTTCACTTCGTCCCGTGCCACGAAGTGTGTCAAACGGCGACCGATGCCCCTGGCCCTCCGCTGTTCCATCGCCGCGACCCCTGGGAATCGCTTCCGTGTAGAGACTCGCCATTGGAGCTGGAGCTCCATCGGCGTGAGTCCTTCGACCGAGCCGTGCCTGACTGAGAAGAAACCGTTTTCCAGGGCGCAGAGATCCAGAGCTTCGAGAGAGACCTCTGCGCCGTCCAGCGACGTCACGAGCTCGAGCAACTCCCCCCGCACTTCTTCCGCATCCGCGCTGCGCAGCATGAGGTCGTATCCATATTCGCCTGTTTTTCCAGCGCGAAAGCAGATCCCACGATCGAAGCGGTAGAAGCTCAGGTACGGGAGCCCGATGATGTCCGGCGTGAGCCACTTGCTCAGCACCTCCCAGGCGTAAGGTCCATGCACCGAGAGCAGCTCGTGATCGGGGCGAAGGTCTTCGAGCTCCGCGTCTAGCTCAGGATCGACGTGCCGGGCGAGGAGAGCCGAGAGCTCCTCGCTCGTGATCCCCTCGACCAGGAGGAAGCAGGCGTCATCGTCCGGGCAAACATACACGTCCGCGAGGGGCTGACCCCGATCGTCGAGGATCAACGTTTGGAGCATTCGACTGTCTCGGACCCACAGGTCGCCGGAGCAGACGGCGTCCACCGCTTCCATGACTTCGTCGCCCATCAGCCTCAGAAGGCCTACGTGATCCATGCGGCTCAGCGCGGCGCTGTGACGGATGGCCCGGTACTCGTCTTCACGACTCATCGGTCATCTCCATGATCGCGTCGACGATGGTGTTGACACTGCGAATCTTGAGGAAAGCCTCCGGTGAGCCGGAGAGTTGGAGCCCAAACACGGTATCGAGCTGAATCACGAGCTCGACGGCGTCCACGGAGTCCATGCCTAGGCCGGTGCCGAAGAGGGGCGCGTCGGGGTCAATGGCTTGGGGCTCGATCTTCAGCTTCATGGTGTCCCTGAGGATCCGCCGAACCTGGTCGAGGATGGCTTCCCGGGACGCGACGTAGTCGGACAAGTCAGTTGTCATGGATGACCTCGGTCGAGGCGAGGATGATCGCGACGCTTGCGGTGGTGCCTTTGCTCGCGACCATAGCGCTTCGCGCACCCCCTTGGCGCAACGAGTGAACGGCATGGGCGAGTGCGAAGGAAGAAGAAGTGGCCGGCATGCCTTCGAGTGGTTTGAGTCGATCGACGAAGAGCTCCGGAGGTTTCGCCGAGCCCCATCTGCGTTGCGCCTGTGCGATCGCTTCATCCAGGTGGTCGGGGCCCGCCACACCAATTCCCACGACCTCGACCGAGGTCGGTGCAGTGCCGAGGACGAGCGCGCAGGCCGCGTCGCCGAGAGCGCCTCCCGCAACTCCCTCGGTCTGGACATCCACGGCGGCGGCCACGATTCGGTCCGAGTCGCGTCGTTGGGCAAGCATCCAGGCGGAGATCGCGCAGGCCAGGAGGCCGCTCCCTTCGCCGATGTTGATCGTGCTCTGAGGACCGCGAATGTTCAGGGCCTTGGCGCAGGCGCTCTGCGCAGCGCTCGGGAGCAACTGAGCAAACGCAGTGGCGTCGGGCTTCGTGAGGCCACGTTCCACGATGCTCGAGCTGAATCGCTCGATGCTGTCGGGCGAGGCACGGAGAGCTCCCACCATCAGCCCGGTGCGCTCGCGTGCTTCCCCTTTGAGCTTCAGGCCAGCTTCTGCGAGCGCCCTGGAGGTGACAGCCGTCAGGAGCTCCGAGGCGCGGTCGATCCCGCGAAGATCGACTCTCGGGAGCTCGGCCGCCAGATCGATCCGGATCTCGCGATCCGATGGCGGCGAGTTCGATTCATAGATCGACGCGAGCTCCTCGACATTGCTCGCGCCGGCGCACAGAGCCGCGGTCGTGCTCACGAAGACAGGCCGAATTTCGTCCACGTCCAAGGGCGCCCGTCCGGCGTTTCCAAACACCAGCGCGCAGTTGTTTCCGCCAAAGGCGGAGTTGCTCGAGAGCGCGAGCTCGTATGCCAGTGGCTCGGGCTTCTTGGCGCTCACCGGACGAGGCGGTCCACCCGGACGCGGGCCTTCGAAGCCCGCCGTCGTTGGGGCCAGTCCCGCACCCATGCACTCGAGAGTGCTGATCACTTCCAGCACTCCGGCGGCACTCTGCGCGTGCCCGAGGTGTCCCTTGGTCGAGCTTAGCGGAATAGAGCATCCGAGCTCGGACCCGAACACCGACCGGATGGCGCACCATTCGGCCGCGTCGTTGGCGATCGTGCCCGTACCGTGAGCGTTCAGATAGCCGATCTCGGTTTCCGACACGCCTGCATCGTCGAGCGCGCTCCGAATGGCCGCCGCCACGCCCCGCCCCCTCGGCTCCGGAGACGTCTCGTGGTACGCATCTCCCGAGAGGCCATAGCCTCGAATCAGCGCACGGGTCGTCGCATCTCGCAGGCCACCTCTCTCGATCACGAGGAAGCCCGCTCCTTCGCCGAGCGTGGTTCCCACCTGCTGGCCGAAAGGAGTGCAAGGACCTTCGCTGAGGACGCCGAGGGCATGAAAGCCGGCGAAGAGCGCCGGTGTGAGAACGTCGACACCGCCCGCGAGGACCAGATCAGCGAAGCCTCCGCGAATGAGGTCCGCGCCGAAGCCGATCGCCTGCGTCGAAGACGTGCACGCGGTAGAGACGGTGATCGCCGGCCCCTCGATTGAAAGCTCCTTGGCCAGGCTGCGAGCGAGATTTTCGGTGTTTTGATCTCCAAAGAGGCTCGCCCCCAGGGTCAGGGCAACGCGCAGTGATCCAAGGGACTCGGGGTCGAGCCGGGCGTGCGCCAACGCGTCTCGAAGGGCGAGCGATCCGAACTCATGACAGAGCACGGTCGCGTCGCGACCATCGGACTCGTAGCCCGTGACCATGGCTCCCACGTGGGCGGTGAAGGATGACGTGTCGAACCGAAGAATCGGGGCGATCCCAATCGCCCCTCTGAAAAGAGCGCCCCGCAAGCGTTCGCGGCCGACGCCCAGCGCGCTCGCTACCCCCCAGCCGGTGATGCGCGGCGCATCGCTCATTGGGTTGTGGTCGACTTGGATTGTGCCTCCTTCGCCTGCTTCCGGCGGCGGACCGCGGCGGCCAGCAGAAAGAGAGCCAGCAGGATAGCCAAGGCACCAAAGGTGATGGGGACGAGCGCGCCAGTGGCCGCCGTAACGCCGTAGGCCACGCCGCCGGCGATCAGTAGCCCTGCTCCTGCACCTGCGAGTCCGATCGATGCTCGTTTCAGCCGCCTTGCCTTGCGTTCCAAACGGCGCTGTTCTCTCCCGCTCGCTGTCGGCTCCGCCCGTTGCGGCGAGCTCGGCTCGACGACTGGATCAAGCGGGGCGGGGGAGGGAGTCGACGCGATGGGATCGTCATACTGGGCCAGCATCCGCCTTGCCCCCAAGCTCACCTCGACATGCGTGCCATCGCCTCGTTTGGCTTCGTTGCGCTCCGCGATTCGATTGATCTTGTCGCTGACATCGGCGACCAATTCGTGGGTCGACTGCATGCGGAGTCGAGCGGAAAGGTGGGAGGATGCCCGCCGCAGTCGCAGGCGGCCGTAGATTCCCATCCCGTGCTCGGCCCCTTCGCTGTCTAAGTCGGCGGCCATGTCCATCAGCAGATCGGGGTTTTGGCGCAGCTCTCGATCGATCTCGTGCTTGATGTCGTCATCGGCCGCTTCGACGACGAAGTAGGCGTCGGCCAACGCCTGGTCGAGCACTGGTGACATTTCAGCAATGTCGGTCTGCACCTCGTCGCTGCTTCGGACATCGTCCGGAAGGGCGTTCACGAGCTCGGAATAGACGAGCGCTTGATAGGTCGTCCCGAGGAACCGGTTGATGTCCTTGGCGAGCGCGTCGTCAATATCCAGGTCGAGAATGCCCCTGCGCTGCCCCTCCTCGACGTAGTTCGCTGCGCGTAGCGGTTCGAGTGCGGTCTTGATGTGACGCAGCTCGAGCTCGGGTGAGTTGGCGGCGTGGGGACGTGTCTGGGACGACGCGTATTTCGGAATCGCGGCTGTGGCCGCCGCGACGCCTGCCACCGCAAACGTGGTCAGCCATTCCCTCCGCGCAATGGAGAGCTCAGACGGGATTGCGTCGGATTCAGTTTGCCGCTCTGGTTTCGACATCCATCCTCCTTTCGTCGTCCTTGACAAGACCCGATTGCCGAAGAAAACCAACTTGCATCGTGATCTCCCAATTGATACGTGATCGACAAAGCAAGCGCCGTGCCAGGCTTGAACATCTTCGTTTCGTGAGCCGTAATTCTTCGAGACGTGAATCTCTTGCGTCTTAATCGAGACGCGCATTCACACTCTGAGGCCCGGTCCGACCCAGCCGGGGTCCCGTGCGACCTGGACCGGCCGACCTGACCGTGGTTGACGCAGAAATATCGCAAGAACAACTCTCCGCGCAGTTCCTTCGCCTTTTGAACCCTTCGCTTTCCGAGAATACCCCACGAGCTGACTTCGCGAGACCACGAGAGGGTGTTTGAATCGGCTATGCCTCAACGTGCGTCAGCGCTCAGGCTCACCAGCGGTTACGTTGCCCTCGTCTTTCACTCAACCTTCCACTTTCCACAGGACACCACGGGACGGCACGCAACGCCACGGGACACTATGTGATTGATATTGTTGAATTTCCCGAATGGTGCTCGAGGCTAGGCGAATATTGCCAAGGTTGAAGTCGTGACTTCGAATCTCTTTTCCCGCTCCATTTGGCGATGACGGCTCCGTTTTGCGGGGCCGTTTTTCGTTGGGGAACACGGATCGACTAGGAGCATTTTCAGGGTGGGCGCTAGAGGTCTTCGGGCTTCGACGTGGGGGTCACGCCGTCGAAGGGAACGCCGTCCCAGAAGGTCCGTTCGTCGCTGGCGGGATCGTCTGCGATCTCGCTGATGGCGGCGGCCTCAGTGCTATCGAACACCATCGTGGCTCGGGTGCTCGCATCGTACGCGGGCCAGCTCGGCATGTTCGAATGGTTCGGGTTGCCCGTCTTGGCGAATGCAAGCCACGCATCCATCATCTGCTGCGTCAGCGCCTGGGGGAGCGGGTCGGGCCCGTAGATGTCGAGCCAACCTTCGTTGCCGCTGCCGAACATGAACGCAAGCTCGGCCCCGTGCATGGCGCCGAGATCGTTGTCGGGTGACGCCGGCGCAGGTGGGGGCCAATCGAAGCGGTAGAAAAAGGTGTTGTTCGGCTGGTGGGTCCGCTGCGCTTCGAGCAAGCGAATCGCAGGGAGCCGGAAGAAGATATCCGAGCCGGCTGCATGCGTGATCACACCGGGCTCCACGCCAGGGCGATTCGCCTCGTAGAGATCGATGACATCTTGGACGGTCTTGCCTTCTGGAATCGCCCGCTCGCCGTAGGGAATGAACGCCATCACCGCATCGAGAGGCAAGTTCGCAAGCAGATCGACGTAGAAGATCCAGAGTCGTGTTTCGTCCCTGGTCGTACCGGTCAATAGAGGAATATCGCTGGCGGCGCCCTTGGCGATCGCGTGGATCGGCGGCTCGGGGAAGACGTCGCCGTCGACGACCGTTCCAAACAAGAGATCGCCCAGGAACGCCACTTCGAGCATCAGGTCCTGTGCCG
The DNA here is from genome assembly GCA_029862185.1 of Myxococcales bacterium. GTDB lineage: Bacteria > Myxococcota_A > Polyangia > Polyangiales > Houyiibacteriaceae > SG8-38. The sequence continues at coordinate 62,585 of JAOTXX010000010.1, forward strand.
CGACCAACTCTTCGGTAGTCAGGTCCAGAAGCTCGTTTACGTCGGTGACGCCCGCGGCTGCCAGGAGATCATCGGAAACAGCCTTCGCGTACGCCGTCTCTCGCGCCGTGCTTCCCGCCCCACTCTGGGCAATCACTTTGTGAAACAAACCCTTTGCGTCGGGCATCGCCATCAGCGCGGTTGCGCTCATGCCGCCCGCCGACTCTCCGAACAGCGTGACGTCGTCGGGATCGCCGCCGAAGGCCTCGATGTGGTCGCGCACCCACTCGAGCGCGAGCTTCTGATCGAGGAGGCCCGCGTTGCCGCTACCCGGGATCTCGTCGAAGTGGCTGAAGCCGAAGATGCCGAGCCGGTACTCCATGCTCACGACGACCACATCGCCGCGCGCGGCGAGATGCTCACCGCTGTAGAGCGGATCCTCGGTGCCCTCGTAGATCCAACCGCCTCCGTGTACCCAGACCATGACGGGCCGCTTCTTGTCGTCGGCGGAAGGCGTCCAGACATTCAGCGTGAGGCAGTCCTCGCTTTGGTTGTCGTAGACATTGCCGGTACCCGCGTCTGAGGGCTGCGCACAGGCAGGCCCGAACTCGCTCGCGTCGACCGGGCTGTCCCACGCATCGACCGCGACCGGCGGCTTGAAGCGGAGATCACCGACCGGCGCCTCGCCGAACGGAAGCCCGAGAAACGCGACCACGCCTTCGTCGATCAACACGCCGTTCGCCATGCCAAGTGTAGTCTCGGCGGTCGTGACCGGTGCTGTGCTGCTTGCCCCGTCGCTCGAACAGGCGGTGGCTGTCGACGCTACCAGGCTCACAAACATGAGAGTCGAAGCTCGCATCAATCACTCCTCTTCCGGGATCAAGTCCATCACTAGGCGCTCCAATTGTCGCGTCGATCCTCATCGAGCGTTGTCTTCGGCCTGCTGCCGATAGAATTCATAGACGCCAAAGCGCCGGAGGATCCAGGTCACCGCTCCCGGGCTGATGGCGTTTGCGACGTCCATGAGCCGCTTGGGGCCGGGGTTGACGGTAATCTCGGCAAGATCGCGCTCTACTGCACGAAGGACCGCCACAGCGACCTGTTCAGGTGTGCTTTCTCCGGCGAGGCGCGGTGCCCGCTTGCCGTATTCGGCAAACATGCCGGCTTGTGACACGAACCCAGGGCAGATGACTGAAGCGCTGACGCCGGTGCCGCGAAGCTCTTCGCGAACGCCGCTGGTCCACTCGATGAGCCCCGCCTTCGTTGCCGCATACGTGGCGGAGTAGGGCGAGCCTTTCTTGCCTCCAAGCGAAGACATCATGACCACGTGCCCGCTACCACGCGCGATCATGTCGGGGAGCACGAGCCTCGAGAGCATCAGCGGTGCCACGAGGTTTGTCTGGACCATCCGCTCGATCTCTTCGACCGACATGTTGGTGTATTGGCAAACCCATTCGATACCTGCGTTGTTGATCAGGATGTCGATCGGGCCCAGTGTGCCGGCTCGCTCGAGAAGCCGCATCCGGCCCGAAGGGTCCGTCACGTCTTCCGGAATCGCGATCGCTCGAACACCAAATTCGGTGGCTTCTCTTGCGGTTGCCTCTAGGGCATCGGCGGTCCGAGCTGTCAGCGCGAGGTGCACACCCCTTTCGGCAAATGCGCGCGCAATGTAAGGCCCCAGCCCTCGCGAGGCGCCGGTCAGCAGCGCTGTTTTCCCCGCGAGATCCATCGTCAGCGATGTGGCCAAGTGCGAACGACGTCGACCACGCCCGATATACGCTCACCGATGTTGCGGCCGCTGAACACCTTCGTGAGGCCTTTGGCGAGAGTATCGAAGCCTTTTTCATAAGGCATCCACAGATTTTCGACGCTCTTGGGGCACGTCATCACGCTCTTGGTAGCGACATAGGTGTAAAACGCCTGCTCGCCCTGCACGCGTCCGACGCCGGATTCGCCCTCGCCGCCAAAAGGCAACGTCACACATCCTCCCGATTGCACGGCGTTGTTCACCATCACCGAGCCGGCGCGGATTCGTCTTGCCATGGCTTCTCCAGCCCCTTCATCGCGAGTCCAAACGCTCGCGCCGAGCCCGTACTTCGAATCGTTGGCCAAACGAATTGCCTCGTCGTCGCTCTCCACCGCCATGATCGGCAGGAACGGACCGAACGTCTCTTCCTGCATCATCAGCATCTCGTGATTCATGCCTGTGAGCACCGTGGGAGGCCAGAAGAGACCGCCGTCCTTCCGCTCGACGACACCGCCATGTCGGAGCTCTGCGCCTTTTTCCACAGCGTCGGCCGTGTGCGCTTCGTAGATCTCGAGCTGCGGCGCCCAGGTGATCGGGCCGAGGTCGTACTCGCCACGGCCGCTCGAATCGCCTTGACGCAACTCTTTCACGATCGCGACGATCTTCTTTGCGAGAGGCTCGACGAGGTGAGCCGGTGCATAGATGCGTTCGATGCCGTTGCATACCTGCCCGCTGTTGTAGCAGGTGCCGTTGACCAGCCCGATGGCCGTGAAGTCGAGATCCGCGTCCTCGCGAACGATTGCAGCGTCGTTTCCGCCGAGCTCGAGCACGACTGGGGTTAGCGTCTTTGAGGCGCGTTCCATGACCCGGCGCCCGGTCTGCGGCGAGCCAACGAAGCAGATGACATCCACCTCATCGATCAACGCAGCACCGGTTTCTCCATAGCCATGGACCATTTGGACGACACCGTCGGGAACGCCGGCGTCGGCGAACAGATCCGCGATCATCTCACCGATGAGCGGGTTGGCTTCCGAAGGCTTCTGCACCACGGCGTTCCCTGCGGCCAACGCCGGGATCATGTGCTTGACGCCGAGCTCGAACGGGAAGTTCCACGGCAGGATGAAGCCCGCAACACCTAGAGGCTCGTAGTAGACCCGCGCCTTCGAGCCTACGAAAAACGTCGGGCTGACTCTGACTCCGGATTCGAGACGCTTTGCGACGCCAGTGTGGAGTTTGATCGTCTCGCACAAAGGCCCTGTGAGACCCAGGGGCTCGACCGGTGGCTTGCCGTTCTCCGAGGACACGACGCGCGCGATCTCCGAAGCGCGGTCGATCAGGACGCCACGAAGTCGGTCGAGAATGCGATTTCGCCCATCCACGCCCAACGCCGCCCATCCGATCTGACCTTCCCGAGCTCGGGCGACCGCGGCCTTCACATCGGCCGCGTTGGAAATCGGGACCTCGCCGAGCTTTTTGCAGTTACTCGGATCGAACGACTCCAACACCGGGGGAGCTTCCTGTGATTCTTCAAACTGCTGCAACATCACCGCCTCCGACTCGTTGCGATCGCCCGACGCCCTAGCCGTCGAGCCCTACGATGGCTCGCGCCCTGCCTTTGTAGTACTTCGACGGTGCCTCGGCGAGGAGCATCATCTTCTGGGTGGAAAACGAGCCTTCCGCGTGGATCGAGCACACCTCGTGCCACCCCGCGAAATCGCTTGCAACGACGTGGTGCAGCGTGCTCATCAGCTTGAGGCGCTTCTCGGCGTCGTATTCGCCAGCGCCACCCATGTACTGCTCCAGATACGGTCGGGTCTCCTCGTTTTGCCAGTCCTTGTAGGTGGGCTGAGTCACCAGCAACCCGCCGGCGATGTCCTGGATGTCTCGCACGAAGTCGTGGAACTGCGACGCGAAGTGCAGCTTCGCCATGTTCGACGTCAGGGGATTCGCCACGTAGAGACCTGAGCCAGCGAAATTCTGGGGCTCGACCGCCGCGGCCTTCGCGAGCGCCTTGGTGGTCTCGGTGTATCGGATCATGTTTACGAAGCGCTCGCGAATGTTGGACGCCTTGTGTACGCCGTTCGCCTCGGCAGCGAGCATCCCGAGGCCCGTCATGTATTCGAGAATTGGGATCTTGTAGGTCACCGCCGTGAACCGGTGAAACGCCGAGAATGCGTACGCCAAGCCCTGTGCGGCGGGCCACTCGCGCAGCATGAAGACGCGCTCTTTGGGTACACGTACGTTGTCGAAGATGACCAGCGCTTCGATGTGCCCACGGCGGGGTGCCGGCGTCGGGAAGTGGGCAGTGTCTTCGTAGCGGAAGTTGGGCCGGCAGATCTGGGTGATGCCCGGCGTGTTTGCCGGCACCGCGAACGCTACGGCGTGGTCGGCGTCCTGCTCCGACAGGTTGCGCGTCGGAATGACGAGGATTTCGTCCACGTAGGCGGACGCCGTGATGTGCGCTTTCGCGCCCGAGACGACGATCTCTTTCTCGGTCTCGTCCACCACCCGGAGGTAGTAGTCAGGGCTGCTCTGCTCACTCGGCCCCTTGGAGCGGTCGCCCTTGACGTCGGTGACCGCGCCCGCGAGCGCGACATCGTTCAACGCACAGTAGCGGCGGTACTCGTTGATTCGGTCGAGGTACTTCTTGCTTCCCGCAACCCGGGCCACCGCGGTGATGGCATTCATGATGTCGGTGCCGACGTCCTTCACGAACGGGAGAGCCCCGTCGGCGACGTTGCACGCCCCTTTGACCAGCTCGTGCCGCTTGGCGACGGCCTCTGGATAATCGGGAACCTCGAAGTACCGGCTCACCTTCTCGCCCGTGCTCGGCTCTTCCATGACGGCGAGGTCGTGCATGTCGGGGTGGTCCGCGAGCAGGAAGTCGAACGCGGCGGTTTCGACACCGACCTTGAGATAAGGATCCTCGGTGACGTCGGGAACCTTCTTTCCCAACATGTAGACCTTGCGGTCGTCTCTCAGTCCTGCCTTGTATTCTTCAGGTGTACGAAGTGCCATCGTCTCTGCCTCTCATGTGTGGGATGCGGCCGCCTACTCGATTTCGACGGGCTTGAACATCTTGCGGAGCTTGCGCATGAAGCCGGTGTCGCCGCGGATGGACAGCTTGCCCGTGATCACGGCGGCGATGCCGGACATCTTGCCCGTGGTGACGTCGTAATAATCGCTGTCCCGCGCCACGACGTAGCAACGAGGGTCTTTGGCAAGCCCTTCGGTCACGCGGATCTGGCCGTCGCGGATCGTGACCGTCCAATCACCGCCGCCGCCACCGGTGATGTGGTAGCTGATGACTGCGTCTACTCCTTTGGCCTTCTTGGGGATGAACCGCTCGGGCATGCTCTCGAAGAGGTGCGCGACCGGAACCGCATCGACGCTACCCTCTTCGGCGATCTCCCGAATGAGCTCTTTCTTGAGCACCTTGCCGATCGCATTCCTCGGCAGTCGGTCGCGGAACAAGAACTTCTCCGGCACCTTGTAGGGCGCGAGCTCCGATGCGCAGTATGCGCGGAGCTCTTTCTCGGTGAGCGACTTGCCCTGCTCGACGACGACGCAAGCCTTCGCGACTTGACCGTACTTGTCGTGGGGCTCCGGGATCACCGCCACTTCCTCGACCGCCGGATGGGCGCCGATCACGGTCTCGAGCTCCTTCGGGTAGACGTTGACGCCACCCCGGATGATCAGCTCCTTCTTGCGGTCGACGATGAAGAAGAAACCCTCCTCGTCGACGTAGCCCATGTCGCCGGTGTGCAGCCAACCATTTCTGATCGTCTCTGCGGTGGCCTCCGGAGCCTTGTGGTAGCCCTTCATGACGGCATCGCTGCGGGTCACGATCTCGCCGATCTCGCCGGTCGCCACCTCGTTGTTCTGCTCATCGAAAATGCGGACCTCCATGCCGGGCAGCGGCTTGCCGATTGAGCCGACCTTCCGCGCATCGAATGTGTTGGCAGTGATGCCGCCCGTGTTTTCGGTCGATCCATAAGCCTCGAGAATCGGAACGTTGAAGCGCCGCTCGCACTCTTGGAGTTGCTCCGGTGGAATCGGCGCGGCGCCCGAAATGCCGAAGCGCAAGCTGCTGGTGTCCACCGCGGACGCTTCGGGAACCCGGAGAAGAATGTTCCACATGGTCGGAACGATGTAGAAGCCGTTGACTTTGTAGCGCTCGACGCACTCCCAGAACTCCGAGGCAGAGAAGTCGGTCCGCAGCACGATGGTCACCGCACGATAGAGGCATGGATAGGCCAAATCGTGCAGCCCACCGCCGTGAAACAGCGGGAGCACACAGAGCGCTCGGTCACCCGGCTCGATTGGAGCGATCTGCGCCTTCGAGCGCACTGCGCTCAGGATGTTGCGATGGGTATGCAGCACGCCCTTGGGCTTTCCGGTCGTACCCGAGGTGTACATCGCCGTGGCAACATCGTCGGGCGTGGGCGGGTCGTCGTGCTCGAGCTTGCCGGCATGCGTGCGGAGCACGTCCGATAGATCCTCGTGCTCGAAGTCCGAGCTCAGCTTGGACGGCGCATTGACTACGATGGTCTCGACCGAAGCCATCGTGTCTTTGATCTTCGAGACGAGCGGAGCGAACTCGTCGTCGATGACCAGGATGGGAGGCTCCGCGTCGTCGACGAGGTGCTGAAGCTCCTTGTCTTGCCACCAGCAGCTCACTGGGCCGGCGATGGCGCCGATCTTTTGCGCGCCGAGCAGGACGTAGAAGAACTCGGGCGAGTTGCCCATCATGAAGGCCACGATGTCCCCTTTGCCGATGCCTTTGCTCAGCAGATAGCGCGCAAAGGCGTCGCTTCGCTGGTCGAGATCGCGGTAGCTCACGACCTCGTCATAGAACTCGAGGAACGGGCTATCTCCGCGCTCGCGGGCATGGCGTGTGACCAGGTCTTTGACTGTGAGGTCGTCTGTGCTCATGGCGAATACCTGTGATGTCATTTGGAGGCTCCTGCATCCATGCTCAGAGCCAGCCGTTGTCCTTGTACCAATCGAGAGTTTGTTTCATTCCCGGCCGCACGTCGGGATGCTTGAGTGCGAAACCGGCTTGCTTGATCTTGGTATTGTCCCAAATGCGGTCGCACGACATGTAGTGAAGGGTGTCTCTTTCGAGCTTGGACTTCGCGCCGAGGCTCTTTGCGACGAGCTCTGAAACGGCGGCAACCGGGACCATTACCTGAACCGGAACCTGAAAGAACGGCTTTTCCTCGCCGAATAGCTCTCGCGAAAGGAAGCTGAAGAACTCGGCGGTCGTCCAGCGCGAGTCATCGGCGACGTTATAGGCTTCGCCGATCATCGAATCGTGGTTGAACGCGTAGATCATCGCGCGACACACGTCCTCCACGTGCACGAAGCCTTCGACGTAGTCGCCGCTGCCCAGCATCATGATCTTGCGCTTGTCCCGATGGGAATAGACGTGCTTGACCGCGTTGTGGATGCCGTATTCCGACCTTGTCCCATAGATCGCGCCGGGTCGCAGAATCGTCGCGTGCAGGCCCTTGTCCGAGATGAACCGGTGCACGACCTGCTCGCCCGCCCACTTCGTCTCGTTGTAGACGTTCAGAGGTGGAGTGAGCTTGCGCGCGTCCTCTTTGACCGGGGTCTTGTCGTGCCAGTCGTATCCGTAGACCCCTGCCGACGACAGATGGATGAAGCGGGTCACTCCAGCGGAAATACATGCGTCGCAGAGGTTTGCGACCGCATTGACGTTGACCGCAACCATGAGCGCGCGGGGCGTCGAATAGTCGTGAATGCCAGCCACGTGAAAGACGCCATCGATCCCGTCGAGGAGCGCCTCGAGGTTGTCGCGCTCGGTGAGGTCGGACTTGACGAACTCGACACCGAGCGCCTCGAACATCGCGCTGTAGTAACGGCTCGAAACGTCGGTCGCGCGCACTGAGAAGCCAGCCTTCACGGTTTCCATCACGGCATGGTGACCGGTGAAGCCCGCGGCTCCCGTGATCAGAATCTTCGCGTCTCTAGTCTCTTCAATCGTCATCGTCTGCACGAAAAAGGCTGCACGCGAGCTTCTTGTCCACCCGGAGCTTCACTTCGATCGTATCGTCGTCTTCCCTTTCGATGGCTCTCATGACCATTTGAAAGACCATCTCCGTGTGCTCGGCGATGGCCTTCGGGCGCCCCACGAGCAGCCACTGAATGGTCAAATGCTCGATGAAGCCAAGCACCATGTTCCGGACGAGATACGGATCGATGTCATCGCGGAAGATGCCACGCTCGGCGCCATCCCGGACAACTTCGATGAGCGTATGCGCCGCCTCCCGAACGCTCTGGTATGCGGGCGAAGCGACATAGCGGCGGTTCCCTTTGAGCGTCAGCAGAGCGACGGACGTGTAGAGCGGGTTGTTTTCGTAGAACTCGAGGTAGGCTTGGATGATGGCCCGAAGCCGCTCGCGTGGGTCCTTGATGTAACGGGCGAGCTCGCTGAGGCGCTCGAGCTCCCGCCTCGTGTAGAGCTCCGAAATCGAGAACAGCACATCTTCCTTCGACTCGAAGTACTCGTAGAGCGTCGGCTCGGAGATCCCCGCCTCGGAACAAATGGCGGCTACGGTCGCATCGTCGAAGCCTTTTTCGCCGAAGACCTTCAGAGCCCCCTCGAGGATGGCTTTTTCCTTTTCGAGATTGCGCTTCCTCTTGTTGTTCTTCGAGGAGCTCGTCGATCCATTTTCGCCAGGAATCGCCACATCCACACCTCCGCTAGCGTGAGGAATATTAAGCGAAACTAAGCCTGTCAAGCCAAAATTTGGGTAGGACTTAGATCCTTGACAGATAATCTAAGTAAAGATAAGACCCAGGGAGGAGGCGAGGGCATGCACTTGTCCGTCTTGCAGTACGAAGTCGCCGATTCGGTTGCGGTGATCCGGATGAACCACCCGCCGGTCAACGCGTTTGGGCCAGCCTTTCTAGAAGACCTCGAAACCGTGCTCGGGCGCTTGGGCGAGCCCGGCGAGGCGCGGGCGGCGTTGCTCACCAGCGCCATCCCCTTCCTGTTCTCCGCGGGCGACGACGTGAGTCAGCTCCGCGAGATCGACGACAGCCTCCTCGATCTCCATCCGAGAGCCGTGGCCGCCTTGGATCGGTTCGAGGCGCTTCCGATACCCACCGTGGCCGCCCTCAATGGCCACGCGCTCGGCGGTGGATTCGAGCTCGCCTTGACCTGCGACTTCCGATTCATCGCCGCAGGAGGAGCGCGCGTCGGGCTGCCGGAAGTGCGTCTCGGCATGATCCCGGCATTCGGAGGTACGCAGCGCCTCACTCAACTCGTCGGCAAGGCCAAGGCGCTTGAGCTCATGTTCAAGGGCCTTCAACTCGCGCCGGAAGAGGCACTCCAGGCGGGTCTCGTTACGGCGGTCCTTCCCGCGGAGACGCTCTATGACCACTGTCTCGACTACGCCGCGCGACTCGCCCGCCAGGCCACAGGCGCGATCGCGAGCATCAAGAGTGCCGTGAACGTCGGTCTTCGTGAGGGGTTTACCCGCGGCATGGAAGAAGAGGCGCGTGTATTTCGCGAGAACATTCGCTGCCGCGACGCCAAAGAAGGCATCGACGCGTTTCTCGAAGCTCGCAAACCACGGTTCGAGGGCCGTTGACCATGAGCGAACGTGCGCGCCTCACCAAGGTTGGTTGGGAAGAAGATCTCACGTACGAGCGCAGTGATGCAACTCCAGCCGACCCTGCCGGAAACCAGGTTCTCATCGAAGTCGAAGCTTGCGGTGTCTGCTTTCGCGACTGCATCGATCGATCGGGTCGCTTCAAGTTCATCCAGACACCGATCACACCAGGCCACGAGGCCGTCGGCCGGGTCGTCGCCGTGGGTCCCGACGTCACCGACTGGTCCGTTGGGGATCGCGTTGCGACGACGCATCGTGACTTCTGCGGCAATTGCGTGGCCTGCCAGCGCGAAAGCGGCTCGCTTTGCCAGGGCGCGACCGGCGTCCTCGGCCTGCTGATCGACGGCGGCTACGCCAGCCACCTCATGGCCCCCGAGCGCTGCTTCTACGCGATGGACCAAGGCATCCCGGCCACCGAGGCTGCGGTGCTCCACTGCACCTTCGGCACCTCGTATCGTGGCCTAGCGCGGTTCGGTGGCGTCGGGTCGGGTCAGCAAGTCCTCGTGACTGGAGCCAATGGCGGAGTTGGGAGCGCCGCCGTGCAGGTGGCTTCGAGGCTTGGGGCGACCGTCACCGCGGTCACGCGCGATGAACGCCACGCGGAGTACCTGACCAAGCTCGGCGCCCAGCACGTCATCGTCGATGCAGGGGATCGGTTTCACAAGGAGCTCTCCGCCGGCCCCGTCGACGTCGTGATGGATTGCGTAGGCCCGCCGACGTTCAACTCGTCGTTGCGCTCACTGCGCCCCGGTGGAAAAATGATCGTCGTGGGGAACGTCGTCGAGGAGCGAGCATCGGTGAATCTCGGGTTCGTGGTCACGCGCGGCCTGCAGATCATCGGTAGTAGCGGCGCGACGCGCGCCGACATGAGGGCAGTCCTCGAGCTCCATGCCGAGAAGCCGTTTTCAATCGAGATCCACGAAAAGCTCGATCTCGAACAAGCCGATCGTGCGCAGCGCATGGTGCAGGCGGGCGGCCTCCATGGACGCATCGTTCTCGTGCCCAAACAGGGGTCCTGAGCACGCGCTTCAACCCTCTGGAGGTTGCAGTCAAATGCTCCACGAAGTCTTCCACATTCCACCGGACACCACGGGACAGCACGCAACACCACGGGACACTAAGTGGTTGATGTTGCTGAATTTCCCGAATGGTGTTCTCGGCCAAGAGAATATTGCCAAGGTTGAAGTCGTGAGTTCGAATCTCATTTCCCGCTCCAAACGGCGATGAGGGCTCCGTTTTGCGAGGCCGTTCTTGGTTGGCGGGCCACGCTGCGAGCTCTAGCGGAGGCGGGGACGCCTGCGTTCGAGAGCTTCCGCGCGTGCTTCGCGACCTCGGCAAAGCGCTTGGCTTCCTCGATCCATTCAAGACGTTGTGTAGGCGTCAGCTTTTGCCAAGCAAGGCGTTGCTCTGCCTCGTGCAGCTTCCAACCGTCGTCACGCGTCTTGCTCATCGGTGCCCAAGGTAGCTCGGGCTAGGAGAGGGCTGAATGAGCAGTGTCCCTAGCCGCTGAGGTCTGGACGCGGACCCGCCGAAACCTCGGGCGCACGCGCCGCGGCGAGCTGTTTGTACTCTCCGAACGAGGCCTCGAGGGTCTCGACGAACTCGTGCAAGTCCGGGAAACCTTCCCAATCGCCGTTGAAGCCCCAGTAGAGTCGCCCGTTGTAGCTAAAGAGCGCGATGCCCAGGTTCTGAGTCGGCGGGATTGGGACCAGGGGGAACATGGCCTTGAGCTGGGCGCCAAGCATGTAAAGCCGCAGCGGCGGCCCCGGGATGTTGGTCACCACGACGTGGTAGGCGTGTCGTCGGATCGCTTCGCGGGAGATGTCCAAGATCAGCCGCTTGGTCGTCAAGTCGGCCACGTCTTCGAGGAGCTCCGCGCCTGCGGTTTGATTGGACTCCTTCTTCAGCTTTGTCGTGACCGCGATGACCTTCTTGAACCGTTCGATGGGGTCGGGCTCGGACACGGGAAGCTCCGCGAGCAGCATGGCGACCTGGTTTCCCGCCGGTCCGCTGCTGGTCTTGCGCGTGCTGACGGGAAGAAAGGCGCGAAACCCCTCCATGGAGTCTACGTCCAGGTCGCGCGCCTCGAGGAAACGCCGTATCGCTGCCGTGGTCGTCGCGACCACCACATCGTTTATGGTGCCTCCAAGAGCGTTCTTCACGGCCTTCACCTCTTCGAGATGGAACGAGGCCCAGTCAAAACGACGGTACGGGCTGATGTCGGGCGCCGTGAAGGGACTCTCTGGGCCGGCCTTCATCCCCGATTGGAGCACACGCGCCACGCCTCCAAAGTTCTCCCGGATGCGGGGCCCGAAGTGCGAAAGTTTGCGCAGACCATTGATGCGATGCTTGATTTCGGCCCGGAGGAGCTGCGTCCGAGTTGGAGGAGGACGTGGAGTCCACGAGCGCGGCTCCTTCTCCGTAACGACGGGCGTCATTTGAAGTAGCGCCTCGATGAGCCCAACACCTGCGACGCCATCGACCATGCAGTGATGCGCCTTGCCCACCAATGCGAACTGCTCGTTCTCGATGCCTTCGACGATCCAGAACTCCCATAGCGGCCGGCTCCGATCCAGTCGCTGCGAGAACAGCCTACCCACGAGGCGCTTGAGCATCCGCTCGTCTCCGGGAAGCGGAAGCCTCGTGTGGCGGAGATGAAAATTAATGTTGAATCGATCGTCTTCGACCCAAACCGGATGACCAAACCCGGGCACCCACGCGAGCCGTTGTCGGTAACGCGGCATCGTGTCTAGGGCCGCCAAGGTGTACTTGGTGATGCGCTCCATATCGAGACCGCCGTTGTCGAGCGTCAGCGGTTTCGCGTCGAAGAGAAGCACCGCGCCGACGTGCATTGACGTGGTTTCGCTCTCGAGGTCCAAAAAGATCGCGTCGAGTGCGCTCAATCGTTCGTGGAATGCCTCGGCCATGATGGGCTGATGAGCATACGCTCCTGTATGCCGCCGCACCAGCCCTTGCGGTCGCGTCGATCGTTGTCTCGGCCATTCGAGTTGCGGCTCCGCTCTTCGGGGCCGTTTTTCGTCGTGGTTGGGATGGCCCGATCCAGCCGACTGGGCCGGCGCCGCGCTCATCGGTCGGAATGGCAAGCCGGGGGGCAATCGCCAAAATCTACGAGTCTTGCTGCCACGATCTCGTCACAAGTCGCGCGTGCAGATCGCCTCGGTGACGATTCGCCCAGATCCAAGTTCCGATCTCAACTCCTTTAGCCCCCCGAATTATGCAGAGCACCTGTTTCCGGGAGACACCACGGGACACGATGGGGTTGATGTTGTTGAATTCCCCGACTCGTGTTCGAGGCTAGGGAAGTGTTGCCAAGGTTGAAGTCGTGAGTGTACTCGGCTTCGCCTGCGTACTGCGCCCGTACTCGTGCAGCGCGCTGCATTCGTACACTCGCAAGCGAATCTCATTTCCCGCTCCAGCTGGCGATGACGGCTCCGGTCTTCGGGACGGACGGACAGGGCGGCGTATTGTGAACTAGATCACAAGATCCTGGGAGTGCCATTACAAGTCACTACATAATGCCACTTGCTCGAGACTTCGCGTCGATCCTACAGTAGCCCCATGTCTATCCATACTCTAAAAGCTGGTTTGTTTCTGATCCTTGCCGTGCTCGTTGGTTGTTCGTCCGACGGCTTGGGCAATACGTCTGCGGACGGACTCGAGCTCGTCCCCCCTGGCGCAAGCGAATGCGCGACTGACCGCTGCGGTGAGTACGCAGGCGACGATTGCAGCGATTGGAACATGAGTGATGGCTATCCCGACGAGTGCATGTTGGATTGCCCAACGGGCGGACCGACCGGGCCAATTGCGGCGCGGTTCGAGTGCTACGAAGTCCACATCGTGTCGTGTAAAGAGCTCTCGAATGTCGTGGTCCAGTTCAAAGGCGGCGAGCACTATAAGTACGATGGGCTCAAGGGTCACTACGGGACCTTTGGCGCAGGGGACAAAGAGATCGTTGGCGTCTGGGTAAAGGCCGGAAACAACGCGAGCGGTGACGGCCCGGGCTATGGGATGCGGTTCGACTCGGACGCTGACTGCGGCGACGGCGGAACCGGCGGCGCTGGCGGCGATGACGGCATGGGCGGCGCAGGCGGAGCAGGGGGCACGGGCGGCTCGGCTGGTGCTGGCGGCATGAGCGGCACCGGTGGCGACGATTGCCACTGCTCCTGTGATGACGGAGATTCCGACGATGACGGAGATTCCGACGATGATGGTGACAGCGACCGGGACGGGTATTGCGATGATGGAGATTCCGACGGCGACCGGGGTTGCGACTGTGACTCCGTCCACGATTGCAAGGTCGACATCGAGTGTCCTCACGGCGGAAAGTATGGGTACATCGAGGTCGAGTTCGAATGCCACGAGGCGCACATCGCATCATGCAAGGAGCTCTCCAATGTCGTCATCGAGTTTGAAGACGGCGAGCACCGCAAGTACGACGACCTCGATGGTCACTGCGCGACTCTGGGCGTAGGCGAACGACAAATCGCCGGCGTCTGGGTGAAAGCTGGTAACAATAAGAGCGGAGACGGACCGGGCTACGGCGAGCGTTTCGACTCCGATGCCGTGTGTGATGGTACAGGTGGAACCGGCGGCACCGGCGGCATGGGCGGCGAAGGCGGCATGGGCGGCATGGGCGGCATGGCCGGCGCAGGCGGCATGGGCGGCATGGG
>JAOTXX010000064.1 GCA_029862185.1 Myxococcales bacterium
TTCCCAAACCAGGTGGTGGAGCCCCGTCCCGTCGTGCGGATCACCGATGTACATGCCGGGCCGCTTCCGCACCGCCTCGAGGCCTTCGAGCACCTGAATTGCGCTTTGATCGTAGCCTGGCGCAGCAGGGCTCGGTTCGGCGATCGGAGGTTCAGCCATGACTGCGTTTCTAGCCTTGAAGGGGGGCCAACGCAAGGGCTGATGCAGCCTCTAACCCGTTGATCTGACAAATGAATTTCTGGGTCCGGGAAGCTCAATCTCCGAGCACTCGCCGGCGGGTCAATCGCACCGAAAGAAGGGTGCACGGAACGAGGAGAAGGGCCGTCGATCCGAGCAAGCCGAGGAGATGTGAACCGGGGTTCCCGAGCACCAGAAGGCCGCGCGCGCACTCCGCGAGTTGGTAAACGGGATTGACCTGCATCAGTGCCCACAACGCCTGACTTTGTGGCTCGATCGGAAAGAACGTATTGCTGACCAAGCTCAAGGGCCAGCCGATCAGGAAGACCGGATAGTTCATGTGGTCGATCGCCGGCACGATCGCGGTGAAGATCAGGGCGAACGACGCGAACGCGCAGCCCGCAATGAAGCCGAGCAGAGGCAGGAATACGAGGAACCCGACTTTGACGTCGACGACGCCGAGCAAATCGAAGGCCGCGATGACCAACGATACGATTGAGATGTTTACCATCCCCCGCACGGCGCCCCAGAGGATCTCTCCCCAAACCACGCTTGGCAGCTCGACTTGCGTCGCCAGGATGCCGTCCCAAGTCTTCTGATAGAACATCCGGACATACGCGGAGTAGAGCGCTTCGTAGTATGGCGTACCGAAACCCGTATAGGCGATCAGCCCGGGCGCGACGTAGGTCGCATAGTTGATCATCGTGCCACCGTAGTTGAGGTCTTCGATGAAGCCGCCGAATCCGATCCCAAAGGCGACGAAGAAGATCACGGGCTCCATGGCTGGAGGGATCACGGCGGTACGCCAGTTTCGCAGAAAAACCAGCGCGTTTCTGCGAAACACGGCCCAGGAGCGCCAGTTCGTAACCGCCGTGAGGTTACCCAAAGCGCTCATGCGGACCGCCCATTTCGTCGCGCCAGAGCGATGAAAAGGTCGTCGAGGTTGGGTGGGCGAACCTGCCAAGTCGCTTCGCCGAACCGAGCCGTGAGCGCGGCCAGATCTTCTTTGCTCACCGGGACGCGAAGCTCTCCCAGCACCGTTGCCACTTGCTCCGCGCCTCGGTCTCGTAACCAGGCAGCGATGGCTTCACGCGCCGGCTCTGCGCGAGGCACGATAATGACGTGGTCACCGAGGACGCTGTCGATGACGCGATGCGGCTCGCCATGGACGACGTTGCGGCCTTCGTGAATCACGAGCAGCTCGTCGCTCAAGCGCTCGGCTTCGTCCATGTAGTGGGTCGTGAGCACGATCGCCAAGCCATCGGCGCGCATTCCGTCGATCAGCTCCCAGACGTCGAGGCGCGCGCTAGGATCGAGACCGGTCGTCGGTTCGTCGAGGAACAATACGGTCGGCTGATGCACGATCGACCGGGCAATGAGAAGTCGCCTGACGTATCCACCGGAGAGCACGTGCGGAGAAGCATCCGCATAGGGCGCGAGCTCGAAGCGTTCGAGGAGCTCCGCAACCCGACCTCCGAGGTCTTCCACCCTCGGGCGGAAATAGCTCGCGTAGATCAAGAGGTTTTGCGCGACCGTGAAATCGTAGTCGAGCGAATCGTCCTGAGTACTCACGCCGATCATGCGCTTTGCCTCGGCTCGATTCTCGGAAAACCGTCTCCCGTCGTAGCAGATCGTGCCTTCATCGGGGGGAACGAAGCCGTAGAGCATCCGCAGGGTGGTCGTCTTTCCGGCGCCGTTGGGACCGAGAAGGCCGAGGACCGTGCCCCGACGGCAGCTCAAGTCGAGATGGTCGACAACCACGCGGTCCCCGTAGCTCTTGGTCAGGTCGCGAGCTTCGAGAATTGCTGTCGTCATGCGGAATCCAACCCAGAACGTGACGGGGCCCGGGTGGGCATCCTACAATGGGAACCGGATCGCGCACGGGACAAATCCGTGGCGTCGCAAAGCAGCGATGGTGAAGCCGGACAACGAAGAGAATGCGACTCCTTTGAACAGCGTCGGGCGAGTTCTGGACAGCCGATGGATGATGGCGTTCGCCGTCCTCTCGGTGCTGGTGGCGATCGCCTGGGCTTTGTTGGAGAGCGACCCGCGCGCGCGGCCGACCGCTGGCGCCGGGGCGACGCGGCCCATGGCCACCGTCGAGCTGCTCGGCGTGCCGCCCGAATCAGAGGTCCTTCTCGATGGCATGAAGATCGACAACAGCTTGTTTGGAGTCACGCCTGGGACGCGACACGCATTGGAAGTCAGCGACGCGCAGGGACGGACCTGGCGCCAGGTGTTCCTGGCCGAAGGGTCGATCTCGCTCATCGTAGAGCTTCGAACGCAGTTCGTCGAAGTCGAGGTCGCACCTACGGGCGCGGCGAAGAAGTCGGACTGACTTCGTAGCCGCGAAGCTTGGCAGACACCGTCAGCGTGCGATCACTCAGGTTCGAGCGCATGGTCGACTCGACCGACACCGGACCCACCTTCGGGCAGTACACCGTGCGCACCTCCAGCTCGAGCTTGCCGCCGGTTTCGGATACCAGCACGCAATCATCGAACGCGCCCGCGCGCGTCTCGACCCGCAACCCCATGGAGACCAAGCGAGCCGTACGGCCTCCGCGGCCCGGCCAGGTCGCACCTTCTTCGAACGGCAGACGCAGGACCCATTCGTCTCCTGGCTGCACCCGAATCCCTTCAGGGAGCACTTCGTAGCGCAGCAGCGTCTGCGCGGTGCGAACTTCAGCAATCCGCCCGTCGAACGTTTCGACCCGTGACACGGCCAAGGTTGTCGAAGACTCGCCTGTATCGACGTCGTAGGACCAGGCATTGCCGGTTTCCAACGGGTAGAGGTCCCGCGGTTCGATCGTTTCCGGCAAGGTAGGGCGCACCGTCTGGGTGCAGGCGACCGTCACGAGAGCGGCTGCAGCACCAAGACGAACGGCTAGCGTCATACAGGTGAGCTTAGCAGCTCCAATGTAGGCAGCGCGCGCATATTCGCGATGCGCGGTGGGCCTGATAGGATGGAGATGTGGCCGAGAAGAAGACGATCCTCGTTCTCGACGACGACCCTTCGGTGCGGCGCATGCTTGAGGTCCTGTTGGAGCAAGATGGGCACAAGGTCGTCGCGGCAGGAGACGTTCGCTCGGCGCTCGCACAATGCGCGGTGCAGTTGCCGGACTTGATGGTCGTCGACCTGATGCTGCCCATCGAAGACGGCGAGATGTTCCTGCGTGAGTTCCGCCGCCGCTGGAGACACCGCGAGGTGCCCGTCGTTCTGCTGAGCGCCAGCACCGCTCGAAACGACATCGCTCGCCGCCTCGATGTCGAAGCAACCCTAGCAAAGCCGTTTTTCGCCGAAGACCTACGCGAGCTAGTGGCCTCGCTGACCGTGGATCGCGAGTCCGTCGCGGCAAGCTGAACCTCGAATCGTCCGATCTCGCCCCGCATGGTATGAGGCGCGAGATGGACCAGCTGTACGTTGACGGGTTGTTCTCTGACGAAGTCGTCCTGATCACTGGCGGTGGAACCGGCATCGGCCTCGTTGCAGCGACGGAAATGGGCCTGCTCGGCGCCAAGGTTGCGATCTGCGGGAGGCGCCCAGAGCCCTTGACGAATGCCGTCGCCGAGCTCGAGTCCAAAGGAATCGAAGCGTTGGGTGCGCCTTGCGACATTCGCGAGCCCGAGGCGATCGCCTCTTATGTCGACGCGGTCGTCGAACGCTTTGGTCGCATCGACGTCCTGATCAACAATGCCGGCGGTCAGTTCCCGACGACCGCTGAAACACTCTCGCCAAAAGGCTTCGCGGCAGTCGTTCGCAACAACCTGATCGGCACCTGGGCCATGACGCACGCCGTCGCCAACAAGGCGATGATACCTCAAAAGAGGGGACGCATCGTCAACGTCATCGCGCAGATCATCCGCGGCTTCCCTGGCATGGTGCACACCGGAGCGGCGCGTGCGGGTGTGGACAACATGACGAAGACGCTTGCTGTCGAATGGGCGCTCCACGGGATTCGGGTCAACGCGGTTGCACCCGGAGTGATCGTCACCAGCGGCACGAAGCAGTATCCGCCGGAGCTTCTCGACACCGCCGAGAAGGCGAACCCCTTGAAGAGGCTTGGCACGGCAGAGGAAGTCTCTCACCTCATCACCTATTTGGCATCGCGTTATGCGGATTTTGTCGCGGGTCAGACCTTCTACATCGACGGAGGCGCGAGCATCTGGGGTGACCAATGGTTCCTCCCCGAAGACGTGCCGAAGTACCCGCCTTACCCAGTGCCCGAGCGAGGCTAGGCGCGCTGCTTCTTCTGGAAGACACTGATCAGATACGCGCAGCCCACCCCGACGAAGTAGAGCAAGACGAGCGGGATCAGCATCATCACCATCGTGTAGACATCCTGCGGCGTCAGCAGCATCGAGATGAATGCCGCGCAGACGATCCACCAGCGCGAGAATTTCAAGAGCTGCTGCCAGGTCACGATGCCTGCACCAGCGAGGAAGGTCACGATGACCGGAACCTCGAAGACGATGCCGAAGGCCAGCAGCATCCGTCGGAAGAACGGCATGTAGTCTTTGACGAAAAGCGTCGCGACCAGGGTTTCGTCGCTGAAGCCGAGCAATACGGTGAACGCCTCGGGAAAGACGAGCGTATAGCCGAAAATCGCGCCTCCCGTGAAACAGAGGGTCGACGCGATGATGAACGGAACCGCCAACGCTTTTTCCTTCTTGTACAGACCCGGCGCGATGAACATCCAGAGCTGCCAGAAGATCCACGGGGACGCGAGGAGTACGCCCGCGATGAGCGAGTTCTTCATATACATCATGAAGGCGTCGGCCGGCCCAGCGAAGCGAAGCACGGCCTCACCCGGTAGATTCAGCTTTTCCCAAGCGGGCTGAAGAGGCGCGATCAAGAAGTCTTTGATCTCCTTCTTGAAAATCCAACCAACGGCGACGGCTGGAATCAAACCGAGGATGGCCCGCAGCAAACGAGACCGAAGATCGTTGAGATGCTGGAAGAAGGTCATCTCCTGATCGTCTTCGGGAACCCTTGCCCGCTCGGGCTCCGGGATTTGGATCTCCGCGGATGTCATGGACGCTTCGCCTCGACCGGTACCTTCGCCTCGGCGGCGGGCTCGGGCTCGTCGACGAGCGCAGCAGCCGGCGGCGGCGGTGGAAGCCGGCTCGGCGCTTCGTTCGCAGCGGGCTGTGGGGACTCCGCCGTCTCTTCCTGCACGGGAACGGGTCGGGCCTTCGGCGGGCGAACCGGAGGAGCGCGGAACGGATCGCCTTCGCGCATCAGCTCGTCGAGCCCAATCGCGTCCTTGAACTCACGGCTGGCATTGCGCACCTGGCGGAGCCCCTTGCCGACCGTGCGCATGAACGTGGGTAACCTATCCGGCCCGACCGCCAGCAGGACGATCACGAGGAAGAAAGCTAGTTCCGTCGGGCCGATGCCAAACATGCGCTCCTAAGATGAATCCTTGCCCCCCCGGAAGGCAACCAGATGCACGCCGCGGGTAGTCCGAGGAACCCCCAGCCCGTCATGGCGGAAGTCACGGTTCCAATCGAATCTGGCGGAGGCGATCAACCGCCCGATGCATGATTCGGACCCGATTCTCGTAGTCGCGCGTCAGCTCCTGAATGCGGTTCGCCGCCACCAAGGTCTGCTCGGAGCTGTCCGAATGCTTCCGATGAGACTGATGGAGCTGTAGGACCATGTCGGAAATGTTTTCGATGGAGCCGCTCATTTGGCGACCGCCTTCGGCCTGCTCCTGGCTGCTTCGCTCCATCTGCTGGGTGATGAGGCGCATGTTGTCCGCGCTCTTCATGATCAGCTCGGAGCCTCTAGCCTGTTCGGCCGTGGCCGCGGCGATCTGTTGGACCGTCTCTGCGATGCGCCCGATGGCATCAGTGACCTGCTTCGAGCCCTTGGCCTGTTCGACGGTCGCCTGCGCAATTCCACGGACCATCGTCGTCGACTGCTTGGAAGATTCGAGGATCTTCTTGAGCGCGCGTTCGGCCTCTGCGCTCACGGTCACGCCTCGGTCGACGGTGCTGGCGCCGCGCTCGACGGCTTCAATCGCATTCTTGGTTTCTTCCTGAATCGTCTTGATCAGCTCGGCAATTTCCTTCGTGGACGCTCCGGCCCGCTCGGCGAGGTCCTTGATTTCGTCCGCCACGACCGCAAAGCCCTTGCCGTGCTCGCCGGCCTGCGCAGCGATGATCGCAGCGTTCAGCGCGAGCAAGTTCGTCTGCTCTGCGACCTCATCGATCACGTTCAAAATGTCTCCGATCGCTTCGATGCGGTCGCCGAGGTTGGCAATCGTGCTCACCGCCTCGAGGGAGGACGACTTGATTCGATTGATCTCGTCGGTGATCTTGAGGATCGAATCAGCGCCGGTTTCCGCGTCGGTGGCAACCTCGGCCGAGAGGCGCGCAGTCTCGTTGGCGTTCGATTGCACCTGATCGATCGACACGTCCATCTCGTTCATCGAAGACGACGTCTCGTCGGCGGTCTGCGCGAGCGCATCGACGTTCCGCGCGACCTCCTTGATGCTGTAGGTCATTTCCTCGATCGACGATGCCGTCTCTCGGACGCTCGAGCCGAGGTTTCCCATGTTTTCGGCGACCTCGTGGTTGGTCGCGTTCATTTGCAGGATGCTCGAGGCGCTCTCTTCGGTGCACGAAGACAGCGCTTCGACCCTATCGCTGATCGACTGCAAGGAGATCGCCATCGATTTGATCGCCCGCGCCGTCTCTTCGACAGCCACCACTTGCTCTCCGAGGCCGCTCGAAAGCTCTTTGACGTTTTCGCCGATGACCCCTTCGACCTCTTCGATTTCGCTATTGATCGCGCGAATTTGCGCGTCGACGACCTCGACCTCGATCGAGGCCGGCAAGCCGGACATGATGATCAAGAATCCGACGAATCCAAGAACCGCAGAGACCACGCCCGCGATCGAGGCTGCGTGCGACCCTGCCAGCATGCCGAGGGCGACCCCGACCGGGCCGACGACGAACGCGAGCGCAAAGCACATGAAGCCCGGCACTAGATAGCGACTCTTGGCGATTGCCCGAAACATAACCCCCCGTTACCGACATTCAGAGTATCGAACCCGGGGAGTGACCGGCAAGTTCCCCAGCCCGGGCCGTGGGTCGACTAGGGATCGTCCGTTCAGAGGGGATTGGTCAGCAGCTGCATCGCGATCTGAAGCGCAAGGGAGTAATCCCCCTCCATCTTGAGCTTACCGCCCAAAAACAGCTCCTGAGCCGTGAGCTCTCCGCGCTGGACCAGCTCCAAATCCGAAAACTCCAGCTCCGTCGTGAAACCGGGCTCCATAGGGGGCTCGAGCACGTTGAAGCCCAGGCGAACTTTGATGTCCCCGAGCTCTGGCACCCCACGGAGCGTGACGTGGCAGGTGAGGGGCTTTCCTGCGAGAGCGTCCTCGAATCTCTTGGAAGCCGTCTGAGCGGCCCCGATGGCCACCTCTTCATCGTCGAGAGCCCCGGATTTGGCTGCCTCTCCGAGGAGAAGGCTCGCTGCTCGCCCAGGAAGCGCCGCGGCGATCTTGATCGGGACTCCCTCGGCCGGGGCGGCGCCAGAGCTGAGCGCTCCAGCCTTCGCCGAGAGCACGACGGGCGGCTCCTCGTCGATCTGGAGGCTCGCGGCACCGGTAACCCCCTTCACGTCATCCAAGATGCGCTGAGCGCGCTCGTCCCCGCTCGCGGCGCGGCTCTGTAGAACTGTCACCCCTCGGTCGAAGAGCTTGGGAAAACTCTCCCGTAGGAACTCAATTGCTGATGTCGTCATGCGGCGCGGAGCATAGCGAAGGATCGCATCACCTCAAGCTGGCGAAATCTCCCAGAATCGGCCACCATCTCGATGATGCCGGATCAGGAGCACCGGCCTACTGTCTTGATGGTGGGCCAGGGCGAGCCGATGCAGACCGCGTTGGGGGAAGCGCTTCGGCGCCATGGGATTTCCGTCGCTGCGTCTGCAACTGCGGAGCTCGAACAAGCGGTTCGCGTGTATGCGCCGGACATGGTCGTACTCATCGGGGATGCGGCCATCCGCGGCGGCGAGAACGTCGTACGACGCATGGCAGAGAATCGGGCGACCGACGTGCTGCCCGTTGCGGTCGTCTCGAACGACGCGGTCCTCAAAGACGAATCTCGGGACTTTCGATCGGGTGCCGTGGCGGTGGTTCCCCGCGGTGCGGGCGCGGACAGCATCGCGCGCCAGCTGGCGGAGCTCGCCGACGAGGTTCCACGGCGACCCGGCTTCGTGACCGGCGGGTTGGACGAGAGCAATCTCCAAGAGCTGCTCGATCTGGTCTGCGACGAAACCAAGACGGGCATCCTGAGTGTGCGCTCTCCCAAAGGCGTGCTCGACGGCATGCCTTTCGTCATCGAGACCGAGCGCAGCTCTGCAGATCACACGCAGCAAGTCCTCGACCGCTTGCGCGAGGCCGTCGCCGACGACGAGCCCCTCGAGTACGAGTTCCACGAAACGACCGGAGGACGGCTCTCGACGTTGCCATCCGCTGCGCCACCACGGAACGTCGACCTGAAGGCGCTGTATGGCTCGCGGGTCGTCGTCCTCGATTCCAACGAGCTTCGCGCCGAGAAGCTCGCGACCGTTCTCAGCTCGAGGGGCGTTCAGATCGCAGCGGCGGACTTCTCGACCGCGGTAATCCCACGGATTCGTGAGGTCGATCCGCAGGTCGTCGTGCTGGACTCTAGCGCCGTCGGTGGCCAAGGCGTCGAATTCGTTCGCGCCATGCGAAAGGACCCTCAGCTACGTTGGGCGTCGATGCTGGTTGTGCGTTGGGAAGACTTCTGGCCGACCTCTGAATCGGATGCGGAGCCCGACCTGCCCCAGCTCGCAGGCCGGCTTCTTCCAATGATCGATCAAGACGCCGAGCAGGCGCGCCGAGCCGAGAACGAAGTCGATTTCGACACCAGGCTCGAGCTGATTGGGCCCGGTCGGTTGCTACGCGCGCTCGGCTCCGTTCCGGGGGTCCGCCGCGTGTCGATCAGCGGAAGTAGGCGGAACGTCGACGTCGACATCGCCGACAACTCGATCGTGGGGGCCTACGCCACGCTGGATGAAGGTACAAAGCAAACCCTCCAAGGCATCCCGGCGCTCCTGGCTCTTTGGGGCCTAAACGCAGGACGCGTATCGGTGCGCGAGCAAGACCTCCCTTCGGTCGCGAACATCATGATGCCGGTGGACGAGGCGCTGGGTGTAATCTCGCATCAACTCGGCTTTGCCGACGGAGATGCTGGTGTCGAAGTCAACGCCGCGACAATCCCGCCCGGTGTGCCCGAAGCCGAAGAGCATGCGACCGAGCCGCCGGAGTCTGGGGCGCCCTACTCGTTCGACGAATCGAAGACGATGGCGCCCGCGCGCTTTGCACACCTGCAAGCCGCGGTTGGTGGAGCTCCGGCTGGGGCGTTTGCGGACGAGGAGACCCCAACGAACAAGGTCGGGCGTCTCCTTGGGCGTGTCGAAACCAGGCAGCGGACCGTCCCCATCGCCCGTGGGGTGCAAGAGAGCCATGACCACGGCGGGCACGTCGATCATGCGCACGCGAGGCCCCGAAAGCCGAAGGCGACCGAAGTCGGTCTGGCCCCAGCCTTCGAGATGCTGCCGCAGGAAGTCCTCGAGGAGCAGAAGACGGTTCCGGTGCCGCGTAAGCCGACTCCGCCGCCGCCGCCGGTCGAAACCCGATCGCCGACCGGCATGCCCATGGCCACGTCGGAGTCCGTTTTCGAGCCCGAGCTGGCTCGAAAATTAGAAGGCGCGACGATGCTTGCGCCCGGGCTGCCAACCCGTGGAATGCCAGCCTCGATCCAAGCTTTGCTCTTGACGGCATTGATCGCGGGACTCGGCGTCCTCGGCTGGCAGCTGTGGATGCGCGGTAGCTCGGACGCGCCGGAGTCGGTGGCAACTACATCGGACGCCGCAGGCAAAAACGGTCCGATCACGGGACCGCTCAACGCGGTCCAGGCAGGCGAGGCGGCCAACGAGGCCGAACCCGAGAGCGAAGAAGTCGCCATGAAGTTCGAGGAAGACGAGGTCGAGCAGGAGCCGCCCGCCGAGGGAGATGCCGCCAAGGCGAAGGTCGAACCGAAAGCCGCAAAGAAAGCTCCTGTGAAAGCGGCGCAAGAAGCCAAGCCTGAAGCGAAGCCGGCCGCTGCCGCAGCGGCCAGCCCCAGGGTCCCAACCCAGAATCTGCCGCGCGATCCGGCAAAGGCCTCGGACGTGCTCGTCCATCGCGCACTGCCAATGATTCGGAGCGGGCAGCTTTCCCTGGCCGAAGCAACCCTGGATCGCGCCTGGGAGCTCGATCCGAGGAACCCGCAGGCGATGGCGGGGTACGCGACCCTGTTCATCGCGAAAAACGACCCGGGCCGTGCGACGAAATGGGCGAAGAAAGCCGTTCGAAAGCGTCCTCGCCGGGTCCAATACCACGTGCTGTACGGCGACGCGCTCCGGCTGGAGGACGACACCGACGCTGCCCGCAAAGCTTGGCGAAAAGCCTTGTCGATCGACCCCAACAACCGGGCCGCCAAAGCCCGTCTCGCCGAGACCAGCCGGCGCGTCGCCAATTAGTTGCCCTGGATGGAGCCTCGGGCCTAGCGTCGGGCCATGGCGAGACGATTTTGGTGGGCGGCTGTGCTGATTGGGATCAGCGGCTGCTTGATACAGAACTTGACCCCTGAAACACGAATGCGTGATTCGGTGATCGAGCTCAACGAAGGCGCCCGCTGGGGTCGTATGGACGTCGCGAGCGGACACGTCGCGCCGACGTTCCAGGCCCAGTACAAGCTCTCGCACATGCGATGGGGCCGTGACATTCAAATCGCGGACACCGAGATACTCGGCATGAATCCCGAAACCGATGACGAAGGCCAAGGCGCGTTCTCGAGGGTCGCGGTTCGTTGGTACGATGAGAGCACCATGGTCTTGGCGAACACCGTGATCCGGCAGACTTGGCAGAAGCACAAGCAGACCTTCGTGTTGACCAACGAGTCGATTGAAAGCGGGCATCCCGGCCTGCTGGTGATTCCCGAAGGCCAGCAGCAGACCCAACCTGCCGTGGAGCCCGAACAATACGATTCGTTCGACGACGACTCGCAGTGGAGCAGCGTCTACTGACTCAGTCGATACCGACTGCGCTACGCACCCGCTGAATCGTCGTGTGTGCGATCTCGCGCGCTTTGTCGGCACCCGCATGGAGGACCGCGTCGAGCTGCGCTTCGTCGGCGCGAATCGATAGATATGCTTCTCGCTTGGGACCGATCTCCGCTTCGACGGCTTCGAAAAGCGCTTCTTTGGCATGGCCCCAGCCGTAGCCGCCCGCCTCGAGCTTCCGCTTCATCTCGGAAGCGTCGTCGGGAGCGACCAGCGCGTACAGCTCGTAGACCGTCGAGCCCTCGGCGACCTTGGGATCCTCGAGGGACTCCGAGCTGGTCTTGATGCCCATGATCACTTTGCGCAGTTTCTTCGGAGGCTCGAAGAGCGGGATCCCGTTTCCCTTGCTCTTGCTCATCTTTTCGCCATCGGTGCCCGGGACGAGCGGGGCCTCGCCGATCAAGGCTTCCGGGACGACCAAGGTGCCTTCTCCATAGGCGTGGTTGAGCCGCGTTGCGACGTCGCGCGTGAGCTCCAAATGCTGTTTCTGGTCCTTGCCGATCGGGACGACGTCGGTGTCATAGAGGAGGATGTCGGCCGCCATGAGCACCGGGTAGTTGAAGATGCCTGCATTGGGTGACTCCCCGCGAGCCAGGGCATCCTTGAACGCGTGACCGCGCTCGAGCTGACCGGTCGCGAGAAGGCAGCTCAGGACCCATGTGAGCTCGAAGACCTCGGGCACGTCGGACTGCCGGTAGAGCAAGGTGCGTTCTGGGTCGAGCCCGCAGGCCAGCCAGGTCGCGGCGACGTCGCGAATGTAACCGCGAAGCGCGTCCGCGTCGCGAACCGAGGTGAGCGCGTGATAGTCGGCGATGAAGTAGAGCGTTCTGTAACGGTCGACCAGCGAGAGGGCCGGCCGAATCGCGCCCAGGTAGTTGCCCAAGTGAGGAAGGTGCGTGGGCTTGATGCCGGTGAGAGAGGTCTTCACGGGGCGAGAGACTGTCCCATGTGGACATGGGCGGCAACCGGGGTATCTTCGACCGCCCGAAGAGAGGAAGCATGACAAGTCGTCCGTTCAAGGTTTTGGGAATCCAACAGGTCGCCATCGGCGCGCCCGACAAGAGAGCCCTGCGCCGGCTTTGGGTCGACACCCTGGGTCTGACGCCGCACGGGAATTTCAAGAGCGAGAAGGAAAACGTCGACGAAGATATCGTCACCATGGGCGCGGGCCCGTTTGCGGTTGAAGTCGATTTGATGCAACCGATCGACCCCGAGAAGAAGCCGCGAGTCGACACGCCCCCTCTCAACCACATCGGTCTCTGGGTCGACGACATCGACGCGGCCGTACGGTGGCTGGGCGATCTGGGCGTTCGATTCACGCCCGGAGGCGTTCGTCCGGGCGCCGCAGGCCATCGGGTCTGCTTCATCCATCCCAAGGGCAACGAAGGTGCGCCCATCGGCGGAGAAGGTGTGTTGATCGAGCTCGTCGAGGCGCCGGCCGAGGTGCGCGAGGCGTTCGAAACGATCAGTCAGGCTTCCAAGCAAGCCTGAGCTCGGACACCCGGATGTCCGATTTCTTCGGGCGGACGATCACCTCTTCGAGCTCGGGCTCTTCCCGCTCCATCTCTGCGTCGAGGGCGCGGACCTCCTCTTCGGCCTCGATCTCGAGCGCACGTAGCTCTTCTTGGAGGTCTTGCAGGTCCTCCTCCGCGCGACTCACGTCTTCACGCTCGCGTGCAACTCGGCCTGCGCCGCGGGCCGCTGTGGTAGCGCGGCCCATGCCGCGGCTTCCGAAGATCGCGCCCAAGACGGTGGCGCCCATCGAAATCCCGGTCTGCAGCTTCTGCTGATCGTACTGGCTCTTCTCGCGTTCGACCTTGTCTTGGGCCCGGCCGACACGGGTTTCCATGCTCTTGACCTTCTTCGTGAATTGCTTGCGAAGTTTCTCGGCAGCCTCGTCGCGCTTTTCGCGACGCGCAAGCTGCAGCCTCGCCGAGAACTCCGCTTTGGTTTCGCCGGGTTTCGATCGGAGC
This sequence comes from Myxococcales bacterium, assembly GCA_029862185.1. GTDB lineage: Bacteria > Myxococcota_A > Polyangia > Polyangiales > Houyiibacteriaceae > SG8-38. Next base: position 13,294 of record JAOTXX010000064.1, read on the forward strand.
TTCAACGCCTTGTTTCGCCAGAGAGTCCTGGGGCGGCTTTGATAGAGGTGATCCTTGATTTGTTTGCCGTAGCTCCGGAAGCGAGCCTTGCCGACCGAGCCCGACGGCGGCGCGACGAACTCGGCTTCGTCTGGCGCATCGTGATCATAGTCGAGCCCGTCCGTGCCCAAGAGCTCCGCCGATTCCCAAGGCGAGTCGTCGTCGAGGGGTGCGAGCATCAAGAGCTCTTCCCATTCGTCGAGACCCTGGGACGCCCGTACATAGTGCAGAGAAACCGAGGCCAGCAGGTGCGGGCGATACGTGCCCGGCTCATCGCTGAGGAACGCTTCGTCGATACCGGCTGCAACGACGGGCCGAGCAGCTTTGGCCGCGGCCTCCCGTCGCTTGGGCTTGACCACGCCGGCTGCAGCAGGCGTGGCTCGGTCCGCGGCAGGACTCAGGAGCTTGATTTGTTTCCGCGTGAGCGGCCCGCGCAGATACGACATGGCCCACCGCGTATGAAACAAGACGTCCCTTTCTTCGTGCGCGTTGTGCAGCAAAAAGACGCGGCTGCGAAGGCCGGCCAACAAGCGTTCGATCTCGCCTCGGTCGAGCGAGCTTCCCGACGACGACGAGGCGCCCTCGAGCCCGTCGATGACACGTGCGACGTCGCGTTCGGTTTGAAGGCGCCCGAGAAACCAAGTCCCGCAATTCGAAAGGGCTTTGTAGTCGAGGTCGACCGGATTCTGGGTCGCGAGGACGATGCCGAACCCGTATGCCCGGGCCTGCTTGAGCAGTGTGAGCAGCGGCCTCTTCGATGGGGGCTCGGAAACAGGCGGAAGAAACCCGAAGACTTCATCCATGTAGAGGAGCGCGCGAAGGCTCGATGTGCCGGACTGGCGCCGCACCCAGGAGACGACGCGGTTGAGCAAGGTGCTCACGAAGAACATGCGCTCGGCCTCGCTCAGGTGCGCGATGGAAAGAATCGTGATTCGCGGCTTGCCCTCCTCCGTCCAGAGCAGTCGCTGAACGTCGAGCGGTTCGCCATCCAACCAGGTCGAAAAGCCAGGAGACGCCAGGAGTCCGTTCATCTGCATCGCGAGCTTCTGCCGCTCGGACGCCGCATAGAAGGTCTCCAAGTCCATGACGCCGATCCGATCGAACGGAGGCTCCGAAATCCGGCGGACCAAGTCGCCGAGCTGTAATGACTCCCCGTTGGACCAGGCGTGCGACAGGAGATTCGACAGCAGGATGTGCTCTTTGCTGTTCACCGGGTCGGGGTCGATACCGAGGAGTGCCATGAGTCCAGAGACCGCCCCCATGATCTGGTCGCGCTGCTCGTCCACGTCAGCGTCCTCGCTCGGCGGGTCGAACGACTCCAAAACCCGAAGCGCGCGGCCGGCAGAGCTCCCAGGCGTGTAGATCGCGATGTCCACCGCGTCTCGGAAGCGCGCAATTCGCGCGCCGTCCTGCCCCGATTTCGCAAGCCCTTCTCGCCAGAGGCTCGACACCGCTTCGGCGTGCTCGGTGACCGTGCGTCCTTTCCGTTCGGCTTCCGCCGGGTCGATCCAGGGCTCGAAGTCGCTCGGGCGGAGCTCAGGGAACGTGAGAGCCAGGTTTCCGAGGTCGCCTTTGGGATCGATGCAAAGCGCTGGGATCCCATCGATTGCGGCTTCTTCGAGGAGCGTCAGACAGAGCCCGGTCTTGCCGCTGCCGGTCATGCCGACGCAGACGGCATGGGTGGTGAGGTCTTTGGAATCGTAGAGGACGGGCACCTCGTTTGGTTCGCCGCGCTCGGGGTCGATCTCCCTGCCGAGATAGAGCTTACCGAGCTTCTCGAAGTCGATCACGGGGCCCGGTCTCCAGCTCGCTTCTCCTCGAGGAGAAGTTTCCGCGCCATTTCGAACTCGAAGAAGCTGACCATGTTGGTGTCGAGCACCTGTTGGAGCTGCTTGCGCGACGCCAGTTCGTCACCTTCGATGAAGAGCCGCGTGCCTTCGTAGTAAAGTGCTTCGGTCCGCTCTCCCAAGCTCGAAGCCACGCTCAAAAGCCCCGCGTAGTCGAGCTCGCCCGCACCGAAGCTCGCCAGCTTGCCCCACCAGTTGGAGGTACCCCCGAGACTCCGCAAAAGCTCGCGGTGTTCTTCGACCGGCGGCTTGCCGGCGCGAGCCGTGATGAACTGAATCCAAAGTGTGAAGTAGACCTTCCACTCGGGCGCGAGATTGAGCCGCAGCTGGGACATTCGCCAAACAGAGGACGCGAGCTCGATGTCGACCCGGGCCGAGACGAGGTGAGCGAGGATGCCAGCGTAGACGTCGCGCCATTGCGGCGCGAAAGTCAACGCACTCTGGAAGGCATCGACTGCATCTTCGTGACGGCCCAGTTGATCGAGCAGCACCCCGCGCCGCATCTCGACGATCGCGCCGGTGGCCCCTTCAACTTGGTCGCGAGCCTCCGTCCAGGCTTCGAGCGCAGCTTTGTACTGAGATTTCATTTCAGCGATCTTGCCCTGGGCACGGGAGGTGTTACCTAGGTTTTCCAGGATCTCGGCGCGGCGAACTTCGTCAGCAAGCGTCGCCGAAGGGCTGAGCGCGAAGGCCCGTCGGAATCGCTTCTCGGCTTCCGCAGGCCGGCCGGTTCGCTCTAGCAATAGCCCGAGCTGCATCAATGCTTCGATGTTCTCGTCCGTTTGGAGGCTGTTCTCGAAGCGTCGCTGTGCTTCGCTCGCATGACCGGCGTTCATCTCCAACATCCCGATCAAGAACTCGAGCTGGTTGGGTGCGATCGGCGGTGTCGAGTCAGGCCAACGCTTCTGCCGTTCTGCCAAAATCGTCTCCGCGCCGCGGGCAAGCGAGCTAGAGCGTTCGGGGTGTGGGTCGGTGAGCCGGGTCTCGATGAACTCGTCGAGCTGGCCGAGCGCTTCGTCGTAGAGCTCGATCATCTCTGGTGCGAGCCCAATGGCGATCACGTACCAGGCGGTTGCATCCGCGAATTGCTCCGAATCTGCCGCGACCCGGGCCATGCAAGTGGGGAAACGATAGTCGGTGGGGAAACGAACGAGCGTCGACTGGCACAGGCCTGCGGCAACGTCTGGCCGCGCTACCCGGTAGCCCTCGACCAGCTCGAAAGTCGCCGCAGCGCCCTGCTCATCAGCGCTTTGGGCGGCGCGCAGCAAATCGAGCAGGCGAAGTTGGAGCTCGCCCCCCTGACCCATCGATTCGACTTTCGCGACGGCCGATGGGATGTCTCCGTGCGTAAGGTAGACCGCGGCTACGTTCAAAGGCGCAAGCCTGAGCTGACGCTCGCCGCCAATGCCAAGCCGGTGACGAGCTTCGGCGGACTCTCCCGCGACCGCATCGCGCCCGGCGACGTGCAGATCGGCAAGGGTGTCGAGAACTTCAGGCGCGGGGGTCAAATCGGCGTGATCGGTCCAGACCGAAATCAAACCCGCGAATTTTTCGGAGACCGTATCGAGGTTCGAGCGCGCGTCACGTCCCCAGGCCGCGATCTCGTCGTAGCGCTTCTTGTAGATCTGGTCACCGGTCGAGCGCTCGAGGATGAAGTTGGCGGCGAGCGCGTATCCCTCTTCGCCAAGCCGCCCTCCTCGCTCGGTGATGTACTTGGCAATCGGCTCGACCTGCTTTGGGAGAACGCCGGCCGCATAGTCGGACGGGCTCAGAAACAACGTCAAGCGGCTCATCTCGAGCACGACACCTTCGTAATCGCCCACGTCGGCAAGACTCTGCGCTTGTGAGAGCACCGATGCAATCAGGCGACCCCGGAGGTCGAGGCGCTCCGGGTTGTCGAGAGACATCATGAGAAAGCGCCGCGTCTCGTCGGGGTACTCGGCCCGCGAAATCGGCTCCGCGCCCTTAACCCGGGCGCTTCCGCCGGGTGATCTCGTATGCGCGCAGGCGACGCTGAGGCTCAGCAAGCCCAGAATGAACAGGAAGCGGATCCTCATGCTGCTCAGCGGCTATAGCAGGGTCGGACGAACAGGGCAGGCTCATATCTTGGCCATCGGCCCGGGGTACGTGGCAGGCTACGCGTTGTCTTGGCTGGATATCTGAAAGCGTTGCTAATCGCACTGGCGTTCCCAGCCCTGATTCAACTGTTCATGGGCCTCGCAGGGTTCCTCCAGCTCCGAGATTGGTCGGCGCCGTGGGCCGAGGCGACCAGGGCCGCGAGTAAGGCGCCGCTGAACTTGGCCTTGGTTCAAGCGGCCGCCGTCGGGGTCATCTTCATCGTTGCGTTTCCCCATCGAGGGCGCGAGGGCGGCCTACTCGAATCGGTCCACGTTCGGCCTCTCGTAGGGGGCATTGTGGCCCTCTGTTTCCTCGCCGGAGCGTTCATGCAGCTTCCGCTCGCAGAGCTCGGGAACCTCGTTCAAGAGGTGTGGCCCCTCAGCTTCGAAGAGTTGGCGCGGCGGCATCAGCTGCTCAATCCGACGAGCTGGTGGGCGGGGATGTCGATTCTTATCGCACTCGTCATCGTCGCGCCCGTAACAGAGGAGCTTCTATTTCGAGGTTGGCTGCTCCCCGATCTGAACGAGGCATACGGCAAAGTACCGGCATTGGTTTGGAGCTCAGTGCTCTTCGGGTTGGTTCACGTCGAACCTTCGGCGGTTCTTTACGCAACGGTCGGTGGCTTGGTGCTCGGCGCCGTTGCGTTGCGAACGAAGTCCACCTTGTCGAGCATTGGGATGCATGCTGGCGTCAACGCCCTGCCTTTGTTGCTTCCCGCGAGCTTGCTTCAGGTCGAGGGCTTCAACACCTTGAGCCAGAAGGTCGAGCACATCAGCTGGTGGCTCGTGTTGCTGGCGCTCGCCGGAGCAGCCGGGGCGCTCTCCATCGTCTGGCGGGCGACGGCTGACCAAAACGGTTGAACGGTTCGCGGTCTGCGGCTAGATGCGCTCGACGTCGAGGACGCCTTTGACCTTTGCGACGCCTCGCATGATCTCGCGGAGCCGGTCGATGTCGCCGATCCTGAAGTGGAACAGGTTCTCGGCGCGCCCGTCCTTGGACAGACAAGACGCTTCGCTGATGCTAACGCCGTTGGTCGAGAACACCGACGAGACCGATGCGAGGATTCCGGCGCGATCGTCGGTCATGACGCGGAGGGAGACCGGCAGGTCGACATCGACGTGGTCCGCCCAGCTCACCTGTACGCGACGCTCGGGGTCGAGCTCGAGGACGCGAGGGCATCCTCTGCGATGCACCGAGACCCCGCGGCCACGCGTGATCCAGCCTGTGACGGGATCGCCCGGCACCGGATTGCAGCAGTGGGCGAAACGCACGAGCATGTTGTCCATGCCCTGAATACGGATGCCGGCTCCTTCGACGTCGCCGGAAACCCGTTGGACCGCACGCTCGATGAAACCTGGCCGAAGGCTGTCACGCTCGCCGTCTTCGCTCGGCATCACCTCTTGCATCACGCTTGGGAGCGCGAGCTTGCCAATCCCGATTCGGGCGTAGAGGTCCTCCTCGGAACCCGCATGAAATCGCGAAAGCACCTCCGTCGCGCGCTTGCTCTTCAGAAACCGCGAAAGTGACATGTTGTTCTTTCGCAACTCTTTTTCGAGCAGCTCCTTGCCGAGCTTGACCGCTTGCTTGCGCTCCTCGGCCCGCAGGTACAGGCGAATGCGAGAGCGTGCACGGCTTGTAGTGACGAACTCCAGCCAGTCCTTGCTGGGGTGGTGGTTCTTGCTGGTGATGATTTCGATCACGTCACCGTTTTGAAGCTTGTGGCGCAATGGAACGATGGCGCCGTTGATCCGGGCGCCCGAACAGCGGTGCCCGACTTCAGAGTGAACCGCATAGGCGAAGTCGACCGGGGTCGCGCCGCGCGGAAACGTCATCACGTCCCCCTTCGGCGTGAAGACGTAGACGTCTTCTGGGAAGAGATCGACCTTTACGCTCTCGTAGAACTCCTCGGGATCGACGACTTCCTTCTGGAACTCCATCAGCTGACGAAGCCAAACGAACCGAGCTGCGTCCTTGGGGTCGATGCCACCGCCGTGCTCTTTGTACTGCCAGTGCGCGGCAATGCCGTAGTCGGCCGTCCGATGCATCTCGTGTGTCCGAATCTGGATTTCGACGCGCCGGTTTCCTGGGCCGATCACTGTCGTGTGCAGCGACTGGTACATGTTCGACTTCGGTAGCGCGATGTAGTCCTTGAAGCGGCCGGGAACGGGGGTCCACTCCGAGTGAATGACGCCCAGCGTGGCGTAGCAATCGGCGACGCTCTCGGTAATTACACGGAATGCGACGAAATCGTGCACCTGCTCGAAACCGATCCCGCTCGACTTCATCTTGCGATGGAGCGAATAGAGATGCTTGCGGCGGCCGCTCACGTTCACGGAGAAGCCGCGGTTGAGCAACATCTTCTTCAGCTTGCCGGTGACGTCACCGATGTAGCTGTCGGTGTTCTTGGCGACCGTGCGAACCTGCTCATCGAGGACCCCATAGGCCTCGGGCTCGAGGAACTTGAAGCTCAAATCTTCGAGCTCTGCCTTGAGCCACTGGATGCCCAAGCGACCGGCGAGCGGCGCGTAAATCTCGATCGTCTCTCGGGCGATGCGCTCCTGCGCGGGCGGCACCATGTGCTCGAGCGTTCGCATGTTGTCGAGGCGGTCGGCAAGCTTGACCAGGAGCACGCGGATGTCCCGCGCCATGGCGACGAGCATCTTGCGGAAGCTCTCCGCTTGACGATCTTCGCGCGAGGCGAAGTTCACCTTCCCGAGCTTGGTCACGCCATCGACGAGGAACGCAACCTCTTCACCGAACACGGTCTTCACTTCGGGCAGGCTCACTTCGCAATCTTCGACGACGTCGTGCAGCAGGGCGGCGCAAACACTCGAAGCGTCGAGCCGCATATCGGCGATGATGTCGGCCACCGAGACCGGATGGATGAAGTATTCGTCCCCGGACTTCCGTGTCTGCCCGTCGTGCATGCGCGAGGCATAGACGTATGCCTTGTTGATCAGATCGGTATCCGCTCGGGGATGGTATCCCTTCACCTTTTCAAGAATATTGGTAAGGCGGACCATGATCGGGGACTAACGGTGAAACCTCAATTTAACACTGTCTCCAATTGGTGCCAAGGTTGTGGCGCTTCTGTGGGTTTCGGTTGGGTTGAGTGGCATGTCGGGCTTAAGGACAAACATAGGGCCATCGTCCACCAGGCGAAGGATCGCTACTCTGATCGCCATCATTGGGCTGCTGGTGGTTGGGAATCACTTGGCGAGCATCTGGCCTCGGGATGTGGAGATCGCCTACACGGTCGACGCCAATGTGACCGGGATCGCCGTGGACTACCTTCAGGAAGGAGACGCCGTCGCAAGCGTGAGATTCAAGCAGCCTGACGCGAAGGGCACCGTCCTCCAGCATACGGTCCGACTGCAGCCCGGCGCGTATGAGGCCCGGATCATCCTCTATTCGTCGGATGGATCGGGGGTCGCGCACCTGCGTCGACTCCGGGTCCCGGCCGCCGGCTTGAACCGATTTGACCTGAAAGAAGCGACCAAACGGTCAGAATGACGCCGGAACGGAAGAACTTCATCCGCTTGCTCACGGCGCTCGTGGCGACGATCGGGATGGTGCTTTGGATGGCCAATCGCGAGCCGTTTGCGTTCGGCCCGCTCTGGGGTGCGCTGATCGCGGTGCTCGCCACCGCGGCCTGGGTCGCCTGGCTGGTTCCGGCGACGCGGGGGAAGACGATCTCTTGGCGCGAGACCACTCTCGGCCGACAGCCGGGCGAGGTCGCGTCGCCCGTGGCTTCGATCGCGTTGGCGCTCGCGGTGCTGATCGTGGGGGCGGCGATCGGAGGATACGAGCGCTTGCCGATCACGATTGTCATCGCCTTGCTCTGCTTCGTGCCGGCGAGCCTTCAGCGGCCTGGTCTCTTGGTGATGATCGCGATCTGCACGATCTATGTGCCGCTGCTCGGCACCACGAGCCTCTGGGACCCTTGGGAGGCCCACTACGGAGAAGTCGCTCGCGAAGTTCTCGCGCGGAACGACTGGATCAGCTTGTGGTGGGCGCAGGACAAGTGGTTCTGGTCGAAACCCGTTCTGCTCTTCTGGATGGAAGCCTTGAGCATGGGCTTCCTCGGCGTGGACTTCATGCCCGACGCGAATCCGACTCACCCGGAGTGGGCGCTTCGTTTGCCGA
>JAOTXX010000011.1 GCA_029862185.1 Myxococcales bacterium
CGACGCCGGTGCTCTTGGGATCACGGTTCATCCGCGCGCCGATCAGAGGCACATACGCCCCCTCGACGTGTACGAGATTGCCAATGTGCTCGAGTCGGTGCGCGACCGCGTCGAGTACAACATCGAAGGCGATCCGCGGCCTGAGCTCATCGAGCTCGTCCAAGACGTGCGCCCCGATCAGTGCACGCTCGTTCCCGTCCGGCCTGGTGAGCTCACGAGCGAGGCGGGCTGGGCTGCCGACACCCCCAGCGAAGAGCTCGCCGAGATCATTCGTCGCTTTCGAGGGAGCGGAGTGCGCGTGAGTGTGTTCGTGGACCCGGAGCCGTCCGCCATCGACTGGGCGGCGGAGCTGGGCACCGATCGGATCGAGCTCTATACCGAGCCTTACGCGCGCGCATTCGAGCAAGGGGGCGACACCTTGTGTCGCAGTCTCGACCACTATCGCACGGCGGTCGAACGCGCGATCGCCCATGGACTCGGCGTCAATGCCGGGCACGACCTCGACTTGCAAAATCTACCGACGTTTCTGACCTTGTCCGGGATCGATGAAGTTTCGATCGGACATGCGTTGATGGCCCGCGCGATGTTTGTCGGCCTGGAGGCTGTCATCGCCGAATACCTGGAAATTACAAGGGCTCGTTGACAGTGGAACGGAGTTCTTTAGAGTGCGGCGACCATGGCCAATAGGACCCACGAAAACCCGTTGAGTGCGGTCTTGAGTGGGTTGCTCGACCAGCGGAGCAAAGACCCGAAGGTCGACCCCGTGTCCGATAGCGTGCGACTCGACGGACGCGTCTGCCTGGTGACAGGCGCCAACAGTGGCTTGGGGAAGGGCATTGCGGTTCGGCTCGCAAAGCGCGGCGCCCACGTGATCATGGCCTGCCGAAGCGGGATTCCCCAAGCGGGCGAAGAGGTCCGGGCCGAGAGCGGTGGCGGCAGCGTCGAGATGATGCACGTCGACCTCAGTGATTTTGATTCGATGGCGGCCTTTTGCGACGAGCTCCGCGATCGAAAGGTGACGCTCGACGTGGCGGTGTTCAATGCGGGTGTCGTCCCGGTCACGTCGCGCACGAACGAGCACGGTCTCGAGTTGATGTTTGCCGTCAATTTCCTGGCCAAGTTCGTCGTGCTCCGTCGATTGCTGAGTGACGGAGTGATTCCGAATGCGGTCTACGGTCACAATTCTCGCGCGGAGGACCCGCCACGGCTGATCTTCATTTCTTCGGAGACCCATCGGAGCTCCATCCCCATCGATTTCGACACGTTCGGCGAGCCGATCGAATACGGTGTGACCGACGGGGTCAAATACTACGGATTGAGCAAGCTACACCTGACGACGTTCTTCCACGAGCTCTCGCGGCGGCTGAACCCCGGGGGCAGTGGCGGAAACCCGGACGTCTGTGTCCACGCGCTTTGTCCAGGTGCCGTCAACTCGAACATGGCCCGTGAGGCGCCCAACTGGCTCATGCCAGTTCTCAAGCCCGTCATGGCTCTGTTCTTCCAGAGCCCGGAGAAAGCATCGATCCCGGTCGACTATCTCGTCGCCTCGGACGAGATGGGTGAGAAGACCGGCGAGTACATGCACATGATGCGGTTCAAGGAGTCATCGGAAGCTTCGATGGACCCGGACAAAGGTGCGCTGCTCTGGAGCAAGACCGAAGGACTGCTGCGCGAACATGACGTGCTTTGAGGGAGTCAAATGAGCGATAAGCTGAGCAAACGAGAACGAGAGATCGTCGACGGAGCGGTGTGGAACCAGTTCTGCGACACGCTCAAGATGGCCGGCAACGTCGTGCTCGGGCCCAACACTCCCAGCGATCCGATGAATCGCATGGAGGGTTTCCGGTACCTGAGCCGGATCACGCGCGCGGCGCTGCAAACTTTCGTCGAACACAACGACCCGCTCGCGCCCGTGCTGCAGCGGGTGGTGCACGAAACGGCGAAGATGGGCGCCGATCATCCCGACAACTACTACCAGAATGCAGCGATTAGCGGCGATCACGAATATCGTATCTTTGGCAACCGCGGGACGGTTCACTATCTCGGGTTCTTCACGCAAAAGGGGAACTACGGGGAAGGTCGCGGCATGCCGCCGACGGGGTATCTCGAAGCGTCGACGCTGGAGGTCGCACCGGACGGGAGCTTCGAGATCATCCTGAGTACCGAGGAGCAGCCTGGAAACTGGCTACCGATGGAGAAGGACACCGGCACCTTGATCGTCCGCCAAACACGTTTGGATCGCGAAAACGAAACGATTGCGGATCTGCACATCGAGCGCCTCGGTGGCGATGGAATGCCGACGCCTTTCGATCCGATCCGCTGCGCGGATGGATTGACGCAGTCGGCGGGCTTGGTAGCCGGTGCTGCGATGCTCTTCGCGAGCTGGGCCGAAGGCTTCAAGAAGCACCGCAATCAGTTGCCGCGATTCGACCAGAACGTCTCGAACATGGCGGGCGGGGTGCCCGACATCGCTTACTATCACAGCTATTGGAAGCTAGCACCGGACCAGGCATTGGTGATTGACGCCACGCCACCCGACTGCGAGCACTGGAACTTCCAGCTCAACAACTACTGGATGGAGTCGCTCGATTACCGCTACTACCCCGTCCACGTAAACAAGCACACGGCGAAGTATCGGCCCGATGGCTCGGTGCAAGTGGTGGTCGCCGCGCAGGACAAGGGCTTCGACAATTGGATCGACACCGTAGGCCATGAAGAGGGCACGATGTGCTGGCGCTGGGTGCGAGCCACGGAGCACCCCCAGCCTCAGACCCGGGTTGTGAAGCTTTCGGAGCTCTGACGGGTTCGATGTCTTCGGCTGAGATCACCAGCAGCTTCGGGAAGCCTTACCGTCCGACCGCGATTGCCCTGGCCAATCGCATGGGCCGCGCGCTTTGGAAGCTAGGCATCGGCGGGAAGCCGATCACGGTGCAATCGGTGCTTTCGGACGCACGGAGCAAGGTCGGTCTCGACGACTTTGGCGACGAGGGCTTCCTCGAGCCGCTCGAAGTGCTGGTCGATTCGATCAATCGTGAGGCGCAGCTCAACCCAGTGGGTCACATGATCATTCGTGGCCGAATCGTCGGTGTCTTGTCGAACAAGCTGGTGGCCCAAGACACGATCAAGCGGCACCCGGAAATCCTCGACATCCCCGTCGAGGCGCCGATCGTCGTCGCTGGCTTGGCGCGCACCGGTACGACCATGTTGCACCGATTGATTGCACAGGACCCATCCATTCGTTCGTTGGCCTCGTGGGAGGCGATCAATCCGGCGCCCGCGAGCCACAAAGCCGGGCAAAAGAAAGACCCGCGATTCGCGCAGGCCGCCGCCGCTGCCAAAGGGCTCAAGTACATGTCGCCTGGGTTTTTTGCGATCCACCCCGCCGAGCCGGACGCGCCTGAAGAAGAGGTGATCCTACTCGAGCAGGCGTTTCTGACGACGACTCCCGAGGCGATGATGAACGTGCCCACGTACTCGAAGTGGCTCGAAGCGCAGGATCACGTTCCGGCCTATCAGACGCTCAGGCGCATGATGCAGTACTTGCAATGGCAGCGGCCGGGCATCGGCAAAGAGGTCCGCTGGGTGCTCAAGACACCCCATCATCAGGAGTATTTCGACCCCCTGTTGGAGGTGTTTCCAAACGCGCTTCTCGTCCACACCCATCGCGACCCGCTCAAGACGAGCCCTTCGCTATTCAGCATGCTCACCCATCTGCAAATGATCTTCAGCGACGAGGTCGATCCGAAGCGGGTCGCACGCCACTGGCTCGGCAAGATCGAGAACATGGCACGGCGAACGCTGGCGACCCGGGAACGCGTAGGCGATCGAGGCTTCATCGACGTTTCGTACTACGACTTGATCCAGGATCCGCTGCCTCAGGTCGCGCGGATCTACCAGGCCGCGGGGCTCGAGCTCACAGCTCCCACCATTCGCCGCATGCAGGCCTCGCACCAGGTGAACAAGCAGCACAAGTACGGCCGCCACAAGTACTCCCTTGCGGACTTCGGGATGACCGAAGAGGACGTCGAGTCGCGAATCGCGGCCTATCGCGCCCGCTTCGACGTTCCCTACGAATGAAAACCGGCTAGTATCCGCGGCGATGCAGAGCCTTGCCGCGATCTTGAGCACCGACGTCGGTGCCGTGCCTTTTTGGCAGCGACTGATTTCGTTTTGCGGCTTGTTTGCACTGGTGGGCATTGCGTGGCTGTTCTCGAGGCATCGCGAATCGGTTCCTTGGCGCGTCATCGGATGGGGAATTGGTTTGCAGGTTTCGTTCGGTGTGTTGGTGATGAAGACCGACCTTGGCCTGCGGCTCTTTTCGATACTCAACGACCTCGTGCTCGCTCTCTTGGGCTTTACCGCCGAAGGAACCGAGTTCATTTTCGGCGACTTCGCGTCGGAGAAGTTCACGATTGCGATCAACGTGCTCCCAACCCTGATCTTCTTTTCCTCGTTGATGACGATCCTCTACTACCTTGGCATCATGCAGCGCCTGGTAGCCGTCTTCGCCTGGATTATGCGCCGCACCATGAAGACCTCGGGACCCGAAACGCTCTCCGTGGCGGCGAATACCTTCGTCGGCCAGACCGAAGCGCCGCTGATGATCGCACCCTTCATCGGCAAGATGAGCATGTCGGAGCTCACCGCGGTGATGACTGGGGGCTTTGCCACCGTAGCGGGAGGGGTCTTGGCTGCCTACGTGGGCCTGCTCAAAGGCGTCTTTCCAGGCATTGCCGGGCATCTGATCGCTGCAACCGTGATGAGTGCTCCGGCCGCTTTGGTGATCGCCAAAGTCATGTGGCCGGAAACCGAGAAGCGTGAAATCGAAGTTGAGTTCGCCATGGAGGTCGATAGCCCGGACGCGAACGTGATCGATGCCGCCGCGCGGGGGGCGTACGAAGGCATGAAGCTCGCATTGAACGTGGGGGCCATGCTGCTCGCCTTCATCGCCTTGATCGCCCTTGGCAACGCGCTCCTAGGTCTCCCGTTTGGACTCTACAACGATTGGATGGGTCTCGAGGGTGCTGCAGCGGTGGCGCCTCTCACGTTTCAGCAGATCCTTGGCTGGCTCTTCTGGCCGTTTGCTTTTCTGATCGGCGTTCCCGTTGCCGAGTGTGCCGCCGTCGGCACCCTGCTCGGCGAGAAGATCGTTCTCACCGAGTTCGTCGCGTACCTCCATCTCTATGAGTCGCTGTCCGAAGGCGCGGCGCAACTCTCACACCGCACCGTCGTGATCGCGAGCTACGCGCTCTGTGGGTTTGCCAACTTCGGGTCGATTGGAATTCAGATTGGCGGGATCGGCGGTATTGCGCCCGAGCGCCGGCATGACCTCGCCCGCCTGGGCCTGCGGGCGATGTTCGGGGGCATGCTCGCCTCGCTGATGACGGCCGCGGTAGCGGGAATGCTCATTTAGCTGTCACAGCGCCAGTGTCAGCGTCACTGTCAGTGGGGGTGCCTGACTAGGCGCGACAATTTGCCACCTTATTGTTGGGCGCGGGCGGACTTATGTAAGTAAAGAATGGTCCGTATTGTTGCGTTCTCAGTGGTCGTTTTCGCGCTCGGCTGTGCCTCGGTACGTGCCGACGACACTTCCATTGATGAGGGTCGGCAGGTGCAGTCGATAGTGCGCAATACCCTGAGCCCCTTCTGCCCTGGCAAGACCCTCAACTCCTGCCCCAGCCCGAAGGCCGGGGAGTGGCGTCGGGACATTCGCGAGTGGGTCGTGGCAGGCGTGCCCGAACCGGAGATCCGCGATCGACTTCAAGCGAGGGTCCCCAGCTTCGATTTGAGCATCCCACCGGTCAAGTCCGGCTGGGTCATCCCGCTGATCGCCGTCGTTCTATCGACGCTTTGGTTCATCGTCATGGCCCGCAAGTTCCGAGGGCGCGGCGGGCCAAGGCGCCAACCCGAAGCGCCCCCACAAAATCAAGACCTCGACGCCCGACTTGACGAAGAGCTAGCCGCCCTAGACTAGTCGCCCCTTAAAGACGCCGCTTCCGCGCCGTCCTCGGGGCTGCGCTGTCGCGATTCAGACAGTGCAGATCACCGAAGAGCCGTGACCGAACAAGCCCTGGTTCACCGTCACGCCGGCCTTCGCACCCTCCACTTGGCGCCCCTCGGCTTGGCCGCGGAGTTGCCAGGTCAGCTCGCAGACCTGCGCGATCGCTTGCGCCGGCACGGCTTCGCCAAAGCACGCCAAGCCGCCGCTCGGGTTGACCGGGACGCGGCCGCCAAGGCTGGTCTCGCCGTCTCGCAGCAACTTCTCGGCGTCGCCTGCCGCGCAGAGTCCGATCTGTTCATACCAATCGAGCTCGAGTGCGGTCGACAGGTCGTAGACTTCCGCAAGGCTCATGTCTTCGGGGCCGAGGCCTGCTTCTTCATAGGCACGGTGCGCGATCGATTCTTTGAAACCGATCTCGGGCAGCTCAACGCCAGCCTTCGAGTCGGTCGCGAGGTTGGGCATTTCGATGATGTCGTTTGGGTAGACTGGCGTCACGGTCGAGACCGCCGAAATCTTCACGGGGTCGGTCCCGTGTTTCCGTGCGAAGTCCATGCTGGAGAGCACCAGCGCCGCGGCGCCATCGCTCGTGGCGCAGATGTCGAGCAAGCGAAGGGGGTCCGCGACCAAGACCGAGCCCATCACGTCCTCGAGCGTGACCGCTTTGCGGTATCGAGCGTTCGGATTGTGAAGGCCGTGCTTGGCGTTTTTCACTTTGACCGCCGCAAAGTCTTCCTGTGTCGCCCCATAGACGTCCATGCGTCGACGCGCGTACAGCCCGAAATAGGTGGGATTCGTGATGCCCTGGACATGAAAGCGCAGCCAGTCAGGGTCGTCCGGCCGGCGCCCACCGGTGGGGGCGAAAAAGCCTCTCGGCGCCGCGTCGGCGCCAATCACCAGGGCAACGTCGCAGAGGCCGGCCAAGATGTTCGCCCGTGCGACGCTGATGGCCTGGGCACCCGTCGCGCAGGCGCCGTAGGAGCTCGACACCTTGGCGCCCGACCAGCCGAGCGCTTGCGCGAACGTCGCACCTGCCACGAAGCCAGGGTACCCGTTCCGAATCGTGTCACCGCCCGCCAAGAGCTGGATGTCTTTCCACTCCACGCCCGCGTCCTTCAACGCGTCCTGTGCCGCCTTCACACCGTAGCCGACAAAGCTCTGCCCCCACTTGCCCCAGGGATGCATACCCACGCCGAGCACTGCAACGTCCTTACTCATGCGTCGCTCCCGCTGCCGGCCGGCTGCCAGTTCCAGGTGAAGTAGACATGCTCGTCGTCTTGGTAGAGCTCGCGAAGCACGAGCTCCATCGGCATGCCGGTCGCCAGCGCATCCACGCCGACGCCATCTGCGACCTGGCCGAGGATTGTAAGCCCCTCTTTTTCGAGCTCGACCGCCGCGATCGCAAACGGCTCGAATGGCTCTTTGGCTACGAATGGCGACGGCGGTTTGTAGTTTGCGCTGGTGTACGACCAGACCTTGCCCGCGCGGCTCAAAGGGACGTCTTCGAGGTCCGTTCGGTCGCAAACCGGATTTCGGCAAAAGGTTTTCTCCGCGGGGAAGAAATAGGTTCCACAGCCGCGGCATCGCGTTCCGAGGAGGCGAGGCGCGCGCTGGTCCATGGTGAAGAGGCCTTCGACGGCCGGGACGTGGGTTTTCTCAGTCATCGTGAACGGTGCATTTCAAGCGGACTTTGCGTACTGGGCTTTGGTTCGCTCCAGGAGCTCCGTCAGGTCTTCGCGGAGCGCTTCGAGCGTCTCGAGGGTCGTGCGGACCATTGGGCGGCGGAGGCCGTCGATCTCTTCGAGCATCCGTTCGAGCCGCCTGGCCGCCGCGGTCGCGCGCCGGATCGCGTCCATTTGTTCGGCGCCTTCCGGCTTCGGATTGAATGCGGGGTTGAATCGTTTCCGAAGCTCGGTCACGGGCGCGCCTTCCTCGAAGACGGCCTCCCTGAGCTGGTCGACGAGCTCCTGAGGCACGGCGCGTTCGCCCGGTGCGTCGTTGCTTGGATTCCTCTGAAGTGCTCGTGCGAAGTAGTCGACCGCGTCGCATGTCGGGATGCGTTCGTTGAGCCCGTCGCGTTTCAAGACGGACGGCGCGTGCCGCTTGAGCGCGACATAGGAGCCGGTGAGCTTGTCGGCGGTCGCCTGCTTGAGCTGAAGCTCTAGCGAGCAGTAAGAGTAAAAGTCCTCGTAGCCCCAGTTGAGGTACGATTCCCGATTCCGGACCTCCACCAGCGCCTCCGCCATCATCACCCACGAGCGCTTGAACTCGCGCGCACGGCGAACGACGTGAACCCGGAGCTCATCCGCCCCCTCTGCTTCGAGCGCCTCTGCGAGGTCGCCGAGCCTTTGATGCGTAGCCATCGGCGCTCTATACCACCGAAGCGGTTTCATTTATACCGGGCAAGGGAAGATCGAAGAAGTGGCGCAAACCACAGTGAATCGAAACGCCGCACGGCGCCGCGCAGCGACGTCGCTTGGGGCCGATGCACTCGTCGCCGACGTTGCGGGCAAGCTCGCACGCTCGGGTATTTCGGTGATGCCCGTCAAGGGCGCGCTGCTCCAGCACTGGCTCTACGACGATCCGACGGAGCGGCCATTGACCGACGTCGACCTGCTCGTGCTCTCAGCGGATCTGGAAGAGGCGGTAAAGCAGCTCGAGTCTGCAGGCTATCGCTCGCTGGCGCGTCCCAGTTTCGGCCCGGTCGTCCTGCAAACCCCGTTCGGCCTGGCGCTCGACCTTCACCCTTCGCTTTTCGACGCTGCTCGTTATCGACTGCGCACCGAGGATCTCTTCGCACGGAGCACCGAGGACACCCGGATCTATGCGGTTTGCGTCCAACTTCCCTCACCGCTCGACGTCTACGCACACCTCATTGGCAAATTTGGTAGCGACCATCTCGATGGCCGGGCGACCGGCCCTCTCGACGAGATCGCCCGAATGGCAAGCCGGATCAATGCGCCACCGGAAACTGTCGCGCAGCACCTCGTGCTCTGTGGGATGCGGCGTGTCTCGCGGTATGTGCTGCCCTTGGTTCACCAGACGATGAACGAGCCGTTTGCGGGGCAGGTCCACAGCTGGCTCCCGTTCGACCCGATCGGTAGATGCATTGCGGCGTTTGCATCCTCGAGCTTGCAGGACGCACCTGCGGGCTCGCGCAGCGGCGCTCTGGTCGCGCACTTGCTGAATGACTCCCTCCCACGGGCGGCTCGCTCGGGCGCTCGGGCGCTTCTTCAGAAGATTCGACCGCGCTGACGCCCCGATTCGTCGCTCAGGACGAAATCGGGCCGATCGGACATGCGCCAGGGTTGCCTTTGGCGCCCGCCGTCGTGCAGGCGACAGCCACGGCTTCCAAGGGCTCGCGGTACACGATCCGCGGCGGCTCATACGGCTCCCGCTTGGACCCTTCGCCTGAGCTACTGGTGTTCTTCCGTTCCACGTTTCCCCTCGTCGCTACAATACAGCAAGTCGGACCCGCGCGCGAGCCGACGCGGCGATCCTCTGCTCGACCGCCGGGTAGAGCGCAAGAGGGTCACCCGAGTAGACCTGGGCTGCACCCGGGCAGAAATTCGAGCGTACCGCGGCGTCGCCAAGACCTTCGAGCATGCGCCGCGCCGCTTTGGTCGTTTCCCGAACATCCTGTAGCCCCACGGATTTTTCCCAGATCTCGGCAATTCGCTGATCGTGCAGGTTGCCGACGGGAACGCGCCACTGCACGCAGGGCAGCACGTTTCCATACGGATCGATCGCAATGTTGTTGGATCCTGCGCCACAGTGTTTGTCGGTCCGTGCGACGCGCGGCTCCCGCCCCGCTTCACGCGATGCGGTATCGATGTCTGGGTCGTCTCTGTTCGCGCGCGCTTCGAGTGCGCGACGGTAGCGAGCTTGGCCTTCTACGCTTGCTTCAATAGCCAATGGCTCCCGATCGCCATCGTCTCTCGGCTTCACTTCGGGGTCGATCTGAAACAGGACACCGAGTTCATCGTAGAGCGCGAGCATCCCCTCGACCTCGTCCTCGTTCCACCGAGTCAGGACGCTGTTGGCTTTCACGCGGAGCCCAAGCGACTTCATCGTTCGAACGTTGTCGATCAGACGCTCGAAGCTTCCGGCCACGCGGGTCTGCCGATCGTGCGTTTCTGCACTGGCACCGTGGATGCTGACTTCGATGACGAACGGGTCGACTTCGTTCCGAATTCTCTCGGCCGTCGCGGGTCTGACGGCATGGCCGTTGGTCTTGAGCCGGATGACGAACCCGAGGCTACGAGCATGGTTCGCGATATCAAAAAAGCGGGGGTGAGCTAGCGGCTCCCCACCGCTCAACGAGAGGTTGAGGATCCCGAGCTCGGCCAGGTCGTCCAGGAGCTGCCGGTATTGCTCGAGAGAGAGCTGCTGTCCGTCGCGTGCGAGATCGTTGTAGCAAAATGTGCAGTCGAGGTTGCAGGCGTAGGTGAGCTCCAAGAGCACCGACATCAGTCGGTTTCCGGCCCACGCGCGCTTGATTGTATTCGAGTAACTCATGTTTGGCTGATCGCGCCTGCCTCGAGAAGCGCGTCGAGAAGAGACCGTGCATCCGCCCGCGCGCGATCCTGGTCGACGGCGTAGCGATCGGTGATGGCCATGACGACCTCATCGACGCTGCGCTCGGCTTGCAATTGTTGGACGATGAAGGCGCCGACCTCGTTCACGACCAGGACCTCGCCGGCCTCTTGCAGAACAAAGATCCCTTCGTCGTCCATCACGCGAAACCTCGCGTGCGGATCAACGCGATACCGCTGTTGCTGGCTCTGGGTACTCATTGTCCAATACGCTCCAAAAACGGGTATCCTTTGCGAAGGTGAGAACGCGAAGCGGTAGGCACTCCACGAGCTCCTCGGCGCGCGAAGTCAGCCTGTCGACGAGCCAAGGGTCGGCATTCACATACGGACACGAGGCGACGATACGCGACACCGCTTCGGCTTTCGAGCAGAGGCTCACCGACGGCGCGCTGCCCTGGCTGAGGCCGAGCAGGCCGGTAACTGGGTAGGGTGGGTGCCGCCGGGGCGCCCCGCCAAATTCGCCCGCAAACGGCATGGCCAGAAGCTCGAACGAACCGCCTGCTGGCCGAATCGCATTCAGCTCGTCGCTCAAAATCTCGAGCTCCAGCTCGTCGGCCAGGCCGCAGATGGTGGTCTTGCCTGCTCCGGAGCGCCCACAGAAGAGGAACCCCCGAGCTCCGTCGTTGAACGCCGCGCTGTGCATGACCAGCGCTCCCTCGCCGAAGAGTCGATAGCAGGCCACGATTCGGAAGACGTTCTCGAAGGCCGCGGAGAACCATTCGTCGCTCTGGCACGTCTGCATTTGTACACGAAACGGGTTGCGGTCGACGTTGGCGGTGAAGCCGATGCCCGCGACGGCGATGCTTTCGTCGCCATGCACCACTGCAACCGGATACTCGACTGCCCCGAGCGGCCTCCGCATGAATGCAGCTGAATTGGGGTTGAAGTGGATGTCGATTCGAACATCCGGCTTCGCCTCGTCTCTGCGCAGCAAGGGCTGAAATCGCGAACGTACGAGGCCATCCTGCTCTGGGTTCAGGCCGGCGAAGCGATAGCGGGACCCGGCGAACTCGATGCTCAGTGCGCTCATCGGCCGACCCCAGCCACTCGGAGAATCATGGCGCGAGCATACTTGCCGAGCGCTGACAGCCGATCTGAGGCCCGGACCTCGCAGGTTGCCCGTCCGACGATGGCGCTTGCGAGGGCCGCAGGGTCCCGCTTGGCAGCGTCGTCAGACTGGGTGAGTGCCACCAGGCCGTGAACGCTCGGTGCGTAGCCCAAGAATCGATGCGCGTTCCAGTCGTCGCGGCGCCGCACCACGATCACGTCACCGGGCAGGTAGAGCCGCTGCCTGCGCACCTGCACAGACTGGCCATCGCTGATCGATCGCATGCACTCGCCGCGAATCGAGAACTTCACCGATTCTCCATGGCCCAGGCCAAGGCTCGCCAAGCTCGATTGTCCCCCTTGCATTCGCCGAATGAACCATACCAGAGGGCTGCCGCCCGCACCCCTAGAAGCCGGATCAGCAGTGCGATCTCCGCGCTCATCTCGGTGCCCGGGAACCCCTTTTTTTAATGTAACCCAAAATACTTGTTGACAACCGTGTTTCCGGAGCTTTACCGTAGGACTGTCGGCGGCTGTTTAGCGACCCTCCGACATGGTGAATCGGGTTCATACTCCTTGGGGGTACAACAAAAACGGGCACTCGGGCGGGGTTCACACCTCGCCCGAGATTTTTAAGCCGTCACCCAGGTCGTCGCGGTCCTCGAGAGGCGCAAAACGTCGCGAGCAAGACGCCGCTACAGGCTTCGCTTCTTGCCGCGCAGCCCTCGGCGACTGCCTTTGGGCTTCTTCGGCCTCTCGTACGAGCGGCCGTCGCCGCCACCACGGTCGTAACTTCCACCACGATCGAAATCGCCACCGCCCGGGTCGCCGCCGCGATCGTAGCGGTCGGGCGGAGGTCCACCAAAATCACGGCGCTGACGCGGAGGCCGTGGGCGGTCTTCGGCGATATCGAGCCGCAAATCACGACCACCGACTTCGCGACCGTGAAACTTCTCGACGGCTTCCGCGGCGTGCTCTTCCGCTGCGAATCGAACAAATGCGAACCCCCTGGGGCGGCCGGATTCGCGGTCCTTTGGAATGTGAACGTCAACGACCTCACCGATCTCTCCGAAGAGCTCACGCAGCTCTTGGTCGGTCGTGGCAAAGTTGAGGTTCCCTACGAATATCTTGCTTGAGATGACTTACTCCGTTCTCCGATGTGCTCAATTGGCACGTTTTTGCTCTGGGTCCAAAGGACAGTGTACCTCAGATCCAGGTTTTTGTTGGCGATCGCCTCTGGCTCAGTAGTGCCAGGGGAACTTTTTGTAGTCTTGCGGGCGCTTTTCGAGGAAGGCGTCCCGGCCTTCTTGGGCCTCTTCGGTGCCATACGCGAGACGGGTAGCCTCTCCGGCGAACAGCTGCTGACCGACCAGGCCGTCGTCGACCATGTTGAAGCCGAACTTCAGCATCCGCATCGCCGTCGGGCTCTTCGAGTTGATTTCCTTGGCCCAGCCGAGGGCGAAATTCTCGAGATCGACGTGGGGCACCACCGCATTGACCATCCCCATCTCGGCCGCTTCCTCGGCGCTATAGTTGAGGCCCACGAAGAAGACCTCGCGCGCCTTCTTCTGACCCACTTGCCGGGCGAGGAGCGCGGAGCCGTAGCCACTGTCGAAGCTCGCGACGTCGGGGTCGGTCTGTTTGAAGACGGCGTGCTCCTCGCTCGCGATGGTCAGGTCGCAAACCACATGTAGGCTGTGCCCCCCGCCGACCGCCCAACCAGGCACCACGGCGATGACGACCTTTGGCATGAAACGGATCAGGCGCTGCACTTCGAGGATATGCAGGCGACCGAGTCGAGCCGGGTCGATCTCTCCGGCGGAATCGGTCTCGTACTTGTAGCCGTCTTTGCCGCGGATCCGTTGGTCGCCACCCGAGCAAAACGCCCAGCCGCCGTCTTTCGTGGAAGGCCCGTTGCCCGTGAGCAGCACGCAGCCGACGTCCGAGGTCTGTCGCGCGTGGTCGAGCACCCTGTAGAGCTCGTCGACCGTGCCAGGGCGAAACGCGTTCCGCACCTCGGGCCGGTCGAAGGCGATGCGCACCGTGCCGTGGCCTTTGGCGCGGTGATAGGTGATATCTTGGAGGTCGAAGCCTGGTACCTCAGCCCACTTGGACGCGTCGAATATCTGGGAAACCATCGACCCGCTACTCTGTGAACTCGCTCAGGACCGCGAGGATGATGCGCCCCAAAAGCGTGGCGACTTGCTGACGCGAAAACTCACCCTCGATCCAACGCTGCAGCATCTCACCGGCGCCAGTCAAAATCATGTCGGCGAGCGCTTGGGCTTCGGCGTCATCAAGTCTCGTGAGCTCGCGAAGCGGGATGAGCCACGGCTGTACGAGCTGCCCACGGAAATCCTTGCTGATCGCGGAGATTTCCTGATCTGGACCAACGGAACGAAGCAATTGCCAGCCTCCGGGGCCCTTGGCTTCGATGGTATCGCAGGCGGCGTCGATGAAGCCGCTTGCGATCGTTGCGATGTCCGCATCACCGTCGGTTTCCAGGATGTTCGGCGTGCGGCGTGCGAAGTCGTCGAGGAAGTCCTCGAGCACGCCTTTGATGAGCTCGTGTCGGTTCGGAAAAAATTTGTAAACGACCGGCCTGGTGATGCCTGCCGCCGCGGCGACATATGGAATGCGCACGTTGTCGACGCCGTCGGCAGCGATGATGTCCGACGTGACGCGCAACAACTGTTGTTGGCGTTGTTCCGGACTGAGCCTGGTACGGGAGGCGTCGCTTGGTCTGTTGCTTGATGGCATTGAGTCACGAAAAAGGGTGGCCCCAAAAACAGAAGCCACCCTAATCCTATTCTAGAACTACGGACGACTCAGTCTTGAGCGAGGTTCATCACCTGTTGGAGGCTCATGGCCAGGGTCATGTCGCCATCGATCTTGATCTTGCCGGACATGAAGGCCTGCATCGGATTCAGCGAGCCGTTGAGCATGCCGAGCCAATCTTCGGAAGACACGGTGATGGTCGCACCCGGGCTGTCATGGGTGCCCTTGCTGACGAAGCCGCTGGTCGTGCCCTTCGTGCAGTCCAAGCTCCACTCACCACCACCGTCGCCGGTGATGTTGAACTGGTAGATCGCGTTGGGGGCGGTGGCCGCGTCGGTGTTTTCGGCGGCTCTCTTCTCAAATTTCTCGAAGAACTCAGCTGCGGATTCCATTGATCTTGCCTCTCTTGTGTTGTCGGCCGCCGTTCCCACCCGCTCCCCGGATGTGGCCTGCCGGACGGGAGTTGTAACCGAAATTTCCGCTCCATGCACCCCCGCAAAGAGTTGAAAAACCCAGCAATTTCAGACCTCCGCAAGCTCTTGGGCTTTGAAACAAGCCGGAAACGCACGACACATCCCACCGAAACAGCGCGGATCTAGGCTCTGCCAACTTCAGAAGGAGGAACCGGGGATGGACGCTCTCAATCAGGCGGATACGGCATGGCTCATGGTGTCGTGTGCACTCGTGATGCTCATGACACCGGGCTTGGCGCTCTTCTATGGCGGCATGGTCAACTCCAGCAACGTGCTGTCGTCGTTCATGCACAGCTTCATCGCGCTGGGCATCATCACGCTGCAGTGGGTGGTGATTGGCTACTCGCTGGCGTTCGGTTCGGACGCGGGTGGAGGCTTCATCGGCGGTTTCGAATACGCCTTCCTGAACGGCGTGGGTCTCGAGCCGCAAGAGGGCTCCACGATCCCACACATCTTGTTCATGGCGTTTCAGATGATGTTCGCGATCATCACGCCGGCGCTGATCTCCGGCGCGATTGCCGAAAGAATGAAGTTCAGTGCGTACTTCCTCTTCATCTTGTTGTGGGCAACGCTGGTCTACGACCCCATTTGCCACTGGGTCTGGGGTCCGGATGGCTGGCTCGGCGCCCGCGGTGCCCTGGACTTTGCCGGCGGCACGGTCGTCCACCTTTCGTCAGGCGTGGCAGCCTTGGTCTGCGCACTCGTCATCGGTCGCCGGAGTCGACCTGGGCCGCCCCACAATCTCACATTGACCTTGCTTGGCGCAGGCCTGCTCTGGTTCGGTTGGTTCGGCTTCAACGCGGGCAGCGCGCTTGCCTCGAACGACAACGCCGCGCTCGCTCTGGTCAACACGCACCTGGCCGCTGGCGCTGCCGCGTTTGCCTGGGCGATCGTCGAATGGATCAAGCAGGGCAAGCCAACCGCCCTCGGCGTGGCTTCCGGCTTGGTGGCCGGTCTAGTCGTAATTACGCCGGCGGCCGGTTTCGTCGGCCCAATCTCGGCGGTGCTGATGGGCTTGATTGTGGGGCCAATTTGCTACGGCGCCGTGTTGCTCAAGGGCACGCTTGGCTACGACGACGCGCTCGACGCGTTTGGCATTCACGGTGTCGGTGGCGCGCTCGGCGCGATCTTGACGGGGGTGTTCGCGAGCGCGGTCTGGGGTGGAACCGATGGACTCATCGGGGGAAACAGCGATCTCTTCATCGAGAACATCATCGGCGTCCTCGCGGCTGCAGCCTATTCGATCATCGTCACGTTCGTGATTCTGAAGCTCCTCGACGCCACCATTGGTCTCCGCGTCAGCAAAGACGAAGAGAGCGAAGGCTTGGACACCAACCTGCACGGCGAAGAGGGCTACCACATGGGTGGCGCGGGGGCGCTGACCGAGTAGCGCCGGTTCGTCGCGACCAACCGATTGTCCGTATTGTCCGGGGCCTGCATTCATCGTAGGTCTCGGGCATGGGTCTAGGCCGATTCGTTGCGAGGTTGTTCGGCAAGAAGAAGAAGCCGGCGGCGCCTCTGCCCGAAGCGGAGGAGCGCGACTATTCGCTACAGGAGCTGGCCGCCTACGACGGGTCCGATCCAGGCAAGCCGCTCCTCATCGGCATTCGCGGCCAGGTCTACGACGTGACGCGCGGACGAGATTTCTACGGTCCTGGTGGGCCCTACGGAATGTTCGCCGGCAGAGACTGCACGCGCGCGCTGGCGAAGGTGTCGTTCGACGCAGAGCTCTTCACCGGAGACCTCGAAGGCTTGGAACCCGAAGAGCTCGACAAGCTCGAAGAATGGATCGAGATGTTCGAAGGGAAGTATCGACGGGTCGGGCAGCTGCGCTAGCGCTACGGCGACAACAGGGGGCTCACCTGAAGCACTTGGCCGCCAGAGCCGCCGCCATCGTTGGTGATGTACAAGAGGCCGTCAGGGCCCTGTCGCGGCGAACGAAGTCGTCCACGGTCTTCGATCACACGGAAATCATTGGTCACTTCTCCCTGGGCGCTCACCGAGTAGACGTGAAGGTGCGCGGCTTTCAGGGTTGCCACGGCGAGCACGCCGTCCCAGTCACCCCATTGGCTTCCCTCGATGAAGGTCGCGCCTGACAGCGCCAGGGTCGAGGACCCGCTCGACCAGATCGCCTCGATTGCATCGGGGAACGCGACCAGGTCTGTCATCGGAACCGATTCATTGTATTGTGGCCCGCCGTTTGTGGGCACCGGGTCCCAGCCGAAGTTGCCGGCCACGAGCAGATTGACTTCGTCGTCGATCAACGGACCGTGCTCTGCCGAGACGCCTAGATCGTCCGAGGCGCGAAACGCCATGCCTTGAATGTTGCGATGGCCTTTGGAGAACCAGCGCCGACCGCTCGGGTTGTCGGGCGCAGCGTTGCCGTTTCGATCGATGCGAAGCACCTTGCCCCCGAGAGAGTCGTCGTCCTGGGGTGTCGTCCCGATCGCGGCATCGCCGGTGCCCACCCAGAGGTAGTCATCGGGGCCGAAGCGAGGCCGACAGCCGCTGTGACGTCCGCTGCTGTAGGGCATGCCGGTCACGATGTCGGTTCGGTCGACCACCGAGTCTCCGTTGGGTGTCTGGAGCTCGTAGCGCACCAAGCGCACATCGGTCGCGGTGCCCGCATCGGAGGCCATGCACACGTAGACGTATCCGTTGTTCGCAAAGTCGGGATCGACTTCGAGGCCCAGCATGCCTCCCTCGCCGTTCGCGACGAGGTCGGTCGGTGCGATGGCGAAACTCGGCGAATCGACTCCATCGACGTACACGTTGAGTGGGCCCGACCTCTCGGTGACCAGCACGGTTCCATTGGGCAGCCAAGCGATGTCCCATGGTTTAGTCAGGCCAGAAATGAAAGGCGTGACGACCAAGTCGACCGACGTGTTGCCGCCTCCGGCGCCCGCGTCTCCACCTGCGCCGGCCATGCCACCCGAGCCAGCCATGCCGCCCGCACCGGCCATGCCACCGGAACCCGCATTGCCGCCAGTGCCAACGATGCCACCGGTGCCGTCCGTGTTACTCGCCGATTCCCCACATGCCCCGAACAACAAAGCACAGACCAGCAAAATTCTTCGCCCCATGATGCCAATTTTGCTGCTGGCGACTCGATGTTCAAGCGGACGGAAACCTTCGGTAGTTCCATGTATTCACGGTGCTCACGCATCGGGCGATCATCGCGCAGAGGAATGGCAGTTTGAGCAGGGCCTCCTGGTCGGCTACGGTAAACGCGGCCGAGATGACCGCGATTGCGCGCGGCGCCGGATCCACATGCCGCCTCCAATCGTGAGGCGCGCCAGCGCCGTGACGAGCAGTTCGTCGAGGCCGCTGAGCACGCGGCACCATACACGGGCCGGGCCGGGCGAAACCCGAACCTCCGCACCGGCGGCCAGCGTAGAGTCGCAGGGACGGGCTGCAGGCTTGCCAACCGCCTATTGACCACCGTTCGGCGGCGGCTCAGCCTTCGTCGGTGGACAATGAAAAGATCCTGAACGAGATGATGGGCAGCAGCCTGCGGGTGCTCAACCGCATCGCCGACTCGCCGCTCGTCGAACGACTCGGACTCGAGGATCGGGCTCAGAAGCTGGTCTACGAAGGCGCCAAGCGTGCGGCGGAGACCGCCGCAAGAGCGGCGAAGCGGTTTTCGTCCAAGCGCACGGACGGTCGGCCTCGAAGCTCACAGAAATTCGACCTGAGCCTCACCGAAGAACAGCAGTTGATGCGGGACACGCTTCGGCGGTTCGCCGATGACGTGATGCAGCCCGCCGCCCGAGAAGCCGATGATCGCTCGTCGACGCCCGACGGCTTTCTCGACGCGTTTGGCGAGCTCGGGGCCTTCGCCATGTCGGTGCCCGAAGTGCTCGGTGGGGCGGCCGAGCGGGTGTCTGCCGTTTCTCAGATGCTCATCGTCGAAGATCTTGCACGCGGAGATATGGGCCTGGCCTACGCCGCGCTCTCCCCGTTGTCGTTCGTCAACGCGCTGGTCCATTGGGGGAGCGACGAGCAGCAGTCGCGCTTGCTTCCTTCCTTGCTCGAAGGGGAAAGCAACGCAGCGACTGTGGCAGTCGTGGAGCCTCATCCGCTTTTCGATCCGGGTGCACTGCGAACCGCCGCCAAGAGACGTGGCTCGGACTACGAGCTCAGTGGCGAGAAATCGATGGTGGCCTTGGCGGATCGCGCGCATTATTTCTTGGTCGCTGCGGAGGTGCCCAAGGTCGGGCCGCGATTCTTCTTGGTGGAGCGCGACGCAGAAGGGGTCGAAACGCTCGACGAGCCGGCGATGGGACTGCGATCAGCGAGCCTCGGCCGCCTGAAGCTCGACAAGGTTCGGGTTGGCTCCGAAGCGCTGCTGGGAGGCGAAGCGGCTCTGAAGGCCGAAGGCAAAGCCGCCTACGACGACGGCATGAATCGCGCGCGTATCGCCTGGGGCGCGATGGCGCTTGGAACCTCGCAGGCGTTGCTGGACTACGTGATTCCGTACTGCAACGAGAGGCTTGCGTTTGGAGAGCCGATTTCACATCGGCAGGCGGTCGCGTTCATGGTGGCCGACATTGGCATCGAGCTCGAGTCGATGCGGATGCTCGTCTATCGCGCCGCCGGGCGTATCGACGCCGGCCTCAGGTGCCGTCGGGAAGCCTACCTGGCGCGGACGCTCTGCTCCGAGAAGGCGATGGAGATTGGGACCAATGGAGTCCAGCTGCTCGGGGGCGCCGGCTTCATCAAGGACCATCCGGTCGAGCTCTGGTATCGACAGCTTCGTTCCATCGGTGTGATGGACGGAAATCTGCTGCTCTAAGGGATTCAGATGATCTATTTGGAAGTTCCAAAGAACCTCAAGCTCGTCGTCAACCAGGCGCACCAGGTTGCCAAGCACATCTTTCGACCAATTTCGCGCAAATACGACCGCGCCGAGCACGACTATCCAAAGGAGCTCGACATGCTGGCGGCGCTCATGGATGGCTTGAGCGCCGGTGGCGGACCACAAGGCGCCGGTGTCGATGCGCTACAACGCGAAGCGGGCGCGAATGGGGGAGTGCGCAATGGCGGCAACATGACGACCTGTCTCGGGCTGACGGAGCTCTGCTGGGGCGACGTGGGTCTCGCGCTGTCCATTCCGCGTCAAGGTCTCGGCAACGCCGCGATTGCCGCGGTGGCGGACGCCGATCAAAAGGAGCGCTTCGCGGGCGTCTGGGCCGCCATGGCCATCACCGAACCCGGCGCCGGCTCGGACTCGGCCAACATCCGCACCACAGCTCGACTCGACGGCGACGAGTGGGTGCTCAATGGGGAGAAGATCTACGTGACGGCTGGAAGCCGGGCGGACTCGGTGGTCGTTTGGGCGACGCTCGATCGAAATCTTGGACGCGCGGCGATCAAATCGTTCGTCGTGCCGCATGGGACGCCCGGAATGGAGGTCGTCCGTCTCGACAAGAAGTTGGGCATTCGGGCTTCGGACACGGCGAGCATCACGCTCACCGAGTGCCGCATTCCCAAAGACAACCTGCTCGGCAGCTCCGACATCGAAGCGAAAACGGGTTTCGGCGGGGTGATGCAGACCTTCGACAACACGCGGCCCGTCGTGGCGGGGATGGCGGTTGGTGTGGCCCGTGCCGCGCTCGAGCACACCCGCGCGCTTCTCGAAGAGGAGGGCATCAAGGTTCGTTACCGGGGCCCGCTTTTCGCCAAGAGCGCCGCCGAGGCCGAGCTCATCCGAATGGAAGCGGACTGGGAAGCGGGCCGGCTCCTCATGCTCAAGGCCGCGTGGATGGCGGACAATGGAATTCCCAACTCGACCGAAGCGTCGATGTCCAAGGCCAAGGCCGCGCGCGTCGGCAATCGAATTACCCTTCGCTGCGTGGAGCTCTGTGGCAGCCTCGGTTACTCCGAAGCCGAGCTCATCGAGAAGTGGGCGCGGGATTCGAAGATTCTCGATATCTTCGAGGGTACCCAGCAAATCCAACTACTGATCGTCGCGCGCTCGCTACTCGGGAAGCGATCGTCGGAGCTGCGCTGAGGAGGGCCCATGGAGATCAACGGAATCGCGCATACCTTCGTAACCGTGGGCGACTTCGATCGGGCCCGCGCGTTCTACAGTGAGCTCCTGCCCTTCCTCGGCTTGAAGAACGTCATGGACATTCCGGGGACCTATTACTGCGTCGGCGGTC
The DNA here is from genome assembly GCA_029862185.1 of Myxococcales bacterium. Taxonomy (GTDB): domain Bacteria; phylum Myxococcota_A; class Polyangia; order Polyangiales; family Houyiibacteriaceae; genus SG8-38. The sequence goes on from JAOTXX010000011.1 coordinate 21,056, forward strand.
GAACCGGCTTCGCGATTCGAGAGGCGCCCGAAGAAAATCGTGGCCAGCGATTTGACCAAGACCGGGTCGGCCTCCACCACATCTGCTTCCGCGCCCGCAGCCGGGAAGGCGTCGACGAAGCGTACGAGCTCGTCAAGAGCCTGGGCGCAACGATCATTCACGGCCCCGAAGAGGCCAACTGGGCTCCGGGCTATTACTCCATTTTGTTCGAGGACCCGGATGGGATCCGGCTGGAGATCAACTACGTGCCTGGTAAAGGGCTACTGAAGTAGCAGCGCGAGCGTCAGTGGCCCTGCAGCCACCAGCGGCCGTTGGCGGTCCCCAGCTTGCAGGGATACTCGTAGAGCTCGGTGAGCAGTGCTTCGGTCAGGACTTCGCGAAGCGGGCCGGAGGCTAGGAGGGCGCCTTCCTTCAGGAGCAAGGCGTGGGTGGCGTGGCCTGGAATCTCTTCGACGTGGTGACTGACCAAGATCAGCGTAGGGCCACCGCGTTTTGCGCACAGTCGATCGACGTCGTCGATCAGGCGTTGCCGGGCACCGGGGTCGAGGCCGGCGCACGGTTCGTCGAGGATCAGGAGGTCCGGCTTCGTGACCAGCGCGCGCGCGATCATCACCCGCTGTTTTTCGCCCTGCGAAAGCACGCCGTAACGTTTATTGCGGAATGCGAACGCACCGATGCTGCGGAGGGCGTCGTCTGCTCGAATGAGGTCTTCGGCGCTTAGCTCGTGCCAGCTGCCGATGGTCGCGTGGATGCCCGTCGCCACGACTTGCCTCGCGCTCTGGCGCCCAGGTAGCCAGGAGAAAAGCGCAGAGCTGACCCAGCCGATCCGCTCCTTGAGGGCGCGCATGTCGCACTCGCCATAGGTCTCGCCGAGAACCGCAACGCGACCTCTACTGGGCCACTCGTAGCCCGCTGCGATCGAAAGCAGCGAGCTCTTGCCCGCCCCATTGGCGCCGAGAACCACCCAGTGCTCTCCGGGCGAGATCTGCCAGCGAATGCCCCGCAGGATGGCAACGCCGTCACGGGTGAAGGTTTCGACCTGGAGATCGAGGACCGGTGCCACTGCTGCAGCCTAGCATCGTCTTCGCACACGATGCCCGGTTCTTAGCGCTTGAAGCCGCGCCCAATGTGCGTTCCAATGGACGCCAATGCCGTTACATCTAGTTTGGCTTGCTGCCAGTCTCGTGCTTGCCGCCAACGTAGCCCGTGCACAGGAACCCTGCTCGAAGCGCATCGAAGGCACCGTGCCCGACGGTGCGGAGACCCACTTCTTTCTTCCCTTCGAGGTCCCGGAGGGCATCGCCGAAATCGAAGTCCGGCACGATAACCTCTCCTCCGAGAACATTCTCGACTGGGGGCTCGACGACCCGAACGGGTTTCGCGGCTGGGGCGGAGGCAACCGCGAGCCTGCCGTCGTAGGAGTCGAAGCAGCATCGAGAAGCTACGTGCCGGGACCCATGCCCATGGGGACTTGGGAGGTCGTCGTCGGCAAGGCCAAGATCGTCGAGACGCCAGCCGAGTACGACATCTGCATCATTCTTCGGACGGAGCCGACCTTGCCTCCGCAGCCCCGCATGCCTTACGAGGATCCGGGCGTTCTCGATAGCGAAGCGCGATGGTATGCGGGCGACTTCCACGTGCACTCCCGCCAAAGTGGCGATGCTCGGCCGACCATCGCAGAAACGCTGGAGGTTGCGCGCGACGTCGGTCTGGATTTCATCATGCTCTCCGAGCACAACACCAACAGCGGTCTCACGCTGTATGGGAGCGTGCAGCCGGACTTCCCAAACCTGCTCATCGTTCCCGGCGTCGAATGGACGACCTATTCCGGTCATGCAGGTGGTATCGGCGCCACGGAGTGGGTCGACCACAAGGTTGGCGTTCGAGGTGCAACGGTCGAAGCGGCGATCGAGGCCTATCACGATCAAGGCGCGCTCTTTTCGCCGACGCATCCGGAAGAGCCTAGCTGGGAGCAGTGCATCGGCTGCGAATGGGAGTTCGAGGTCGACCCGCGGGCCGTAGACGGAGTCGAGGTGCAGACCGGGGTTTGGGCCGCCATCGGCCTCTGGGAGGAGTACTGTCGTCTTGGGTCGCACGCCGCCGCGCTTGGCGGAAGTGACGATCACAACGCCGGTCAGGTCGACAACCCAATCACCAAGCCCATTGGAACACCTACGACGATGGTGTTTGCGGATGGACTGAGCGTAGACGCCATTCTGGATGGCGTTCGGAATGCGCGCACGGTCGTCAAGGTCAACGGGATCGATGGCCCAATGCTCGAAACAGAGCTTAGTGGAGAGCGTGTCGGCGACACGGTGTTTGCGGACAGTGCGACTCTCTCGGTCCGGGTCACGGCGGCGACCGACGAGGCCCTTCAGGTCATCAAGAACGGCGCCGTTGTGGAGACCCTATCGATTGACAGCGATCCGTTCATGCACGAAATGAGCGTTGAAGCACCACCCGAAGGTGAGGATCGCTACCGGCATCAGGTGGTGCGCGCGAACGTTCCGCTCACCGTTGGCAGTTACGTCTGGCTTCGAGCGGCCGACACCCCGGAGCCGCCCGAGCCGGGCGAGAGCAGCAGTGGCTGCAGCTGTCGGCTCGTCAATCCGGCCGATCACGACACCGGAGTGCTTCTAGCGGCCCTGGGGCTCTGCATGTTGTATTGGCGGCGCCGTCGCGTGTGCTGATGAGCCTCAGCCCGTTTTCTTTCGGCGTCGCAGGACGTGACGAAGTCGCGAACGCTCATCGCGCTCTCGCTCTTCGAGCATTCGCTTGAGTGAGCTGAGCTCCGCGGTCAACGCTGGCTCGACGCGTAGCTGCAAGGTGTTCACCTGACGGGTGGCCTTGGCGAGCGCGTCGCCAAGGCGCCGAACCAGCTGTTCTTTGGGAAGCGCTTCGAGGACGAGCTCGACCAGACGCTCGAACTCGGTGGCGGTTTGTGCAGCGGCGGGGCCGATCGAGGCTGCGGCCGTGTCGCGACCGGTCAAGGTACGCAGAATCGGTGTGTGTGAAGCGACGGAGGGCACGACGATGCCCCAGATCTGCTTGTGCTCGAGCTCGACCGTGATCTCTCTCCCCGGCCAGGCATCGCTCTCCAAGGTTGCGTGCCCGCGCGCCGCCAGGGCGTGAAGTAAAGCGTTGTAGGCTTCGCTGGCGCGCTTCTCGACCTCTTGGCGAGCGTTCAACGCCGGCCGTGCGCTCTTGAAGAGCTCGGTGATCAAGGCTTCGCGCTTTCGATTGAGCAGCTCGCGGCCTTTTCGAACACGTCCGAGCTGTGCGCTTGCTCGAACGAGGCCGGAACGGGTCGGCGGGACCGAGCGCGTGCTCATTGGCTGGCCTCTTCGGCTTTGGCCGTGCCTGGGCGCGACGCCCACGTCGCCTCGGAGATTCGACTGAGCTCGTCGCGCGGCAGCGTCTCGAGGAGCGACCAGCCCACTCGCATCGTTTCGGGCAGAGAGCGGCGCACGCCGCTCTGGTTGATCAGCTTCGTTTCGAACGCGTCGACGAAGTCGAGGGCGCGGCGATCGCCCGGTGCGAGACCTTCGCTTCCCACGATTGCCGCCATGAGCTTGGCTTCGCGGCCGCGCGCGTAAACCGCGTAGAGCTGATTCGCCCATTCGCGGTGTTCCGGTGCGGTTCGACCTTCGCCGATGCCGGCATTCATCAACCGCGACAAGGACGGGAGCACGTCGATGGGTGGATAGACCCCGCGCTGATGTAGCTCCCGGCTCAAGACGATTTGTCCCTCGGTGATGTAGCCAGTCAGGTCCGGGATCGGGTGGGTCATGTCGCCGTCGGGCAGAGAGACCACGGGCAGTTGGGTGACCGAGCCGCTGCCGCCCTTGAGGACTCCAGCGCGCTCGAACAGCGATGCTAGGTCTGTGTACATGTAGCCAGGGTATCCGCGCCGCCCAGGGATCTCTTCTCGCGCCGCCGCGACTTCTCGCAAGGCCTCCGCGTAGTGGGTGATGTCGGCCATCACGACCAGAACGTGGATGCCATGGGTGAACGCAAGGTGTTCGGCGGTCGTCAGCGCGACGCGCGGGGTGAGCAGGCGCTCGATGGTCGGGTCGCTTGCCTGGTTGAGGAAGAGCACCGTGCGCTGCATCACTTCGCTCTCGAGAAAGCGGGACACGAACGATTGCGTTTCACGCTCGGTGATGCCCATGGCGGCGAACACCACTGCAAAGGGCTCACCGCGTGCGGGGCGCGCGTTTTCCACGATGTCGGCGGCGAGCTCCACGCCGGGCAGACCGGGCGCCGAGAACACGGGAAGCTTCTGGCCCCGCACCAGCGTGTTCATTCCGTCGATCGCAGACACGCCGGTTTCGATGAAATCCGACGGGTGCTGCCTTCGAACGGGATTGATGGGCGCGCCCCAAATCGGAAGACGCGCTTCACCAATCGAGGGTGGGAGACCGTCGAGCGGTTCGCCTGTACCACTGAGCGCACGCCCGAGCAGATCCTGTCCGACTACTGTCGTGGCGGTCTCGCCGGTGAGGGTGATCGCCGCGTCCGCGGGTTTGAGCCCCAGCGTGTCCTCAAACAGCTGAATCACCGTGATCTCCGTGCCCACGTCGATCACCTGCCCACGTCGATCGTCTTGGCCACTGCCTCCGATGCGAACCCACTCGCCAAGCTTCGCGCGCCGCGTGGAACGGACGAAAATCAAGGGACCCGCCGCGGAGGCAGCACCAGAATAGGTTCGCGCGATGGGTGCGTCCAAGCGCTTCATGCCGGCCTCATCTCCGCGATGGTGCGCTTGGCTTTCGAAATCTCTTCGCCCAATTCATCGGGCGCCGCGGTCTTCACGGCGCCGAACGCGACCCGAACGGCGGCAAGGTCGAGCTTCTCGAAGGCTGTGCCTTCCTTCAGCGCCGTTTCGCCGGTCTGCATGAATGCCCAGAGCATCTTCACGAGCTGGTAGGTCTTCTCCACGCTCGAGAAGGCGTCGTGTGGATGGAATGCGTTTTGGCCGATGAGAAACTCTCGCGCGATCCGCGCGCCTTCGAGCACCAGGCGGTCTTCATCCTCCAGCGCATCGACCCCGACGAGGCCCGCGATTTCGCGGAGCTCACGATCGCGCTGCAGGAGACGAACCGTTTCGACCCTCAGCTCCGACCAATCGGCTCCGCCTTCTTTCGAAAACCATGCCCGGGTACCGTCGGCGTAGAGGCTGTAGCTGATGTCCCAATCGACCGCGGGGAACTGACGTTGGTGGGCAAGGCGCGGATCGAGCGCCCAAAGCGCGCCGACGACTCGCAAGGAGGCCTGCGTGACGGGCTCAGCGAAGTCGCCGCCGGGTGGAGAAATCGCACTGATGAACGTCACCGCACCGGTTCGCGTTGGCGTCCCCTGGCTTTCGACGCGGCCCGCGCGCTCGTACAGGCGGCTCATGCGATTGGCGAGATAGGTTGGGTAGCCCTCTTCGCCGGGCATCTCTTGGAGGCGCGCGGCGATTTCGCGGAGCGCCTCGGCCCAACGCGAAAGGGAATCGGCGAGGATCGCCACGTGGTAGCCCATGTCCCGGTAGTACTCGGCGATCGTCATTCCCAAATAGACCGACGCGTCTCGCGCTGCGACTGGCATGTTCGAGGTGTTCACGATCAGGATCGTCCGATCCATGATCGATCGGCCGGTTTCGGGGTCGGTGAGGCGACCGAAGTCGTGCAGGACTTCCGCCATTTCGTTTCCGCGCTCACCGCAGCCGATGTAGACCATGATGTCGGCCTTTGCGTACTTCGCGAGCGACTGCTCGATCACCGTCTTACCCGTCCCGAACCCGCCAGGAACGGCCACAGAACCCCCTTCCATGACGGGAAAGAGAAGATCGAAGACGCGTTGTCCGGTGATGAAGGGGCGGTCGCCGGGCAGGTGATTGGCGAACGGACGCCGTTGCCGAATCGCCCATGGCTGCGAGAGGGTTAGGGCGGTGCCGTCGCTCAAGCTCCCAATGGCTTCGGTCACCGTGAACGTTCCCTGCTCGATGTCTACGACTCGACCGGTGGAGCCAGGGGGCATCAGGACCCGGTGTACCATTCCGGGGCGTTCTTCGACCTCACCCAAGACATCGCCGCCGCTCACGTCCGCCCCCGCCGCCACGGTCGGCGTAAACGACCAGCGCGCATCGGGGTCGAGGGTGGGCATTGTCATCCCCGGCGCCATGAAGTCGCCCGATCGCTCGGCGAGCCCATTGAGGGGCCTCCCGACGCCGTCGAGAATGGAACCAAGCAAGCCGGGCCCTAGCCGAATCATGAGCGAGCTTCCGGTGCGGCGAACCGGCTCGTGAAGCCCGAGGCCGCTGGTTTCCTCGAACACTTGAATCGTCGCGACGTCGCCTTGGATCCGAATCACCTCGCCGAGCAGTCGACGCTCGCCGACTTCGACCAGCTCGTACAGAGCGGTATCACCAAGTGGCTCTGCTTCCGCAATCGCGCCCGCGACTCGGATGATGCGCGCTTCTGTCATTGCAGTTTCACCCGATAGCCAATCGCACGCCGAAGGATCTCGACGATGTACTCGTGAGCCGAGGCCTCCGAGGTCCAGTCCGGCCCGGGGACTGGGATGACGACGGGGAGCGCGGAACGCTGAAGGCCTCGCCGAATCTCTTCCGGAATGTCCCGGTAGAGCGGTTCGTCGATGAGAACGACGCCTGCGCCTTCGCTTTCCGCCAAATGCTCGATTTGCGCTGCCGCGTCTGCGCCGCTTTTTGCTTCAAACACAGGCACCCCAGCCAATGCGAAGCCGGCACTCAAGCCTTGGCCTGCAATCACCACGAGTCGTTGCTCCTTCATGTGAGCACCATGTCTCCTTGGATGAGGGCGGCAGGCGCCCGAAGGGCGACGCCCCAAATGATGCGTCTCATGCTCAGGACTTGGGCGCGAAGCTCGATGACGAAGCCAATCACCGGTGCAGCGCTGCTCGGGTCGATTCGCATCGAGCGATTCTGCCAGGCGATCTGAGCTCGGAGCGCAGCGCTTTCCAACTCGGCGATCTCATCGAGGCCTGGGCGAAACACGTGCGCCAGGGCGGAGCTGCGGAGCTCCCATGCGAGTTGCTTCTCGACGTCCTCGCGGGACGCGACATCCATCAACTGTTCGAACACCCTCCGCGTTAGCCACTGGCCTCCTTCAACGAACGTCAGCTCGACGATCCTCGGGTCTCGCTCGGCGAAGTGCAGCAAGGCGGACCAGGCGTTCATCAGGTCGATGACTTGTCCGACGTACTCGACCATTTGCGCCCCACCTTCCAGCGCTCGCGACGACGCTCTTCGGGCAAACGCACGCTGAAGCGCAACTTCGAGCTCGAAGAGCGAAGGATGGGCCCGGCTCGCGGCCTCGACGAGAGGTGGGCCGAAAGGGTGGTTCCACAGCAGCAGCATTCGAACCACGTCTGCCGCGGTTGGCTGACTGGCGAGGCTGAACAGAGCGCGTTCCGAGAGGCTTGCGGTTGGAACCAAGCCCCCCATGCGTGCTTCGGACGCCACCCCTTGCTCTGCGCCGCGCAAAATGCTCTGAATGGATCGTCGATCCTCATCTTCGAAGAGCACCGACAAGGCCAACCGGCGGCGATCGCCACACCAGCGATCGAGCACCCTCATTTGGCGTCCAGCATGATGCCGGATCGACTTCTCCAGGCTTGCAGGGGTCGCTGGCGCATCGGATCGCACGAACCCAAGCGAGCTGAGCTCCCTTTGGAGTGCGGGCAGGCTCGTGGCGCGCGCGAGTCGCTCCAATTCCGAGGGTGGAAGCAAATGCGTCCGAAGCCCCCGCGCGCGAGTATTGATATCGCCCAAGTACCTCGCCATCACTAGAGCTCCTTCAGGCGCGCGTGGATTTCGATCGCCAGCGTGGATGCCAAGCGGCCGATCCGAGCTTCGAGCTGGCCGTCCACGACGACTGAGCCTCCGGCGCCCACGACGATGAAACCCGTGCCCATCTCTTCGTCGGGTTCGACCCGGACGCGCGGCCTATCGGAGAGCGCCTTTCGGACGGCCGGTTCGAGGACTGGAGAACAGCGCACCACAGCGTCGTCGCCCTCGACGAACATCCATGCCTCGGCCAGCTCGGCGCCTAGGGCCTCGAGGTAGCGCTCGTCCATCGCAGCTTCTGGGAGAAGCCCCCTGGCCCGCTCGAGCACCCGATCGACGAGCGTTGTCCGCGCCATGAGCACGGCGCGCATGGCAGCGTGCCTTTCGGCGGCGATCGCACGGCGAGCGTCGGCGCCGTACTCCGCCTCTTTGCGCTCCATGAGCTCCCTTCGCCTGCCCTCGATCGCCCGTTCCGATTGGGACGCAACTCGTTCGGAGTCACCCCGCGCCGCGTCCAAAATGGACTCGGCCGTCTCATTGGCGGCGCGGCGCAATTCGGCATCGAGGTCGGAACCGGCCATAGCCGCTTCAGCCTCCTGCTTGCAAGAGGATCAAGACCGCAATCACGAATCCGAGGATTGCGAGCGTCTCCGGAATGGCGATCAAAAGCACGACCGTAACGGTGAGCTCCGGCTTCTCAGCAAGCGCCGCAGCGGCCGCTGGGCCGATGCGGGATTGAGCCCAACCCGTGGCGAGGGCCGGAATGCCCACGGCTAAAGCCGCACTCAGGTACAGGAAAACCATCTCTAATTGCATCTCACTCGCTCCTCTCGTCGGAAGCGCTTTCGCGCCGGGACCAATGTCGAAAGGGTCGGTACTGCGCACCGCCCGGGCTGTAGAACTTTCCAAAAAACTCCACATAGTGAAGTCGCAGAACATGAATCGTCGGGCTGAACACGCCCAAGACGAAATTGATGAGATGGAAGACGAGGGCAAACAGGACGCCCACTACGACCGAGCCAAACGCTCCGACCATTCGGTTCGCGACGACCGCCATCATCACCGACGCGGTGCCGACTGCCATGATGCGCGCGTACGAAAGCACGTTGCCTAGCGTGGAAACGAATTCGATGGGCGCAAGAATGCCTTCGCCAATGATCAAAACCGGGAGGGCGACCAGCGCGGTGATCACCAAGGGCGTGAAGAACCGCTCGGGAAGCATCTCGAACGCCGCCATGAGCGCCAGCGCGATGACGACGACCATGACGGCTGCCATGCCCTTGCCGATCGCGCGCCGTTTGTTTCCGCGAAACATCTTCGCGGCGCCCAGCAGCAAGCCGACCACGATGTGAACGAGGCCCAGCGCGACGGCGAAACCCAGGTAAGGAAAGAACGCTTCTTCACGGTTGAAGATGAGTGGATCGAGACCGATCCGGTGCCCGAGGTCGCCGAAGAGCTCGCCGTACAAAAAGCCGAAGATGATCGAGAACAAGGAGCACGCAAGGCCGATCTCGGATACAGATCGCAATGTCGTGTCGGCTTGCGACCTGATCCGCAAGATGAGCGATATCGCTGCTAGGATCGTGCCGTAACCGATGTCGCCGAGCACGATCCCAAAGAACATCGGGAAGAAAACCGCGACGAACGGCGTGGGATCCACCGTCCCGTACTTCGGCAGGGGCATCATCTTCGTAATCGCTTCGAACGGGCGAAACAGACGGGGGTTGTTGAGGACGACCGGGACGGTGTCGCCGGACCACTCTTCGGAGGAGACCGTCTCGATTTCGAACCCCGGCCCGCAGGACGAGCCGAGCCGCCGTTCCAGGTCGCGCTGCGCCGCCTTGGGAACCCAACCTTCGAGAACGAACGCTCGTTGCGTCACGACGGCTTTCTCCATGGCTTCGACCGTTGCCAGGTGATCCCGAACACTCGCTTGAATCCACGCGAGCTCCCGCCCACGCTCTCGGGCGACTCGGGCGCGCTCCCGTTCCAGCGCTGCGAGCGCTTCGGGCAGCTCATCCAGCCGAGTCTGCATGCGTCGAATCGTCGCACTCACACCTTCCCCTTCGAACTGGTCGGGGAGGGAGAGAGATTGGACACCCGCTTCACTGAGCAGTGCCTCGGCTTTCGCAGCGTCTGCCGTCGGCACGGCCAGTAGCATCGCGGATTCGCCGGACTCGGACGGCTGGTTCAGGAGCTCGAACCCATCTCCGAGGGCTTGGCGAAGCGCGGCCCGCATGCGGCGGAGCTCTTGTTCCCCGTCTTCCCTCAACACCAGGTAGAAGACCCGAATCCCGTCGAGGTCCAGACCCGAGTCACCGATCTTTCGAAATGCCGAGAAGAACGGTCGAAACTTCAGGATGAGGGCGCGCTCCTCTTCGAGCCCTTGACTCTGCTCGGCCAAGGCTTCGAGCTGCCGTCGGGTTCTACCTGCAATCAAGGCGGCCTTGGGCAGCGGGAATCCTTCGGCTGCTTTCGGCGGCTCCGGTGTCACCCCAAGAAGCTCGAGCGCGGTGTCCACGTCTTCGACGACCTTGCGCACGCTGCGCAAGTGATGAGCCTGCTCGATGTTGAGCCCGAGGGGCCTCAAGACTTCGGTCGCGGCGGGTTCGATCAACTGAACCAGGCCGACGTCCTGGATACAGCCCAGGCACGACTGCAACTGTTCTTTCGGCCCGAGCATTCGGATGCGGGACATTTCCAGAATCAATCGGAACCCCGCGATCCGGGCCGGCCCAATAGAAGATCCAACACGTACGAGGCGAGCTCATTGACCTTAGCGTCGTCGAGCTCGTCGAGTTGGTCGCTTTCCCGTCGAGCTTCTTCTCGAATCGAGTCAATGGCCTGGTCTCGCTCGCGCGCGATTCGATCGCGGACGATCGCTTCCTCTGCTTCGAGTTGTAACTCGAACTGTCGGACACGATTCTCAGCCGCGGACTCGGCCAATTCGACGAGCCGCTTAGCTTCCTGCTTCGCCTGCTTGAGCATCGCTTCGAGCTCGAGTTCCGTTTCGAGAAGACGGCTGAGCTTGCTCTTGGCGTCGGCGTCCGCGCGCTCTCCATCGTCCCTTCGCTTTGCTGCCATATCCAACTACCGGCTTGGAAAATAGCAGAAGGAAGGCATCGGGTGTGGGCGTTAAACGACTTTCGCTTGACTGCCGAGGCTCAAAATGAACGCCCCTCCCAACGTCACCGCGCCGGCTAGCCAGAAAGCGGTGCCGTAACTCCACGCGGCCGCGACCAGGCCCAGGCCATACGCAAAAAATGCGTGCCCTCCATTGAACGCGCCGTGGATGATCGAGACCACCATGCCGCGCGAGGATGCGTCTGCACGTTCGATTCCGAGGGCCGTGACGGCGGGATAGGCGATTCCGTGCCCGAACCCCATCATGGCGCCGATCGCGAAGAGATGGCCGGGACCGAGGATGCCGAGCATGGGCGGCACCGCAGAATACATACAAAACGCGATCACCGAGGAGCGAAGCACGCCGAAGCGATCGATGAGGCGGCCGCCGCCCAGCCGTACCGTGAGCGCGACGATCGCAAAACCGATGAAGAAGCTTCGAACCTCGGTGACGCCGAGCTCGAGTGCAAACGGCTGATGCAGGGTGAAGAGCGCTGTGAACGCGGCGGTCATCACGAATGTCGCGCCGTACACGCGCATCAGCGAGCCTCCGAAGATCGGTCGGCGAGCTTGCGGTTCTTGAGGCTGATGTCGAGGCGACTCCTTCAATCGCGTGCTGAGGAGCGCAGCGAGAAGGCCGGCGCTGGCGCTGGCAACGAACACATGCTGCCAGCCGAGAGAATCCGCCAGGACCTCCCCAATCGTTGGGGAGACCGCGTTCATGCCGAGATTCGCCGCGCCGAAGAGGCCAAGTGCCTGTGCCATTCGACCGCTAGGCGCGATGTCCGCGGTCATCGTCCCCGCCGCGTTGAACCCCATCACCATTCCCAGGCCCCAGCACATCTGTGCGAGGTAGAGCAGAGGGCCTTCGTGATCGACAAATACGTAGATCGCTCCGGTGATCGCCAGCATGAAGTTGCCAAGGGTCAGCCAACGCCGCCGACCGTAGCGATCGACCAGCCAGCCGACCAAGGGCGTGGCCGCAACCGCCGTGAGACCTTCTATCGCGACTGCGCGCCCGATTCCCGCAGCGTCCATGCCGAGCTCGGCCGCGAAAAACTTTGGCAGGATTAGATAGAAAGACCAAGAGAACCCAAACAACGAAACCGCGCCGAGCAAGAGAAGAAACTCGCGCGACAAGAGGTGCGAATCCTGGTCCGGGGCTAGCGGCTTAGGCTCGGTGGACATCGAAGCGTCTCCTTAGCACTTCAAACCCAGCTGTGAGGGGTTCCGTCGCGGGGGCGTGCGGATCTGCGTGGGATCAGCGATGATCCCGGTGGGTCTCAATCGTGAGCGCGCCCGTCGCGAGTTGTTCTCCGATTGTATCGTGGTGAGCTCCTGTCGCTGTCGCTGTCGCTGTCGCTGACACTGACACCGCCGCTGTGATAAGCACGGCAATCGTGACCCTCGCTGACACCCGTCAAACCTATGCCGCCTCCTCTTGGCTCTTCGCACGGGTGCTTGGAGGCGTGCTTCTGATTGCCTTCGTGTCGTTGGGCGTCCAAGCGAAGGGGCTTTTTGGCGACAGCGGGGTGATGCCGATTTCGATGCTGGTCGAGCAAGCCAAGAGCGCGGGTCACAGCTTCTGGCAGCACCCGAGCGCGCTCTGGTGGGGGAGCGGCGACACGGTGATCACCGCCGTTTGCGTGGTTGGCGTGTTCGCGTCGCTCGCGCTTCTCCTGGGCTTCGTGCCGAAGCTTGCCCTCGCGGTATCTTGGTTCGCCTATCTCTCGTTCGTCAGCCTGGGATGGCCGTTCATGTCGTTTCAGTGGGACGTGCTTTTGCTCGAGGTTTCGTTCACGGCCTTCTTCTTCGTGCCCTTGCGTCTATGGGATCGGCCAAGCGGACATCCTGCTCCGCATCCGATCGCACGATGGGCGCTCTGGTGGCTTCTGTTCCGACTCGTGTTCCGATCGGCTTGGGTGAAGCTCGCAAGTGGTGACGCTGCCTGGGCGGACCTCAGCGCGCTCAGCTACCATTACTGGACGCAGCCTTTGCCGACTGCGCTTGCATGGTACGCCAACCTCCTGCCGGACTGGTTTCAGAGGTTCTCCTGCGCGCTGATGTTCGCGGTCGAGCTCGGGGCGCCCGTCCTTATCTTCTTGCCCTGGCCCTGGGCGCGCCGCACCGTCGCTGCCGCGATCGTTGCTCTGATGATTCTAATCGGGCTCACTGGCAACTATGGGTTCTTCAACCTGTGTACGATTGCACTCTGCATTCCGCTCCTCGACGATCGACTCCTTGCGCGCTTTGATCGAGGCAGATTCGATGTCAGCGCCGTGCCCGACCGCAAGACCAAATGGAACGCGTGGCCGGGTGTCGCGCCCACGCTCGTGATCCTGGTGTCCGGTGCAATCTTCGTGTCCGGCACGTTCGGCGCGGGCGCACCACGTTGGTTGCGTCCGATCTACCCGTTCAGCAGCTTCAACAATTACGGCCTCTTTGCTGTGATGACGACCGAGCGTCCCGAGATCGAAATCGAAGGCACCGTCGACGGCCAGATCTGGAGGCCTTACCGGTTCCGCTACAAGCCAGGCCCGCTCGACAGGGCGCCGGTCTGGAACAGTCCGCATCAGCCGCGCCTAGACTGGCAAATGTGGTTCGCTGCGCTTGGCGACTTTCGCCGAAACGTCTGGCTCGGCAATCTGATGCGGCGGCTGTTGCAGGGTGAGCAGACGGTGCTCGGGCTCCTCGACGAGAACCCGTTCGAGGAACGGCCGCCGAAGCAGATTCGCGCCGTCATCTATCGCTACGAGCTCACCAACCGCGACGAACGCAAAGCCACAGGCAACTGGTGGAAGCGCCGCGACCGTGCGCTCTACGCGCCGATCCTCGGCGTCGAAATTGCACCGCCTAGTACTGCAGAGTGAACGACACGGACGCCCAGTAGCTAAACACCCGGTACTCGCCGGGGCAGCCGGTGCGCACGACTTGGTCCTCACTACAGATCCTGGGGTTGTCGATTGGATTGTCGGGGTCGCCGCCGGGTACGAGAGCCCGCTGACCGATGAACTCGTTCCCGATCGTATCTTTCGTGAACGCGAATAGCCCCCCGAGATCGAGTCTGTACTTATCCTTGATGCTCGGGTCGTTGCGGTCATCCCAGTAAAAGCCTAGGCCTGCGGTGACCGTCTGAACACCGGCAGGGGCGGGAGGCGGCGTGAAGTATTGTGCCCACTTGGCACTGGTGGCGCCCTTTGCGACGTTGACGCCGAGTCGAAGCGCCAGCAGGTCCTGGGTGAACCTGTACTCGAACCCGATTTTGGCGCTCCAAGCATTCTCCCAGCCGAACGGCACCACGATTCGTGTGTCGGGAAATACACCGTCGGGGTCGGTCGCCGTCACGGTTTGATTCTGGTTTCCGCTGTTCTTCGCCCCATGGAATTGGACTCGACCCTCGAAAGCCAAGAGCAGATGACTGTTGGCTTGATACGAGACACCAAAGGCAATCGCGTGCGGGATGAACCAATCCGCTTCGGCCTCGAGCGTGATGGGGTCCGCCCCCGCGATGAGCGCGGTTTCAGTCGTCCCCGTGAGCTTGATCTTCGAGGCCATGCGGTACATCGCGCTAATTCGGACCTTGCGATGCGGCTTGATGGTGAAGCCAATCCGCAGCGAAGGGACGCCCACGCCGCCAAGGTCGTTCTTCACGCGTCCATAGGTGGGGCTCGGAAGAATTGGGGTTGCCGCACCGATGTTCTGATAGATGTCGGCGACCTGCTTCGAGAACGGGAGACGAAGCGCAAGCCCGAGGATGAACTTCTCATGGGCCAGGAACGAGAAGCCGGTGGAGAACTCGCCGACGAAGAATGTCACGTCGAGGTTTTGAGGCGTGGGGACGGTGCATTGGCCTGGACCCGCGTTGGTATCGTTGTTGGGCGTGTAGTCGGGGCCGGGGCCGACCGGATCGCCATCGAGGCAAGTCACCTGACTGAATGACGACCCGTAGCCGGTTTCGATGTAGATGCCGCCGGCGAAGACGACGCGTGGGGCAATCCGTCCTGCGATGAAGCCAGAAGGCAACGGGCCGAAGCCGACGCCTGAATCCAACCGGGTGTTGGGGCCTTGCACCGGCGCCCGCTGGTTTACGAACAGCGCGGTGAAGTTGAAGGTGAAACCGAGCTTGTTGATACCTTCGAGGTTGGCGGGGTTGAGCACGAGCGCCGAGGCCCTGTCGAGGTAGGTCACCCCGGTGAGACCCATGGCAATGCTCCGGGAGTCATAGGCCGTTGGTTCGGGATTGGCGCTTGCGAGCGCGGGCGTCAGCACGCCGGTCACGAGGCATGCCATCAGTAGTTTGTGCTTCATTACGGGGGCTCCTCCACCCAACTTGCGGCCCAGGGGGTCGGCGCAGGATACATGGAAAGCCCGCTGATAGGTCAACCAAAAAGCACCTGGATGATGCACATATAACCAGGTGAAATCCGTCTCTTAGCTGGTGGGTCTCAAATCGCCACGAGCTTCGTGGGGCATCCTACACCGGTGCCGCCCAGGCCGCAGTACCCGGCCGGGTTCTTTGCGAGGTATTGCTGGTGGTAGTCCTCCGCATAGTAGAAGGGCGGCGCTTCGATGATCTCGGTCGTGATGCGCCCGTATCCGGCATCCTCGAGTGCACGCTGGTAGCGTTGCATCGATTCGGTCGCCGTTTGGCGCTGCACGTCATCAAAGCAATAGACACCAGAACGATATTGGGTTCCCCGGTCGCCGCCCTGTCGCATGCCCTGAGTCGGGTCGTGGCTCTCCCAGAACAGCTTGAGAAGCTCCTCGTAACTCACTTCCGCCGGCCGATAGACGACCAGGACGACCTCATTGTGACCGGTAAGGCCGGAGCACACCTCTTCGTAGGTCGGATTGGGAGTCTGGCCTGCGGCGTAGCCTACCGCGGTCGTGAAGACCCCTTTGGATTCCCAAAACTTTCGCTCGGCTCCCCAAAAGCATCCAAGGCCGAACATCGCCATCTGCGTGTCGTCGGGGAAGGGGCCTTCGAGCGGAGCATCGAGGACGAAATGACGGGCCGCGACCGGCATGTTCGTGTCCCGTCCCGGCAGGGCCTGCTCGGCTGTGGGCATTCGGAGCTTCTTCTCGGAGTTGAAGAACATAGCAAATACATAGGGAGCTCGCGCCACAGCGCCAGTGCGGGGGCCCCTCCGCTTGGCGATCCGTCGATAATACGATAACCAAGCTCGATGGACGAGCGGCAGATCTCCGAGATCGCCAAGCGGCTTCGAGGCAGCCGAAGCGTCCTGTTCATCACGGGAGCCGGCATTTCGGCCGACTCGGGCTTGCCGACCTATCGCGGGATCGGAGGTCTCTACGAGCAGGAGGAAACCGACGACGGCATTCCCATCGAGGCCGCGCTGTCCGGGGCGATGTTCCAGCGTGATCCGGCGCTCACCTGGAAGTACATCCACCAAATCGAAAGCTCGTGCCGCGATGCCGGCCCCAATCGGGCGCATCACGTCATTGCCGAGCTCGAGCAGCGGTTCGATCGGGTCTGGACGCTGACCCAAAATGTCGACGGTTTGCATCATGCGGCGGGCAGCGCGCAGGTCATCGACATCCACGGCGACGTGCATCGCCTATTGTGTACGCACTGCGGTCACCGTTGGCGGGTGCGGAGCTACGTAGGTCTCGACATTCCGCCCGCCTGCCCCGAGTGTGCGTCTTTGGTCAGGCCCGAAGTGGTCTTGTTTGGCGAAATGTTGCCCTTGGATCGTGCGCGCATCCTGCAGGAGCAGTTGATGCGTGGGTTCGATGCCGTGTTTTCCATCGGGACTACCAGCGTGTTTCCGTACATCGCCGAGCCGGTGGTCGATGCCCGGCGCCGCGGCGCACTGACCGTCGAAATTAACCCCGGCACGAGCGAAGTTTCACACCTCGTAAACCACCGACTTCGCACCGGGGCGGCTGCGGCGATGGATGCGGTTGTCCGCGCCCTCGATCGTGCCTAGGCTGCCTCCTGCCATGGGGGGTCAAAGGCAGGGCTATCGGTACGACGGCTCGTACGAAGAAACCGTTCATCTCACCGATGGGCAGCGGGTCCAGCTGCGTCTCATGCGACCGTCGGACAAACAGATGCTTCGCGAAGGCTTCGAGCACTTGTCGCCCGATTCTCGCTATGCACGTTTCATGTCGCCGAAATCCAGGCTGACCGAGGGGGAGCTCGAGTACCTGACCAACGTGGACGGCGTGAACCATTTCGCAATGGGGGCGATTCGTCGTCGCTTCGTGTCCACAGACCAGGGCATAGGCAGCGCGCGGTTCGTGCGCTTGATGGATCAGCCGGACACGGCCGAGCCCGCGGTCACCGTCCTGGACGAGTTCCACGGACAAGGTCTGGGCTCGATTCTCTTGCAGCGCCTGATTGAAGCCGCCTGGGAGCGAGACGTTCGCTGGTTCATCACCGAGTTGCTGGCGGAAAACAAGGCATCGAAGCGCATGATCGAATCGCTGAGCCCCGAGGTGACGTTTCGCCATGCAGGAGACGGCGCCCTGGTTGCGACGCTACCGGTTCCAGAGCCCGACCGGACGCCAACGGCCCCTGGCTTCTTGGCGGGGACGTCCATCCAGAAGCTGCTTTCTTACGTGGCTCGATCGAATGTTTCCGTTCGGCCGCGCGTGACGAAGCCACCCGAACCAGCTGGCTAGGAAACCTGCACCGGGAACATCATCGGCGCGCGCACTTCGACCATACGCTGTGCGCTGGTGAGCGTGCCTACGATCCGCAGGGCAAACGGGAACGCCGTACCTGGGCCTCGGCTCGTGATCAGCTTGCGATCGGCGACCACCGGATGCTCGCTGTAGTCTCCCCAGCTTTCGAGTTGGCTCTTCACGCTCGGATGGCTGGTGAGCTGATGATGCTGAAAGACACCGTGTGCCTGAAGCGCGATCGGCGCGGCGCAAATCGCAGCGACCCAGCGCCCGCCTTGCTCTTGCTGGCGAAGAAGCTCTCCAACCTTTGAAGAGGCTGCCAAGCGTTGCGCGCCTTCCGCCCCGCCCGGGAGAACCAGCACGTCGAATTCACCGTCGACGCTATCGAGCCCGACGTCCGGCGTGATCGTCACACCACGGCTGCAGCGAATCGGCACGGCGCCTTCGACCCCTGCCACCGTGACCTCGATTCCGCCGCGGCGCAGCACATCGATGCTGATGACGGCTTCCATTTCCTCGCTGCCCTGTGTGAGCAGCACCAGTGCCTTGGGTTTGTCGCTCATCGCAGGTCCTCGCAATTTCGCGACTTGTCGGCTTTGCAGATCTCAGTGATTCGCTCACGGAGCGCTGCCTCGAGCTTGGTCAGGCCAAGGCTCTTGGCGAGATCCATGGCTGCTGCAGCGCTGACGCGGTCGACCACGAAGGCCTTCAAGCCGAGCAAGGCGCTCGCCCGTTGGCCCGATTTGCAATGGACGACCGCGGGCAGCGCATCCTGCTCCCCCAGCGCTTTGGCGAGCGTGCGTGCGTTTGATTCGGTCAGCCCAGACGGGCCCGGGACTGGGATGGACACGAATTTCATCCCCAGGCGCTCGACGGTAGCCTGCTCACCCTCATCGCCCGTTTCGCTTTCCGCGCGCAGCGTGATCACGGTGCGGTACCCGGCTTCTTCGATCGCCTTGAGCTGATCGGGGGTGGGCTGGCCTCCAACGAGCAGGCCGTTCTTGGTGACGCGGGCGTTGGGAATCGGAACCAGCGGCGGCGTCTGGTCGATGTTCTTGGGAGTGTTCGGCCGCTCGGGCGCCCGGTCCGCCGATGCCGCGGGCAGTCCGCCCAGCAGACCGCCAAGAAGACCGCCGAGAGCGATCAAAGAAGAAATTGGAATTGCACGATTCAGCATAGGCCCCCTCATCCGATGGTATGGCGTTTCAGCGCGCGCCCAATGTATCGGACCTTTTGACGCAAAGGGAAGCGGCCGAGGTTCACCTTGACCACACCCTGCGTGAATGCGCTCTTTCGCGAGTAATCGATGTTTACGTCGACGATCACCGGTCGCCCTGTTGCAGCGGTCGCGAGTGCCTCGTCGAGGGCTCGATCGACCGCCATGTCGTTCTCCATCTTTACGTATGCCGCACCGGTGGCAATTGCTACGCCCTCGATCTGCAAATCGCCGGTGATGGTGCAGGTCTTGTCCTTCAAAGGTATCGCCTGGAACTGAGAAATCTGGGCGAGCTCGCCGTCGTGGAAGACGAAAAAGACGGCTCCGAGCTCATTCATCGTGGCGGTCAAGATCTCTAGCGCGGTCATCATGAAGGCGCCGTCGCCGACGATGGCGCAGACCTGCTTGTCGGGGTGGGAGAGCTTCACGCCGATGGTGCCGGGCACGCAGTAGCCCATGCAGTTGAAATCGGTCGGCGAAATCAGGTGCTTCGACTCGTAGACCGGGAACTGCTCGGCGGTCAGGAAGGTGTGATTTCCGTCGTCGACCACGACGTAGGCGTCACGATCGAGCTTTTTTCGAAGCTGCCGAAAGAAGATGCCCGGACTGACGCTCTCGTCGTTGATCTTTCTGGTCCAACTCTCGAAGAACGCTTCTTTCTCTCGCTTGATGCGCCGCGTGAGCTCGCTCCGATCCGGTGGGCGCACCTGTTCCTTTTTCAGCGCCTCGAGTAGCGCCATCATGAACAGCTCTGCATCCGACTCGATCGCGACGGCGGCTGGGTAGTTCTTGTTGAAGACCTCGGGGTCGATGTCGGCGTGGATCAGCTTCTCCGGAATCGGCATGCCGTAGCTGCCAGTGGCGAGCTCTGCGAAACGGACCCCCACCGCGAGGAGGCAATCGACGCTCTCAAAGGCCTTGCGCGCCGCCGGCACAGCTGACGGACCGAAGCCAAAGCCCGCGTGCAGCGGGTGGTCGTGCGGAAAGACGCTGATCCCCTGAAGCGTCGTCGAGACGGGCGTGCCCAGAAGCTCGGCAACCTCGGTGCTCCACTTCGTCGCTTCGCGCGCCCCCCAGCCGAGATAGAGGCCGGGCTGCTTTGCGGCGCCCAGCAGCTCGACCGCGCGCTTGATCAAGGATGGGTCTGGCGCAGGCGGTCGGTACCTAGGCACGAACTTTGGGACTTCGTGGACCTCTGCCGTGAACATCTGCACGTCGCCGGCGATTTCGACGAATACGGGGCCCGGTAGACCCGAGGTCGCGATTTCGTAAGCTTGATAGATCGTCGAAACGACATCTTCGTGCTTGTCGACGAGGAACGCCGCCTTGGTGATGCCGTCGAGAACGCGTTGCTGGTCGAGCTGATGGAGCTGGTAGTGGCGGCCAGAGTCGCGCCGAATGCCACCGGAGATGACGAGCAGCGGAACGCCGTCGAGGTAGGCTTCGCCGATGCCGCTCATCGCGTGGGTCATGCCTGCCGCGGGTACGACCAGCAGGCAGCCGATACTGTCACTGACACGACTGAATGCCTCGCCCATGAAGCTCGCGCCCTGTTCGTGGGTCACCAGGACAGGGGTGATCAGCTCGCTGCGGTTGAGCTGGTCGTAGATTTCGGTGTTGTGAACCCCGGGGATGCCGAACGTGTATTTCACACCGATGTTCTCGAGCGCTCGCGCCGTCAACCATGCACCGCTTTGCTTCATGGGTTACCTCACACCTTTGCCGCTGTGGATCGCGCGCGCCGCAACGCGTCCCGAATACACGCAGCCCCCGAGGAACGAACCTTCGAGCGCGCGCTTTCCGTGCATGCCACCACCGCCGAAGCCGCAGGCCTCGCCGACCGCGAACAGATTGGGGATGGCGTTGCCGTGCGTGTCGAGAACCTTCGCCTCGAGGTCGACTTGAATCCCGCCCAAACTCTTGCGCGTGAGGATCTGCGTGCGAATGGCGATCAAGGGCATGGCGTCGGGGTCGAGGATCGGCGACATATTGCAGGTTCGAAGCCGGTCACCGAGGTACTGACGGACGTGCGCGATTCGGCGAAGTTGGTCATCGTTCTGAAACTTGGAGCCCCGCGCGATGTTGGCGTCGTAGTCGGAGATTTCTCGTTCCAGCAGTTGGGCGTCGACGTCTTTGCTGCCGGCTAGGGCGTTCATCTTGTTGGCGAGCTCGGGCACGCTCCCAGCGGTGACGAAATCTGGGCAGTGGTCGATGAACTCCTGGACCTGTTCGCCGTTTCCCTGCAGGAGGCGCACGATGAAGGCCATCATCTTCTTTTCGCGGACGGCCTGGTTGAACTCAGCGCCGGAGATCGCAAACTCTTTGTTGGCGATCTTGCGGTTCATCACCTGCCAGGAGTACTTCTTCTTTTCTTGGCAGATGCGGTCGACCAGCAAAAGCGTGTCGTAGGAACCGACGAGCGGCGGATCGACGAAACGCCGGCCCTCGTAGTTGAGCCAGAGCGCCGACTTCCCCGGAACCATGCTCAAGCCGTGGTTGGGGAAGAGCGGTTCCCAGTGCCGAACGCCCGCCGCGTAGTTCCACATCTTTTCGAGGTGCGTCACATTGCCTCCGAGCTCCGCGACGCGTTCGAGGAGCTTCCCATCGGCTTCGGGAATCGAGCCGTTGAGCATCGGTTCCGGCGGTTCGCCCCATTGATCTCTCGGCCAAACCTCGCGAACCTTGTCGTGGTTGCCGGCGATGCCACCCGCCGCGATGACGATGGCGTCGCCCAGCGCTTCGAACGAGCCGGCGCCGTGCGTGCCGTGGCACCCCACGACTTGGCCACGCTCCCGGGTCAAGCCGTCGACCTTGTGATCGAAGTGGAGCTCGAGCAGCCCGGCCTTTTCGTGCGCCTCGAGCCTCGGAATTAGCGGCAGCACGATCCCTTCGCCCGTACCCCAGACGATGTGGAACCTCGGCACCGAATTTCCCGGCACGAAGTAGCCGCGCTCGGTCCAGTTCACCGCCCGAAAGAAGCTCACGCCACGTTCCGCGAGCCAGTCACGGACCTCTTCGGTACAACGATGGACGTAGGCTTCTGCCCAGCGATACGGCCAGATGTCGTTTGGGTCGAGCTCGCCGTAGCGAACCCAATCGCGCATGGCCAGGTCGACCGAGTCCTTAATGCCGTTCTTTCGTTGTTCGGGGGAGTCGACGAAGAAAATGCCGCCGAAGGACCACGTGGCGAGCCCGCCGATGCGATCCCGTGACGCCGCGTCCAACATGACGACCCGCTTGCCCGCATCGAGCAGCTCCAGTGCCGTCACCATCCCTGCGAGACCCGCGCCAATGACGACGACCTCAGCGCTGTATTTGCTCCTGCCGGGCATGAAGACGCGGGAGCATAACAGATACGTGGTCTGGAAAAAGGAACCTTCTCAGCGCATCTTTCGCGGTCTCTGGTAGTCGTGCTCTTCGCGGTGGGAGCGAGCCGACCCGGACCCTTTCAGTGTCCGGGTCGGTGCAGCCACCAGTGCGGGTGTGAGCCTACTGGCTCCCGCACGGTGGGTTGCCCGAAGCGTGACCGCAGTGCAGCTCTCGGTCGGGTCCTGGCGCGGCGTCGGACGCCAAGCCTAGGTGCGTGACCACGCACTCCTTGCGAAGCGTGCTGAATCCTTCGTAACCCCCGAGGCAATCGGGGCGATCGCCGAAGTTGTCTCCTACATTGTAGTCGCAGAGTCCTTCAAAATCGTCGCAGAACTGGGCTGAGGTGGGCACCCCCATTCCGCCCATGCCGGCTTCGCCGCCCATGCCGCCGCTGCCGGCCATGCCACCGCTACCCGCCATCCCGCCGGCACCAGCTGAGCCTCCGGTTCCAGCGGAACCGCCGGAACCGCCTTCGCCGCCGTCGCTCTCGGTCTCGCAGCCCAGTACGCCGAGCGCCCCGCTCAACAAGAGAATCACAAAAACTCGCATGTTCACCCCCCATCGGCGTAATCCACCACGCCGCTTGCATGAGACGATACCATGGCTGGACTTGCGTGCCGAATCTGGGCTTGTACGGTCCGGCTCGGAGAGCAGATGCGCGATCTCGATGGAAAAGTTGCTGTGGTGACGGGAGCGGGGCACGGCATTGGGCGAGAAACGGCGCTCGCCTTGGCAGCCAAAGGGTGCCGGCTTGCGATTTGCGATGTGAACGAGGCCGCACTGGAAGCTGTGCGGCATGAGCTCGAGGTCGGCGGTGCCACCGTGACCGCGCATCGCGTCGACGTCTCCGACAAGGCACAGATGGAGGCCTTCGCATCCGCCGTCGTGGGTGGGCACGGCGCAGCCAACATCCTCATCAACAACGCCGGCGTCACGGTCTACGCGTCCTTCGAAGAGCACAGCGTCGAAGACCTCGAATGGATCCTCGGCGTGAACCTCTGGGGCGTGATCTACGGCTGCAAGTTCTTTCTGCCTCACCTCAAGGCGGGCGGCGAGGGCCACATCGTCAACCTGTCGAGCGTGTTCGGCATCATCGCGCCGCCGCTTCAGACCAGCTACGTGGCAAGCAAGTTTGCGGTCCGGGGTTTCAGCGAGTCCTTGAGGGCGGAACTGGCCGACGACCACGTGGGCGTCACCTCGGTCCATCCCGGCGCGATCAAAACCAACATCATTCAAAACGCTCGCTTGGTGACCGACACGCACCAAGAGCTCCGGAACACGACCCAAGAGCTTTTCGATCGGCTTGGCACGACGCCCGACGTCGTCGCCGCGCGGATCGTCAAGGCCATCGAGTACAACTCGCCGAGGGTGTTGATCACGAAAGAAGCGCGGGTGGCCGACGCCTTGAAGCGTCTAATGCCGGCAACGACCGACGGCATCGTGGCCCGCGTGTTCAAGAGGATCTCCCCGCGGTAGCTGTGCCGGCCGTTCGACGCGAACATTTTGGAGACTTCAGCGTGCTCCACCGCGAAGCGAGCGGTGCGGAGAACGTCACCGTCCACTTCGCCCATGCGACGGGGTTCAACGCGGAGACCTACAGTAGCCTGCTTGCAAAGGTCGACCCTGCGATCGGGCTGTACCTGATGGATGCGAGAGGACACGGCCTGTCCAAAGCGAGTGCGGATCCGAGGAAGCTCCGATCCTGGCGGCCCTACCGCGACGATCTCGAAGCGTTTGCGAGCACCCTACCGCAGCCTCTGATTCTCGCCGGGCACTCGATGGGCGCGACCGTCAGCATGGAGCTTGCTGCGACGCGGCCCGATCTGGTCCGCGGCTTGGTGCTCATCGACCCCGTCATCGTGCCTCCAGGTCAGATCGCGACGCTGGCCTTGGCTCGCACGTTCGGGCGGGCGGACCGCATCGTTCCCATCGCGCAGATGGCCGCGCGCCGGCGTATGGAGTTTCCGTCGAAAGCTGCTGCCGTCGAGAACTACGTCGGCAAAGGCCCGTTTCGAACCTGGCCTCGCAAATGGATTGAGAGCTATGTCGAAGGGGGGACAGTGGACAACGACGACGGGACGGTTCGCCTGAGCTGTGAGCGCGCCTGGGAGAGCAAGACCTTCGCGATGGCGACGGTCAACCCGTATCGCGCGCTCCGTAAAGTACACTGCCCGATCACCTTGTTTGCGCGCGAGCACAGCGGCCCGCCGTTCACCCGGGAGTCGCGCGAGGCGTTCATGCGATGCCGGCCGGAGACACGCCTCTTGGTCCTCGAAGACGTCACGCACTTCATGGCGATGGAGCGCCCCGACATCGTGGTCGAGGAAATTGAGCGCATGGCCGAGCTGGTGCGCTCAGAGCTCGGATAGCTCTCGCTCGAAACCACCCGATAAGATTGGAAAGCGGCACCAGGTCTTCGGGTCGAGGTTCTTGTCGTCGACGTGAAACGAAGGCGCGTAGCGCTCCCGCTTCCACTGGTTGCGCGACCAGAGCCGAAAGAAGCGCGTCACCCAGCCACGGAGAGTGTCCTCGTCGTAGTCCGAGAATTCGCTTCCCAGAATCTCCAGGCAGTCGGCGGGTGGCAGCTTGTCTCCGATCGCGAGCCGTTCGATGACGTCGAGCACCGGGTAGGGCATCAAATCGCCTTCATCGGTTTGGTCGCTGCCCTTGGGGCGGAGCTCGGCGGTCGGCGTTTGCACGTTGACCGCATGGAGTGCCGGAATCGGATGCATGCCCTCGGGGCCGTTGTGCTCGAGCCAGAAGAGCCACTGACGGAGGAAGGCCTTGTCAATTCCGGCAATCGGACTGAGGCCTCCACAGGTATCGCCGTCCATCGTCGCGTAACCGACCGCCGCTTCGGAGCGATTGCTCGTCGACAGGAGCAATGCGCCCCGCATGTTGGCCAGCATCCAGACGCTCGGACCACGCGCGCGCGCCTGGATGTTCTGGAGCGTGATGTCGTCTTCTTCCCAGGTCAGGGGACGCGCGACGGCTTCGGAAATCAGGGTCTCGTAGGCGTCGACGATGTGCTGCACGTCGAGGATGTAGAATGTGGCTCCAATCGCCTCGGCCACGGCCGTGGCGGCGTTGCGCGTAACCTCTCCGCTGTTCTCGGTCGGTTGGTAGGCGCAGCACAGGAGCTTATGCACCCAGTCGCGAACGCTGGCCTCGGCGTTCATGCCGATCTTTTCCGCAAATCGTTCGGCGCCCAGCTCTGCAATTGCCCGGTCGACCATGAGCGAGACGAGGCAAGCCGCCGCTGCGGAGTCGGCGCCTCCACTGATGCTAAGCACGAAACCCCGCGAGTGGCTCTTTCGAAGATAGTCGAAAAGGGCGAGCGTGAGCGCGCGGGTGAATTCCTCTTCTTTGTGGTCGGCGCTGGCTTCCCATTTGGGTGAGCTGGGCTCGCTGCGCTCCATCTTTGCGGGTGGAAACTCGAAGTCCACGCTAATTCTGTTGGCGCCCGGGTCGGTTCGATCCGCCTGAAAGCTCGTGGTCCGGACCTGTTCGGTTTGAGACGCTTCGACGTCGATGACCGCAGTCGTCAAGACCGAATCGTCGAAGGTGAGCCGCTGCGATCGGGCCAACATCTTGCCGTTCTGTGCGATGTAGCAGCCGCCGTCGTAGATCACTCGGCCGGCCTCGTTGCCAAGCAGGTTGGCGTAAAGATAGCTCACCGCCATCGAGCGTGAGCCTTCGAGCACGAGCCGTTCGCGCACCTCGTGCTTGCCAAAGGCGAAGTGACTCGCGCTCGGGTTCACGATGATGTCCATCGCATGGCCGTCGATCGCTCCTCGGCGTTGCGCAACCCATGCGTCTTCGCAAATCTCGAAGCCAACGCGCACACCCGAGAAATCGAAGAAGACGTCGCCAAAAGGGTAGCTCTTTCCGTCGCGCTCGAGCTCGACGACTTGATGGTTGGGCCAAGGTTTGAACCACCGCGGCTCGTAGTGAAGCCCCTCGCCGGCCAGATGTTCTTTGGCAGCAAAGCCTGCAATGTGACCGTCCGCCACGACGCAGGCCGTGTTGTAAAGACCACCTCTGCGACGCACGGGCATCCCGATGCTCACGACCATCCCCTTGGTTTGCGGAAGCAGCTCCATCAGCATCGACCAAGCGCGATTCGCAACGTCCGGACCAAGAAACGCATCTTCGCAGCCGTAGCCCGTCGTGCAGAGCTCGGGCAGCACGAGCAGCGCCGCGCCTTCGAGGTGTGCTTGCCGCAAGACCGCCTCGATGCGCCGCTGGTTGCCGCCCCAGTCGAGGGGCGTCTGATTCAACGACGCGGTCGCGACCTTGATCGGGATCATGCACCTTCTCTAGCACCGCTCCGCGCTGTCGAGCCTGTTTGAGGATTGACGGGCCACGACAGCCGGCGTATGATGATTTCGAAGATCGTCAGTTTCTGCCAAGTTGAGTAATGTATGCCCTTTGAGCAAGCCCCCCCAAGCCTTGGAAATCAATACGATTCTGACCCGCTTCTCCACGAGTACCTGGAGCGAACCCTCCCAGCGGAGCTTCTTGAGCGCTTCGAGCCGGAGTACCGCGAGCTCGGCGCGCTCAACGGTGGCGAGCTCTACCGACTCTCGCTGGCCGATCTCGAGAACGAACCGGTTCACCGGGTTTGGGATGCCTGGGGCAATCGGGTCGACGAGGTCGAGGTCACCAAGGTCTGGAAGCGGGCGCAGGTCCTTTGCGCCGAACACGGCTTGGTGTCCGCTGGCTATGACGCGGAGCTCGGACTCTACGCGCGCGTCCACCAGCACATCTTGAACTACGTCGTGCAGGCCTCACTCGACACCTACAGTTGCCCGTTGGCGATGACCGACGGCGCAGCGCGGACGCTGCTCGATTCGGGAAATCAGGCGCTCATCGATCACGCGCTTCCGCGGCTCCTGTCGCGCGACCCGGCCACGATGTGGACGTCCGGTCAATGGATGACCGAGCGCATCGGTGGCTCCGATGTCGGGCAGACCGAAACGATTGCGCGGCGCGACGGCGACCGCTGGCGCCTCTACGGCACCAAATGGTTCACCTCGGCGACGACGGCCGACATGGCGCTCACTCTGGCGCGGCCGGAGGGAAACCCGCCGGGCGGTCGCGGCTTGGCGATGTTCTACCTCGAGCTTCGCGACGAAGATGGGAAGCTCCAAAACCTCCACATCAATCGGCTCAAAGACAAATTCGGGACGCGCAAGCTCCCGACCGCGGAGATCACTCTCGACGGAGTCGAGGCGATTCCGGTCGCTGGGCTCGAAAGCGGAGTCCGCAACATCACGCCAATGTTGAACGTCACACGCACGTGGAACGCGGTTGCGGCGGTTCTAGGTATGCAGCGCGCCGTTGCCCTGACCCGCGACTACGCGAACAAACGCCAGGCGTTTGGCGCTTCCCTGATCGACAAACCACTTCACGTTGACACCATGGCGGACATGATCGCCGAAACGCAGGGTGCGTTCCTGCTCGCGTTTCGTGTCGTCGAGCTCCTTGGCCGCATCGAATCCGGGGACGCGAGCAAAGCCGAGCAGCTTCTGAGCCGCCTGCTGACCCCGATCGGAAAGCTCACGACCGGAAAACAAGCCGTTGCGGTGGCTTCCGAGGCGCTTGAATCCTTTGGCGGCGCCGGCTACGTCAACGACACCGGCCTCCCAAGGCTCCTCGCCGACGCGCAGGTGCTTCCAATCTGGGAAGGGACGACCAATGTCCTCTCGCTCGATACCCTTCGCGCGCTCAAGCAAGATGGCGTTTGGGGCGCGTACGTCCGCGAGATTCACGATCGACTCGAAGCGACGACCGATCCGCGCTTGCAGGCCGCCATTGAACGCAGTCAGGCTGCCGTTCAGCACGCAGGCCGCTGGCTCGAGGCCACCCTCTCGGAACGCGACCTGCTCGAAGCCGGCGCCCGACGCTTTGCGATGACGCTGGGTCGCGCGACCGAGCTCGCGCTGCTCGGCCACCACGCGCAGTGGTGCCTCGATCAAGGCAAGGGCGAGCGCGCCTTGGCTGCTGCCCGCCGCTTCGCCCGAAGCCGCATCGACCTCATCGAGGACGATGACTTCACGCGCGAGAGCCGGTTGCTGGTCGATTGAGCAGGCGGCTTGCTCAAGCTAGCGGCCGGGAAAGATCGGCCCGTCGAGCGGCGTTGGCAAGCCGCTGGGCACCGTCCGGGGGCGCTCGGCACTGCGGCTGTCGTCACGCAGACCCTTGCTGATGAAGAGCTCGATCAGCCGGACATCCTCTTCGTCAAATGAGATGCGGCTTTGCTCGAGCTCGTGACGGACCGCGTCTTCCAGTCGCTTCACCGAGCCGTTGTGGAAATAGGGTTCGCTTTCGAAGCTGTTTCGTAGCGTCGGGGTTCGGAATTTGCCGACGTCTTCTCCGCGCCCGGTGACTTCGGCCCGCCCTTCGTCGATGATGCCTTCGACTTCGGGGACGTTGCGGTCTGCAAAGGTCTCGGACTCGAAGAGCGGTGGGCTGTGACAGTCGTTGCACCCCATCTCGGCGAAGAGGAACATCCCCTCGACGAGCTCCTCGCTGAGCGTCGCCAGATGTCCACCCACATAGGCGTCGTACAGCGAACGGTCCGAGACCATCGTCCGCTGAAAGGCAGCGAGCGCCGAGGCTAGATTGGCCACCGAGACCTCTGGATTGTCCGGGAACGCCTCGGTAAAGAGGTCGGCATATTCGGGAATGACCATGAGCTCGGCGACGGCGACCTCTGGGTCCACATTGAGCTCGTCCGCCGCGAGCAAAGGCGTAATCGCCTGCGCCTCCAGCGATTCGCTTCGGCCGTCCCAGAAAAGGCTCTCACGAAAGGCGAGGTTGAAGAGCGCCGGTGAGTTGCGGCGAAGCGTGTTCGGTCCCTCGCGGCCGGGCCCGGCGAGCGGACCCGCGCCGTTGCCCACGGCAACCGGCAGAGCGTCGCTCATGCCCCAGAACTCGCTGTGGCAGGTCGCGCAGGCGGTGACTCGATCCACGGAAAGAATCGGGTCGTAGAACAGCAGGTTGCCGAGCCGGATTCGTGCCTCCGGAGCTTCCTCAGCGATCTTGGGGAGCGCGGGGAACTCGGTCGCCGGCCAGGGAAGGGGCGGCGCCGTGTCCGGTGCGCCGCCCGAACCCCCGAATCCACCAGCGTCACTCAGTGGTTCAGCCGCGTCGCCGCACGCGGCCACGAGCGCCAAGAGACCGAGGGCCGAGCAGAGGAGGCGCAGCATCGGTCACTGCTGAGGGCAGCCAGGCGTGACACCCACGAACAAGTTCGGCAGCTCTTGGATCCACTCGCGTATCAGCTCCACGCCTTGGGCATGGACGATGGTCCTACCCACGGGCGCCATCCGCTCGCCCGCGGCGATCGATTCCATACGACAGAGCAAGAACGACGAGCTCGGATCGCCTGGAACGACGTCCAGGGGCTGTTCGCAGTCGACTCCGTTGCCTCCGGACGAATGCGGCTTGCAGACGCCCCAGGTGAAGAAGCTCGTGCCCGTATCCGGATCCATGCTCTGGTAATCGAGGTGGAGGCCCTTGTCGGAGACCTCCCCGTACGGTGCCGGCGCATGGCAATGTGCGCAGTTCGAGTCGAAGTACGAGCGCGCACGGTCATGGAGGCCCGCCTCGGTTGCGATGGCGGGGTCCGACACGTAGGTCGTCCTCTCTCCGACCGGGGGAGGCTCCGCGTCGAACATCCCGAGACCGTTCATGTAGTCGATCTGGTTCAGCACGCCGATTCCGGGGCCGTAGTCATTGTCGCGGTTGAACATTCCGCTCGAAGGCCCAAGTGAGCGTCCCGCGACGCTGTGGCACTCCTTGCACTGCGGTACGCTCGGCACCTCGTAGTCGAGCGAAATGGTTTCGCCCAGGACGTTCGTCCAACTCACGTCGAGCACCGGGCCAAAGTTGATGCGCTCCGCGTCGTTGTTGTCACCTTCCGGATAGACGTACGTCCAGGTGTCGACTTTGTCTTCGCCGAACACCAGCAAGCGCGTTTCGATGAGTTGATATCCGAGCTCAGGCGAGCGGGCGTCGACCGGGTAGGCGAAGGTCTTGACATAGATCGTCCCAGCCGGGTTCAGCCAGCGCTCGGTGTCGGAGTAGACGAGCTGCTCGCCATCCGGTACCTGCACCCAGCGGAACTTCGCTGCATCGTCGGTGAAAAGCGGCGCCGTGACTTCGTAAGGAATCAGCCCGTCTTCCGGAATCTGATCGGGAATGCTCTTGAAAAGGCCCCATTCGGACAGGAGCTGAGGCGGGCCCGAGGTTCCGCCGGAGCCCCCGATGCCGCCGGCACCGCCAGCGCCGGCCATGCCACCCGCGCCACCCTCGCCGCCAGCGCCGGCCATGCCACCGGCGCCACCTTGGCCTCCAGCGCCGCCCTCACCGCCGGCACCGGCGCTTCCACCGGCACCGGCGCTTCCACCGGCACCGGCCGTGCCGCTACTGCCGCTATCGCTCCCGCAGCCTACGGCGATCGAGATGAGGAGAAGGAAACCAAAGCTAAGCATCTTCATGGGGCGTTACCTTTTGAGCTTGATCCGCGTGACCTAGGGGACGCAGAGGAACGGGGTTTGGTCGGTCGAGGCGTTGTCCTGCGCGCACGTGATGTAGTCCTCGAAGGACGGGTTGATCGGGTCCTGGCAAACATCCCCGATGACCAAGACCGTGGCCGCGGCTGCTGCGTCCGTGCCAAGGCACAGCCCAACGTCGCTCGGGTTTTCGAGATATCCGTCCCAGACGATGTTCGGCACGGGCGGGCGGCCGACGCTGCCGAAACCGAGGATCTTGAAAAGCGTCCCGAAGTCGCCAAGCGGATCGGTTCCGTTGTTCGTGAACACGTTGTCGTGAATGTAGTTTTGCTTCACGAAGGGATCGTAGCCTGCCGTGTAGGGCGGACAGTCCGAGCCGGCGACCTGGCAGTTGAGAATGTTGCTCGCCATACCGATGCCAAGCGTCTGGTTGTCGGTGATCTGATTGCCGAAGATCTCGACGCCGTCGCCTGCGAAGCTGAGCAAGCCGGTGCCGACCGGAATGCCCGCAACCGCGCTGCCCGGCTTCGCGAAGTTCGGATGGTTGTTGCAGTAGGTCTCGTTATCGAACAGGCGCACGTCGGTGTTGGACTGCATGTCCCCCGAGATATCCTGCTGCAGGGCGAAAAGGCCGCCCACGTTGTCAAAGGCCGAGTTGTTCGAAGCATCGACGCCGACGCAGTTCTCGACCTCGAGGCCGGCCACGTTTTCATTTACGATGTTGTTCTCGACCGAGCCACCGGTGCACTTGCCAATGTAGATGCCGGCATCGGAGGCGCCTTGAACCTGGCTGTACTCGACGAGCGTGTTCTGGCAGTCGGTGGGGTAGATCCCATAGGCCCCGTTCAAGGTCATGTTGCCGATGCACGTGCCCTCGGCTTGCGCGGTGAACACGGTGTCGCAGACCAGGCGGTCGTCGGCGCAGTCCTCTGTGCTCCCGCACGTTGCGTCACAGTTCGCAGGTGCCGCTGGGCGGTCGCAACGGTCGTCCCAGCTGACACGCACTTTGCGGAAGACCGAGCCGTCGGTATCGCGCTGCTCGACCCCGTTTTCGCAGGTGTTCTTGACCCAGAGGTTCTCGATGGTGACGTTGTCGACACCCACGTTGATGCCCTTGGTGCCACGGCAATCGCCGCTTGCATCGGCGTAGTCGAGCACGACGTCGTCGGGCGAAGCGCCGATTCCCTTGATCGTGAGCCCCGGGTCGTCGGTAACGCCGATCGTGCCGGCCATGTCCCAGGTGCCGACGCCCAGACAAAGCGTTCCGTCCGTCAAGTCGTTGTCGACGAGCGCGTCGATGATCTGCGCGTTGTCGTTCGTACCCGTCGGGTTGAGCGTCATATCGCAGTCATCTGTTGCAGTAGCCGGCGCATTGGGAACGATGTAGCTGGACGCGTCGGGGATGTCGTCGCAGCCCTTGGGTACCGGGGTGCCGCCCATGCCGCCATCGCCGCCGCTGCCCGCAGTGCCGCCGCTTCCTGCGGTTCCACCAGTGCCGGTGGTTCCGCTATCGTCGCTGCAGCCTGCGACGGCGATCATGGACGCAAGAATTGCGCTGATAAGTACTTTGACTTTCATAAACGGGTCTCCTCCTCCAGAGATTCCGGCGTTCTAACACAAAAATGAACATTGAAAAGTGAGCGAATCTCACAATTCTGGACTCTTCGTCAAGCGGTTGAAATCAATGCGCTTTAACCCCGCTAGGGGCTTGGCTCATCCATGTAAACCGCGAGGTAGCCCTTCAACAGGGTTTTCATCTCGATGATGATTCGATTCCTCAATTCCGGATCGTCCTCGGAGAGCGCCCAGTCCTGCAAAGCATTCGCGGCCTGGATGGCCGCACGCGTAACGAGCTGAATCCGATCCGCCGGTATCAACTTCTGTAGCGCAGGGTGAAACGCAAGCATGGCTGCCATGCGTTCGTTCGATTCGTCGGTGATCGCGCGGAACTCCGGCGTCGGACGAATGCTAAGAAGCAACTGGAGGTAGCCGGGCTGCGCAGCGAACCCCTCGATCGTTGCGTCGATGGCCCGATCGATCGCCTGATCCCAAGGAAGAACGCCGAAATCCTCGGCGATCAGGCTCGCGGTCTTCAAATCGACTTCCTCCATCACGCGCCGCGCAAGCTCGGCAAGCACGGCGAGCTTGTTGGGGAAGTACTGGTACACCGAGCCGATCGGCACGCCCGCCGTCTCCGCGATCGCTGCCGTCGTGATCTTGTCCACCGGCGTGCGGCCGAGAAGCGCAGAGGTCGCGTCCAAGATTCGCTCCACGCGGTCCCGCGAGCGTTCCTGACTGGGCTTCCGGCGCGGGGTGAGCTGATCGGTCAATTTGTTCACCATCGGTGCAGAGCCCCTGGGGCCGGAATTAGCGGAAAAACCAGGGAATGACCAGACCCTGCGCATATTCGCACCTAGATCGCAGCGACGATCGCGCGCTACACTAGGAATTCAGCGATTCCCTTCCATGAGCACTCCTTCCACGACCAACGGACACCCGTCGACCGGCGCTTCGATCGCAGAGCCGAAGCCGGCATCGACCGACATCGATCTCGATGCGCCCGAGCAGTACCTAAACCGAGAGCTGACCTGGCTCGCATTCGTCAAGCGCGTCCTTCACGAAGCCGACGACAGCCGAACTCCGTTACTCGAGCGTGTGAAGTTCATCGCGATCACCGGTTCGATTCTCGACGAGTTCTTCATGAAGCGCATCGGCGGCCTCAAGCAGCAGGTGGCAGCCGGCGTTCACAAGCTCACAGTCGACGGCCGCACCCCGATTCAACAGATCAAGGAGTCGCACGAGGTCATCCGCGCCCTGACCACCGAACAACAAGGTCTCTGGGTGCACCTTCAGAAAAAGGTCGGCGAGATCGGCGTGCAGGTCGCGTCCTACGAGTCCCTCTCCGAGGCCGATCAGAGCTGGCTTCGAGACGACTACCTCGAAAACATCTTTCCACTGGTCACGCCACAAGCGATGGACCCGGCGCATCCATTTCCGTTCGTGTCGAATCTTTCACTGAACTTGTTGGTATCGCTGCACTACCCGAGCGACCCGACTCCCTTGATGGCGCGTGTGAAGGTGCCACTCGGCTCCGGGGTTCCGCGCTTCATTCAAGTGGGCGACTCGATGACCTTCGTCGCGCTCGAAGAGATCATGGCCAACAACCTCGACCTTCTGTTTCCCGGAATGGTCATCGAGCGCACCGAGCTCTTTCGGGTCACCCGCAACGCCGACGTCGAAAGCGACGAGGACAAAGCGGACGACCTGTTGGCGTTGATCGAATCGGAGCTCCAGGAGCGAAAGTTCGCCCCCATCGTTCGGATTCAGATCGCCCGTGGCATGGACTCTACGCACCGCGGCCGCTTAGCGGCGGAGCTCGGGCTCGACGAGCAGGCTGATGTCTTCGAGGTAGATGGCTTCCTCGGGATCGGCGATTTGTTTCAGCTCGCCGTCCTCGACATCCCAGAGCACCGGGATCCCGACCACCGGCCGGTTGACCCGGCTAGCCTCGTTGGTCGAAGCAACATTTTTCACGCTATCCGAGACCAAGGCGCACTCCTCCTGCACCATCCCTACGAAGCGTTTGGAACCTCGGTGGAGCGGTTCCTCCGCGAGGCGAGCGAAGATCCCAAAGTCCGCGCGATCAAAATGACGCTCTATCGCACCTCCTCAAAATCGCGTGTCATTCAGCATCTCATCAATGCGGCCCTCAACGGCAAGCAGGTCGCGGTCGCGGTCGAGCTCAAGGCCCGCTTCGACGAAGAGGCCAACATCAACTGGGCGAGCAAGCTCGAACAGGCCGGCATTCACGTGACGTACGGGATCGTCGGGCTGAAGACCCACTGCAAAATCATCTTGGTGGTCCGACGTGATCACGACGGTTTGCGCCGCTACGTGCATCTTGGGACCGGGAACTATCACGAGGAGACAGCGAAGCTCTACTCCGACCTCGGCCTTCTCACCTGCGATCCCGACATTGGCCGCGACGCGACCGAGCTCTTCAACTATCTGACCACTGGTTACAAACCGAATCGCAGCTACAAGAAGCTCTTGCCGGCGCCAAAGCTTCTAAAGCCTGCGCTCCTCAAAAAGATTCGGCGCGAGATCCGGCGGGTCAGCGAGGGGCAAAAAGGCGTCATTCAGATCAAGACCAACGCGCTCGAAGACGTCGACATCACCCGCGCCCTCTACGAAGCGTCGCAGGCCGGGGTTCACGTCGACCTGATCGTGCGCGATTCCTGCCGCCTGCGCCCGGGGGTTCCTGGGCTTTCCGAGAACATTCGCGTGGTCAGCATTGTCGGCCGATTCCTCGAGCATTCGCGGATCGTCTACTTTCGCAATGGCGGCGAGGAGGAGTACTACATCGGCTCGGCGGATTGCATGACACGAAATTTGGTGAGCCGTGTCGAGGTGCTGACCCCGGTGGAGCCCGAAGCGCTACAGGCCGAGCTTCGGACCGTTCTCGACATTCTCGTGGATGACCAGCGAAGCGCCTGGGACATGCGGCCTGACGGAACCTACGTTCAACGAAACGGCGACAAGGACATCGACGGCACCCATCAGCAGATGATCAAGTGGGTCGAAGGCCGCTTCGCAGAGGCCAACCGCTTGCGACGCCGAAGCGCACGAGGCCCGCGTGGCCATGCAGCGTCCGATGAATAGCGAGTCGCTGCCCGGCCTGTCTCGTGATGGGATCTAAGTCGCTGCCCATCGTGCTGACGCTCGCGGTCGCCCTGCTGGCGACCGCAACCGGCTCGTCACAGCGGGTTCTGACGGCGTCGCCCACCTGCGAGGAGCTCACCATCATGGACTTCCTCGCGAGGCTCGACGAAGAACCAAGCCGTTACAAGCGGGGGCTCGACGTTCAGGACCGGCGCGACCTGTCGCAGCTTCGGCGGGAGGTCTGCGCACCGTATGTCGGTTATCGCGTGACGCGCCAACCGACGACGACCTGGTCGAACGGGCGCATCATCGTGCGCGGCTATCTCGAGCTCAACCATCCGAACGGACGTCGCGCCAAGAGCCGCAGCGGCGAGTGGTTCTACCCGAGCGGTGCGAGGGCCAAGAGCGCGCTCGGGCAGTGGGAGTATCCAAATGGCTTGCTCGCGCGGACTAAGAAGGGCCTCTGGTACACGCGCGAAGGGAAGTACGTCGAGGACCCGGACAAGGCGCGCCTCCAAGCATGCGAATACTTGGGCCGGCAGCTGTGCCCGCTGGGCAAGGCGGACGAGGACCTGCTCGCGGTGACCGTCATGGGGCTCATCAACAAGGCCGCCCCGCCGAAGGAAGAGCCGCCCGCCGAAGAACCCATGGGCGCTTCGGACAAAAGCGATTAGGGCTGAGCTGTGGTAGAACCACCGCCCATGGTTCAACCGTCGTTTCGAACAGCCTCATCGTCCTACGACCGCGAAGCCATCCTCCACGCGGCCAAGGCATCCCCTGAGCTTGCCGGGCAGCACGACAAGGAACGCTGGCTTGCATTGTACGCCGACGACGCGATCCTCGAGGACCCCGTTGGCACCCCAGCCTCTCACAAAGGGCGGCGGCCGGGTCGCTTGGGTGACGAGTTGGGCCGTTTCTACGAGGCATTCATCGCGGCAAGCGGAATCGAAATGGTGGCACGCCAGGACATCGTCTCCGACATGCATGTCTTTCGCGCGGTCGACATCCACACGACGAATCTCAAGACCGGTCTCAAGATGAGAGTGCCGGCCAACCTTCTCTACGAAATCGTTCCGCGCGACAGCGGCCTCGCGATCAGGCGAATGCAGGCGCACTGGGAGCTCAACCGAATCAGCCGCCTCCTGATGAGTCAGGGAGCGCTCGGGATACGAACCATTGCGGTCATGAACTGGAGCATGCTGCGCGCGTTCGGGCCGAAGTGGCTCTTGGCGTACTTCAAGTCGTCGCAGAAGGGCGTGGGCCGTGCAGGCAAGGAGCGCGTCGAGCGGCTCGCGCGGCCGGCAGGCAACGACCCGGCGGATTCGTTTGCTCCAGGGGCCACGGTCGGCTTGCCGGGCGGTGCAAAGGCCTCCGTGAGCGAGTTCCTCGAAGGCTGCACGTCGCTAGAGGTACGGGATCTTCTCGCATCGGGCCCGACCGTCTCGGGCCTTGCGACCATCGAATGGGGCGAGCGCAAGCGCGAGGCTGGATTTGTCGCCGAGCTCGATCCGGCGGGCAGCCGGGTGCAAGGTCTTCGCTGGTTTTGGGAGGCGTGATGGCAAAGAAGGTGGTTGACTGGCTGGGCGGCGCGTTATTGGTGCTCTTGCTTTATCTCTTCCTCTGGCCGGTGCCCATTGATCCGATCTCCTGGGAACCCGCGCCGGTGCCTTCGCTCGAAAACGACTTCGAGGAAAACCGCGTGCTGCAAGGCATGGAGCTATTCGCGACGCCGAACGGACGCGGGCCCGAGGACGTCGCGGTCGACTCCGAAGGCCGCGTCTACGTCGGTCTCGAGGATGGGCAAATCCTTCGCTACGCCGCGGATGGCTCTGATCCTCAGTTGTTCGCCGACACGGCTGGGCGGCCGCTCGGCCTCGACTTCGACAATGATGGAAACCTCATCGTTGCGGATGCAGTCAAGGGCTTGCTTTCTATCGACCCAAGCGGCGCGATCGATGTTCTGTGCACCGCAGCAGGTTCTGAGCCGTTCGGCTTCACCGACGACGTCGACGTCGATTCGCAGAACGTCGCTTGGTTCTCCGATGCCTCAGTCAGGTGGGACCACCACGAAGTGATGAACGACGTGTTCGAGAGTAGGCCCAGCGGCCGCCTCCTCAAATACGACATCTCGACGGGCGAGTGCGCCGTCGTCTTGGACGATCTCGTCTTCGCCAACGGAATCGCCGTCTCGCCGGATGATACGTACGTCCTGGTGAACGAAACCATGCGGTATCGCACCCAACGGGTTTTCGTTCGCGGGCCGCGCGCAGGCGAAGTCGAAGTGTTCATCGACAACCTTCCAGGTTTCCCCGATGGCATCTCGACCGGCCCAGACGGAACGTTCTGGTTGGCGCTATATGCGCCGCGCAATGCACTCCTCGACTACGCGGGACCGAAGCCCTGGTTGCGCAAGCTGATCTATCGAATCCCCAAAGCGATGCAGCCGAAACCGAGGCGCCACCCGTTCGTCTTGGGGCTCGATGCCACGGGCAAGGTCGTCCATAATTTCCAGGACGCTGACGGAGCCGAGTTTTCGAAGTCCACGAGTGCTGAGCAGGTTGGCGACTGGCTATACGTCGGTAGCCTCACGGAACCCAAGTGGGGGCGGATCGATCTCACCTCCATTCAGTGAGGCGCCAATCCGTCCGCTTGCCCTTCAGGCCCAATCCGGGAATCATCGAACCGCAACTTGGATGGGAGCGACTGCATGACGCGATTTTGGCTTGTTGGTTTCGGTTTCTTGTTGGCCATTGGGGCCTCTTCGTGCACGAGCAGCTCTGAGGGTGCGGACGGGAATGTGCGCATCATCGCAGCAGACGATGGAGCTGTCGAAGTCATCGTCGACGGGAAGCGCACGTTCGCCGTGGCTGCCACGGGTCCGGTCGTGCGCAATTTCACAGAGCGCGTCGTCGGCGTGGGTGCAATCGTGTTCGAGCGAATCACGGAGTCGACGGATCCCCTGTCGGTTCGCTCGGTGGTAAACGAGGGGTCGAGCGCGCGCGTCGAGTACGCCAACGCCAGCGGGTCTCGGACGGCGACGCTCACTGCGAATGCCCTCGACGACGAAGCCAGTGAATTTCGCCTCGAGCTCGTCGGTCCCCCGGCTGACTCAATCGCCGTGGGCGTTCGTTGCGATCTGGACGGCACGTTTCACGGCTTTGGTGAGCAGTACAACGCGACCAACCAACGCGGAGAGGCTTTCCAGCTGTTGGTCAACGAGCAAGGCAACGGCCGCGACGGAAGCCCGGCACCATCGGTTGGCAACGAGCACACGACGTATTTTCCGATGCCTTACTACATCGATGCGCGGGGCTTCGGGGCGCTTTTTGACACCGCTCGGCGGGTGGACGTCGACCTCTGCGCCACCGATGAAGAGATCGCATGGTTCGAGGTCAATAGCGGCGCCCCCGTGCAGTGGCGCGTCTTTCACGGCCCGACGGCGCTCGATGTGATCCGACAGCTCGGCGACCTCGTCGGGCGACCCACGCAGCCCCCTGCCTGGGCGTACAAGCTCTGGATGGCGGCACAGGGCGGCTGGGCCAACGTGCTCGGTGAGGTCAGTGGCTTGGAGGCTGCGTCCATCCCGGCCTCCGCGTTTTGGGTTCAGGATTGGGGCGGGATTCGCATGAATCCCGATGGCGGCTTTGGAGTCCAGTACATCTGGGAGCCGGACGAGGACTTGTATCCGGATTTCGCTGGCGGCGTCGCCGACATTCACCAGGCGGGTTACAAATTCCTGACCTACGCAAACCCGTTCATCGTCGATCCGGCAAGCGTGAGTGAAGAGGACGACCCCGCGCGATTTGCGCCCCGCTTCGATTCCATGGAGCAGATGGGGTTGCTTCTCAAGAACCAAATGGGCGAGACCTACATCGATGGCGTGGCTCCGAACATTCCCCAGCGTAACGCCCACCCGGACTTCTCCAATCCGGGAACGGTAGAGCTCATCAGTGAGCTCCTCAGGAATGTGGTCGACACGTATGACGTCGACGGTTGGATGGCGGACTTCGGCGAATGGGTTCCCGTCGACTCCGCTCACGAGGACGGAAGCGACGCGATCGAGCGTCGCAACACTTTCCCGATCGACTGGCAACTCGCCAATCGAAGAGCGCTGGAGGGCGCTCGGCCAGACGAAGACTGG
The DNA here is from genome assembly GCA_029862185.1 of Myxococcales bacterium. Taxonomy (GTDB): domain Bacteria; phylum Myxococcota_A; class Polyangia; order Polyangiales; family Houyiibacteriaceae; genus SG8-38. The sequence continues at coordinate 60,553 of JAOTXX010000011.1, forward strand.
GTGATGTTTGCTCGCTCGGGGTGGACCGGTGTCCAAGAAGTCGCCCAAATCCACTGGGTGGGCGATCAAGAAACCAACTGGAGTGTGCTCGACGGGCTTCCGACGGTCGTGCCGGCGATGCTCAACCTCGGCTTGGCGGGGCAGCCGTTCGTCACGCACGACATCGCCGGGTTCGGGCGTGGCACGGGCCCGAGCAACAGGGAGCTTTTTCAACGCTGGACAGAGCTCGGCGCGTTCACGCCGATCATGCGCACCCACGACGGAGCCGACAAAGTGAACAATTGGCGCTGGAACACCGACGAAGAAACGACGGCGCACTTCCGCAAGTTCACCTATGTGCACTGTGCGCTCACCGACGAACTCATGACTTTGGCGTCCGAGGCGGAGGAAACCGGCGCGCCGATCGTGCGCCATCTGATGCTCGTGTTCCCGAACGATCGTGAGACTTGGGACATCAGCGACCAGTTCTTGATCGGCGATTCCCTTTTGGTGGCCCCTGTGAGCGAAGAAGGAGCCACTTCCCGCTCGGTGTATTTCCCCGCAGGCACCTGGTACAACGTCTGGACCGGCGAGGCTATTCAAGGTGGCCAGCGCAGCACGGTGGACGCGCCGATCGGAAGTCCCCCCGTGTACTCGCTCGGCCAAGACCGCGAAGATTTGCGCAACTGGGAGAGCTTGGCGTACGGCGACTGCCGGTAGGCGAGGGGCGTTTGCGCGAGGCCAGCTATGCGTGAGCTCGGTATCGTCGCTGCGGTAAGCCTGCTCATGTGCCTGCTCAGCGGCATCTGGTTTACATCGTGGGAAGCCCTGTACTACAACGGGATCTGGATAGCCGCCGCCGGCTTTCTGGTCGGTGTCCCGACCGGTTTCATCTATCATGTCCGTCTCTACCGGGTGCTCGGCCCGCGTGGTGAGTTGCCGCCTCGTTGGTACTGGAAACCGCTCCGCTTCAACGCATGCCTTCGACGAGAGGAGCGCCCGGGCGTCATGGCTTGGTGCTACGTCGGCGGTCTGGGGTTCCTGGTGATCTGCGTGGGCTTGTTGATGATGGGGGCTGGGGTTTCGATGGCGTTGATTCGGGGCGTGTAGCCAACGAATCCACCGGGACACGGGAAACACGGAACACCGCTGCACCTCTGAGACATACGATCAGAGAACGGCTCGCGATGGGCGTGCTCGGGGGCGTACCGGGGCGCAGCGGAACGCGACACGGGAGTTCAACGGACGGGGCGGCTTGCAGATGTGGCCGGATGGACTGGGGGCCTAGGCCACGCAAGCCGCCCCTCGGAGCTCGCGCCAATCGGGGCGGATTGCTGTCTTGCCGATTGTCACTCACACGCCGCCGAACCCCCGCATCGCGTTCCGCCGCGCCCCTGAATCCATATCCGTTCAATAGGAGAACGGCTCGGGATGGGCAGCACAGGGATTGGGTCGAGCCTAGCCGTGGGTTGTCTTAAGGAATAGGGGGCGAGTGGGTCCCAATCCCGAGCACGCCCGTCGCGAGCCGTTCTCCGGTTGTTCGGATGACCGTTGCTGGGTCGGATGTTCGACTGGGGGCCGGCGCTCGATCTGCGCTACTCCGAGGCGTCGCCAACCAGCGAGAACGAATCGGCGAACGTACGCAGCAGGTCCAGCGCCATGTCCATGTCCTCGTAGGTGTGGCCGCGAGTGACATTCAATCGCAGGCGCTCTTCACCTTCTTTCACGGCCGGGTACATGATCGGGACCATCAGCACCCCGTTTTCCAGGAGACCCACGTGCGTCATCATCGCCTTGGTTTCATCGCGAATCATGATCGGCATGATGTGGGTGTTGCTTCCGCCGAGGTCGAAGCCGATCTCGGTCAAGCCCTTGCGCATGTACGCGGCCTTCTCGTGCAGCTCGCTGACCAAGGCCTTGCCATCGGCCTCGAGCATGTCGAGTATCGCACCGGCTGCAGCCACGATGGGCACCGGCAACGATGCGCTAAACAGAAACGAGCGCGCCGTGTGCTTGATGAAGTCGACGACGTCGGCCTCGCCGAGGAGAATCCCGCCAATGCCGCCAAAGGTTTTCGAAAAGGTACTGATGACGACCGGGATCTGCCCTTCGAGGCCGTACTTCTCGATGATGCCTCGGCCTCCGGCGCCGAGCGTGCCGGTGCCGTGCGCATCATCGCAGACGATCGCGACGTTTTCATGCTGGGCGCAGACTTCGATGAACTCCTGAATTTCGGCCTCATCGCCATCGAGCGAATAGATGCCCTCGATCAGGACCAGCGCGTTCTTGCGGTCTCGTTTTCTCAGGACGCGATCGAGGGCCTTGGCGCTGTTGTGATTGAAGAAGCGAACCTCGGGCGCACGCATCGGCGTCCCGGCCGCCAAGAACGTGCCGTCGAGGATGCAGGCGTGGCTCAAGTTATCGAGGACCACCGTGGTGTCTTTGTCGGCTAGCGACATGATGGTGCCGACCATCGCCTGGTAGCCAGTCGTGAAGATCAGCGACTTCTCGAATCCGAACCAGGCGGCCAGCCGATTCTCGAGCTCGACGTGCAAGGTTGCGGTGGCCTGAACACGCGACGAGCTGAGCCCGCAGGCGAACTGATCGATGACGGCCTTGGCCGCCTCTTTCACCTTCGGATGGGTGGTTAGGCCGAGGTAGTCGTTGGAGCTGAAGTTGACGATCGGCTTCCCGGCGATCGTCGTGTGGAGGCCTCCCGACTCGAACGGGCGGAAATAGGGATAGATTTTCTTGGCTTGCGCGTCGCGGACGCGCGCTAACTCGGCGTGCGCCTTTTCGGAAATCCAGCTCATGTGACCTGCGGGGCCAAACGTACCGTAATTTCCGGTCCATACCACAATTGAAACAGGCCAATCGGCCAGTTTTCAAATGCTTGACGCTGTTGGGGAACGCAAGCATATACGGGCGGCATGTCGGACAAGCTTAAAGACGAGCTGAGGCAGATCATCACCGAGGTGACGGAAGTCGAGGATATCCCCGAGGATACGCCGTTCGCGGACTTGGGAATCGACAGCATGATGGCGATCGAGATCGTTGCAGATGTCGAGAAGGACTACGAGATCACCATCGGTGAAGACGAGCTCAGCGAGCTGACCAACCTCAAGGCCGTCTACGACAAGGTCAAAGCGAAGCTCAGCGAAGCGGGCTAACTGGCCCGATTCGCTACTTCGCGCGGCCGAAAATCTTCGACCCGGGCGGAACGGACTTGGTGAGCCAGACGTTGCCGCCGATCACCGAACCCTTCCCGATGGTGGTGTCGCCACCGTGAATGGAGGCGCCGGCGTAAATCGTCACGTCGTCTTCGATCGTGGGGTGCCGCTTCGTACCATGGCAGCCGCGCGCCTCGTCCCAAGCGACGCTGAGAGCGCCCAGCGTCACGCCCTGGTAGAGTTTCACGTTGCGGCCGATGACGGCGGTTGCACCGATCACCACACCGGTGCCGTGGTCGATGAAGAAGCTTTCGCCAATCTGCGCGCAGGGGTTGATGTCGATTCCGGATTTGCTGTGCGCGTGCTCCGTGATGATTCGGGGAATCATGGGAACGTTGGACATGCAAAGCTCGTGGGCGACGCGATACGCAGTGATCGCCTGTACGCTCGGGTAGCTGAAAATCACCTCTTCGATGCTGGCAGCAGCCGGATCTCCGTCGTACGCCGCTCGAATGTCGGTATTGAGGACACGCCGAAGCTCGGGGATTTTCTGGAAGAGACGTAACACGACATCTTCGCTCCAGCCTTCGGGCTTCTTGTCGGACACCTGTCCCATGCGCTCTTGGTAGCGAATCGCGCGATCGATCTGCTCGACCAGAATGTCTTGCGCTGGGTAGAGGTGCTCGCTGATCGCGTAGCGAAGGTTGGTTCGGTTCAGAGCGCGCGTGGTGTAGAAACCCATGTAGATCACGGGCGTGATGTGATTGAAGGCCGTGACGACCGCGCGCTTGTTTGGAAGGGCCGCACTGTCGAGGTTGTTGATTTCCTCGTCGCCGTCGTACGACGCAGCGATAACGTCAATTACGTCCTCGAGGTCTTGATGGCGCTTGGGCTCTCTTCCGCTCATGGCTGATTCATGTGTAGCACGAGCGGCATGTCAACGGCGAAACCCACTTCATGCGCCGAGCCAGCCCCGTTCCCGGTACCAGGCCACTGCATCGGTGAGCGACTCGCGGAGCGTACGAATCGTGTACCCGAGCTCGCGGTACGCCTTGTCGTGCGAGACCACTTCATTCGAAACGCTGGCCCTGAGCATGTCGGCCGTGAGAAACGGCTGCTTCTTGGTAATGGTGCTACCGAGCAACGACAATGGCAGCAAAGCCCAGCCTACCCAAAGCGGCAATGCGCGCGTCGGAACTTTGGCGCCTGTGAGCTCTCCGTAGAGGGACACCATTTGCATGACGGGAATGACGTCACCGGTCAGGAAGTAGCGCTCGCCACGCCGGCCCCTCTCCGAAGCCGCGATCATGCCGTCGGCAACATCACGCACATCGACGTAGTCACTCAGCAACTCGAGCAGGACGGGAACCCGGCCAAAGTACATATCGATGAGCACCGCGCCGATAATGGACGGCTCGTAGTCGTGCGGGCCGATCATCGACCCCGGGTTCACGATGACCGCGTCGAGCCCTCGCCCACAGGCATCCAGGACGATCGTTTCACCGATGGCTTTGGAGCGGTGGTATTCGCACTTCTCGTCGAGTGCGAGCGGCTTGTCTTCGGTGAGGGGCTGATCGAGAGGCTCGCGCACGAGCGCATGATGGGAGCTCGTGTGAACCAATCTGAGATTGCCAGCGAGACAAGCGTCGACGACCTTCCGCGTACCGTCGACGTTGATGCTGTACATCATCGGGTCTTTCTTGGGGCTGAGGTCGATCTTCGCAGCGAGGTGATAGACGACGTCGACTCCATCGACGGCGCGGGCGACGTCCGCTGCATCGAGCACCGAGCCGGACAAGAAGTCGATGTCGAGGCCGGTCAGAGATTCGGGCAAGCTTCCTGGCTCCAAAACCCGTACCTGTTGGCCTCGCTCGAGGAGTCTTCGAACCAAAACGTTGCCGAGACGGCCGCCTCCACCGGTTACGAGCGCTAACACGCGGCGGAGTGAAACACGATTGGGCTAGCCCCTCAAGCCGTCGCGTTCTTTTCGAAGACGCGGCCGATGAGCTCCTTGGCTTCCTTCTGAATCAACGCCAGATGCTCGCGGCCGACGAAGCTTTCCGCATAGATCTTATACACGTCTTCGGTGCCGGACGGCCGGGCGGCAAACCAGCCATTCTCAGTCGTGACCTTGAGCCCACCAATTGCTGCATCGTTGTCCGGCGCCTTGGTGAGCACTTGTTGGATGGGTTCGCCGGCAAGCTCCGAGGCATCGAGATCCGACTCGCTCATCCCCTTGAGGGCGGCCTTTTGTTCCGGGGTCGCAGGCGCGTCGATGCGTTCGTACACGGGTGCGCCAAACTGCCTCGTGAGGCTCTGGTAACACTCGCCTGGGTCTTGGCCTGTCGTGGCGGTGATCTCCGCCGCGAGGAGGTTCAAAAGAATGCCATCCTTGTCGGTCGTCCAAACGCTGCCGTCTTTGCGCAGGAACGAGGCGCCTGCGCTTTCCTCTCCGCCGAAGCCGAACGAGCCGTCGAGCAAGCCTTGCACGAACCACTTGAAGCCGACAGGCACCTCCGCAAGCCGGCGGCGCAGATCCTTGGCGACCCGGTCGATCATCGCGCTGCTCACGAGCGTCTTTCCGATCGCCGCTCGTGAGTCCCAGTCTCGCTCGGTGAACAGGTAGCTGATCGCGACGCTGAGGTAGTGATTCGGGTTGAGCAGCCCCCAGCTGCTGGTGACGATGCCGTGCCGGTCGAAATCCGTGTCATTGCCAAACGCGATGTCGTACTGATTTCGGAGATCGACTAGACTCGCCATCGCATAGGGCGAAGAGCAATCCATGCGGATTTTCCCATCGCGATCGAGCGTCATGAACGAAAAGGTCGGGTCGATGACATCGTTCACGATGTCGAGCCGGAGATCGTAGCGCTCGGCGATGCGAGGCCAGTACTCAATTCCGGCACCGCCCATCGGATCGACGCCGATACGAAGGCCTGCCGTTGAAATCGCACGCATGTCGAGGACGGTCTCGAGCCCTTCGACGTAGGGAGTGATGAAATCGTAAAGGTGGGTGGTTTCCGCCCGAAGCGCTGTTTCATACGGGACGCGGCGCACGCCCTTTAGGCCCGCGGCCAAGAGCTGATTGGCCCGGCGTTCGATCCAAGAGGTGACCTCGGTGTCCGCGGGCCCGCCGTGCGGTGGGTTGTACTTGAAACCACCGTCTTCGGGCGGATTGTGGGACGGCGTGACGACAATCCCGTCACCATCGCTCGAGCTGTTTCGGTTGTGTTCGAGAATTGCAAATGAAATTGCCGGCGTTGGGGTGAAATGACCTTCCGGCGCCATGCAGGTCTCGATGCCGTTGGCGGCGAGGACCTCGAGCGCGGTCCTGCCAGCGGGCGCCGATAGTGCGTGTGTGTCGATGCCGATGTAGAGCGGCCCGTCAATCCCTTCGGCCGCGCGGTAGTCACAGATCGCTTGCGTCGTGGCGAGGATGTGAGCCTCGTTAAAGCTGCGACGAAACGATGAACCCCGGTGCCCGGAGGTGCCAAAGCTCACTCGGTGGCTCGGATCATCAGGGTCGGGCCTGGTCTCGTAGTACGCAGCAATGAGCTTCGCGACGTCGACGAGAACGTTGGACGGCGCGGGCTGGCCAGCGAGCGGATGCGCGTTCATCGCTAAGCTTTTAGCAGGCAGAGGAGCGGGGGCTAGGCGCCAGCGACCATCTGCTCGGCGAGGTATCGCTCCTTGCCGATCATTTCGACGAGGTGGAGCTGCGCTTCGAGCCAGTCGATGCCCTCTTCTTCCTGCTGAAGAATCATTTCGAGGAGCTCGCGGGTACCGTTGTCGCCCTTTTCTACGCAAGTGGCGATCCCGGCATTCAGGCGCTTCACCGCGTCGTACTCGACCCCGAGATCGAGCCGATGCTGCTCGATCGCATCCTCACCAACCTTGACCGGGAAGTAACGCTGCATGTTGGGAACGCCTTCGAGGAAGAGAATTCGGGCGATGATGATGTCGGCGTGCTTCATCTCTTCGACCGACTCCTCGCGCTTCTTCGCTGCGAGCTTCTGGAAACCCCAGTCTTCACACATCTTGGAGTGAATGAAATACTGGTTGATGGCCGTAAGCTCCGAGGTGAGCACCTCGTTGAGCACGGTGATGACTTCGTCGTTGCCCTTCATGAATCTTCCTTCGGGCGAGCATAGAGACGGCGATTGCCCGTGGCAATGCGTCAAAGCTGAACTTGAAATGCGTTATCAGCGCGAGCTCAGCCCTGCGCGCCGCTGGAGCTGATTCCGCTCTGTGCGTCGTGGTGAAGCTCGATCAGGCGATCGATCGCCGGCTTGCAGCTCCCACAGCTGGAACCGGCACCGCATGCCTCACGGACCTCGTGCTCGCTTCGCGCGCCGTTGTTGACGCATTGGCGAATCGTTCGGTCGTTGACCGCGTGGCAGTGGCACACGAGCATGGTTTCTTTATAACCGATAGATTTTGCAAATCAAATTCAATAGCTTGAAGCCCTGAAAGACCAATGATTTCAGCTCGCTAGCCTTACTCGGCGGCGTCGGAAGCCGGAACCAGGGCGGAAAGCCCTGCATCACGGAGCAAACTCAGGTCCGCGTCGTGGTCTGGGTTTCCGGTCGTCAGCAACTTGTCGCCAAAGAATACGCTGTTGGCGCCTGCCATGAAGCAGAGCAGCTGGGCCTCGCGGCTCAGGGAAGCCCGGCCGGCCGAGAGCCGCACACGCGCGCCGGGAATCATGATGCGCGCGGCGGCGCAGATACGAACGAGCTCGAGTGGATCGACTGGCTTCCGATCGCCCAGGGGCGTGCCGGGGACGGCTACGAGCGCATTGACCGGAACGCTCTCGGGCTGCGGGGCAAGGTTGGCGAGCGTGACGAGCATGCCGACGCGGTCGTCGATGCTTTCGCCCATGCCGATGATCCCCCCGGCGCAGACGGAAATCCCTGCCGCGGCTACTCTCCCGATCGTGTCGAGGCGGTCCTTGTAAGTCCGGGTCGTGATGATCTCGCCGTAGTACTCCTCGGACGTGTCGAGGTTGTGATTGTACGCGGTGAGGCCGGCGTCCCTGAGCTCTCGGGTTTGTTCATCGTCGAGCATTCCGAGGGTTACGCAAGCTTCCATGTCGAGCGCGCGCACGCCACGCACCATTTCCAAGACCTGCTGAAACTGCCGGCTCCCTTTCTTTGGGCTCCGCCACGCCGCACCCATGCAAAAACGGCTGGCACCGGCCTCTTTGGCCTCGCGCGCCTTGCCGAGCACGTCGGCGACATCCATCAGGCGCTCGGCTTCGACGCCCGTGTCGTACTTCGAGCTTTGGGGGCAGTAAGAGCAGTCCTCTTGGCAAGCTCCGGTCTTGATCGACAAAAGCGAACAGAGCTGCACCGCGTCGCGTGGCTGCGTTGCACGATGGACTTCCTGCGCCCGAAACAGGAGGTCGGTCAGCGGCAGATCGTGAAGCGCACGGGCCTCTTCTCTTGTCCAGTCGTTGCGGGCGTTGGTCATCTGCCAAGTTCTAGCAGAGAGCCTTGAATACGCTAGATTGCGCGCGTAGGGTCCCTGAATCTTGACCGAGGGCATCGACTCATCGCTAGCCGCCGTGGCCGAAGTCACGCCCGCAGAAGACGAAGGTTCGCCCTACTTCGCTGCCGCACCTCCGCTCGCGTGGATGGCAGGCGCCGCTGCCCTCGCCGACATGATTCTCAATCGCGTCCTGATTCGCTTGGGGAGCGACGCTTGGTCGCCTGATGCGCTGCTTCGCCTAGACACCTGGGGCGGCTTCGCTCGCAATCTCAGTGTGGTGAGCGCCCTCGTCGCTCTGGGATTCTGCCTCGCATCGCTTTCGTCAACCAGAAGTGAGCTCCCATTTTCTCCGCGCGCGGGCATCGCCAGCTTCGGCTGGCTTCTGGTTCCCATCGTCACGCTGATGACGTTCTTGCCGCGCGCATGGACGACACCCGAGCTCGTCATCATCGTGGCGGGCCTAGCCCATGCGACGATCCTACTCTTCATTCTCGCGGGAATGCGTTGGCGCTCCACCCGTCCGGTCGCGGTGGCGATGGTGCTGACGCTCGTCGCGGCGTTGAGCGGCGTCCTGTCGATGGTCGTGAACCTGGTTGGCGAACGCACGTTCTGGGAGCACACCGAGCGCCTTTCCAACGCCTTTCGTTGGTCTGGCGAGTTGGCCTATCTGGCGGCACCGATCGCAATTGGGTTTGCGATCTCGATTCCCTGGCGGGAGCTGCGCGGCAAGACGGCGATCGTCTTGTCCGCCCTGGCCGCAGGCGTCGTCGCAGCGGGGATGATCATCTGGAAGCACGCGGTCGGGCGAGACCTGCCCGATCTGCTGTATGGCGCTTTGCGACTCGACTTCTTACCCGATCGAGACTTCATCCTCTACGCGATCCCGCTGGGCGTGGGCGCGGCCGTGACCGTCGCAGCGATCATGTCCAAGGATGCGGCTCGCCGACAGCTCGGCGCTGGGCTCTTGATGCTACTCAGCGCCGGCTACGCTCCGAGGACGCCGAGCGCATTGCTGATGACGGTGCTCGGTGTCGCGCTACTCGCCCGTGTGGGGATCGCGCTCGCGAAGCGTCACCGCTGAAAATTCACGCTGGCGAAGCTCAGCTCAGCTTCCCAACCGCCTCGCCAATCCGCTTCAGCCCCTCGGCAATCATGTCGTTCGACGCCGCGTACGAAATGCGCACGAAGCCAGGCGCGCCAAATGCAGTCCCGGGGACGACGGCGCAACGCGCTTCCTCTAGGAGATAGCCGGCCACGTCCAGGTCGGTTTCGAGCTGCTTGCCGCCGCCCTGCCTGCCGATGAGGCCCTGTACGTTCGCAAAGGCGTAGAAGGCGCCTTCGGGCATCCCGCAACTAATCCCGTCAATCGCGTTGAGCCCACTGACGATAATGCTTCGGCGCGCCTCAAAGGCTTGGCGCATCTCTTCCAAAGGCTCCCAGGGGCCGCGGAGCGCAGCGATGGCCGCATTTTGGGCGATCGAGCTCGGGTTCGTGGTCGACTGGCTTTGGATCTTCTCGCATGCCTTCGCAACGTACGCAGGGGAGAGCATCCAGCCTATGCGCCAGCCCGTCATTGCAAAGGTCTTGCTGACGCCGTCGACGATGATGATGCGATCTTTGAGCTCGGGTGCGACCTCGGCGATCGATTTCTGCTCGAAGCCTCCGTACACCAACTGCCCGTAGATCTCGTCGACGATGATCCAGAAATTGTGCTCGGCTGCAACATCGGCGAGCGCACGGAGCTGCTCGCCAGAGTACGCCGCACCGGTGGGGTTCGAAGGCGAGCAGAGGATGAGTGCCTTTGTCTTCGGCGTAATCGCGGCGCGCAACGCTTCGGGCGTCATGCGGAAACCTCGTTCTTCGGTCGTCTGAACGATCACGGGCTCCGCGCCTGCAAGCCGGACTTGCTCTGGATAACTCACCCAGTACGGCGCCGGGATCAGAACCTCATCGCCTTCGTCGTAGAGCGCCAACGCCAGGTTGAAGAGCGTGTGCTTGGCGCCAACCGAGACGACGACTTCGGAAGGCTCGTAGGTCACCCCTGCACGGCGCACTGCCGAGGCATTGCAGATCGCTTCGCGAAGCTCGACGGTTCCCCGCGCCGCCGTGTAGCGGGTGGCTCCCGAGTCGATCGCCTTCTTGGCGGCTTCGCGAACGTGCGTGGGCGTATCGAAGTCGGGCTCACCCACGCTGAAGGAAAGCACATCGATGCCCTGCGCCTTGAGCTCGCGCGCCCGCTGGGCAACCGCGACGGTGGCAGAAGGTTTGACGACACTGAGTCGTTGCGCGACGGGGATGGGTTCACTCATGCCGCGGGCTTAACACCGAAGCGTGGCGCTATCAATGCTCGTTGGATGGGACGGCGGCGGCCAGAGCCCGCAGATCGCGCTCCAGGTCGCTAATACCATCGTTGTTGGCGCGGTAATAGCCCCGGACCTGAGCCTTGTCGTCGACCAATACGAAGGAGTTCGAGTGCATGATGTCTTCGGCGCCCGCCGCCTTGCTGTCTTCGTCCCCGAGCCCGACCCGGAAGCCGTCGACCACGACGTGCCGAATTGCTTCTTCTCCGCCGGTTACGAAGCGCCAGTTGCTTTCGTCGAGCTCGTTCTTCGTCATGTAGGCTTTGATGACCTCGGGGGTGTCGTTGCGGGGATCCACGCTGACCGAGACGAAGTGGGCACTCGGAACGTCCGAAATCCGCGACTGGAGCCCTTTCATGTGGGCCGTGATCCTCGGGCAAGTCGAGCGGCAATGCGTGAAGACGAAGGCCGACACCCACAACTCACCTTCCATCGTGTCGCGATCGAAGGCCTCCTCGTTTTGATCGACGAGTGAGAACTCCGGGAGTTGACCGAGAACGGGGACATCCTTTGCGCTTCGCTTCGAGCAACCGACGACGGCAACGAACGTGAGCAGAGCGAGGCCGAGTGCCTTAGAGCGCATCGATAATCAGGGCCGCAAAGAGGCCGGTGAGGTAGATGAGGGAGGCGAAGAAGAACTTCTTGGCCCAAGCGTTCGTATCCTCGGCCTTGAAGCCAAGCAGTGCCATCCAAAAGAAGTAGGCGCCAAGAATCATCGCAGCGGTGAGGTACAAGCTGCCGGCAAGCCCGTAGGGAACGAGGAGGAGCGAGACCGCCCAGAGCACGCCTGCGTTGACCGCAGATTGCACCTTGGCCGCGCGAATGCCGCGAACCGACGGCAAGACCTTGAGGCCGGCGCTTTCATACTCCTCTTGCCTGAAGATCGAGATCGCGATGAAGTGCGGGATCTGCCAAAAAAACAGGATGCCGAACAAGACCAGTCCCGGCAGATCGATGCTGCCGGTGACCGCCGTCCAGCCCATGAGCGGTGGTAGGGCACCGGGAACGGCTCCGACGAAAAGCGCCGCCGGGGTGTACTGCTTCATCGGCGTGTAAATGGCCACGTAGCTCGCCAGGGCGATGAAACCGAGCAGGCCAGTCATGGGGTTGACCGCGAGCGCGAGGGTCGGCACCGCGAAGAGGCCCATCAGAACGCCGAGGATCAGCGCCCAGGAGGGTTCGAGCCGGCGATCGGGCAGCGGGCGGTTGGCGGTACGGGTCATCAAGCGATCGGTATCGCGCTCCAAGTAGCAGTTGAGCGTGTTGGCCGCGCCGACGACCATGCCGGTCGTGAGCAGCATCACCGTCATCGAGCCAAGGCCGAGCGAGCCGGGCGCAAGCCACATCCCGCCGGCCGCCGTCACCAAAACCATCAGCGTGATTCTCGGCTTGGTGAGCGCGATCAGGTCGCGCACGGTCAGCATCATCGTGGCTTGTCGAATCGCTACGGTCATGGTGGTCCCTGGATGGAAGCGGGCGCGGACTCTGACCCTCCGCTCCGAAACGGTCAAACTGCCAGAGGCAGGCGGCTTAGGGCCAGGGCGCTGACGGGTCAAGAACGGCTTCAGAACCGCTCAAGAACCTGGGCCGAAGACAGCGAGCAGCGCGACGACACCGGCCACGGCGAGTGCGATGCCGAGGCTCAGCACGACCCAGAGCGGCGTGCGTTTTGCTCCGCTCCGAGCCCCTCCGATAGGCGGTGCGGGCTCCGGGATCGGCGCCGCCGGAACTGGGGTCGGGAGGGTGATCGAGCCACGCTCCCCGGCCTCGAGCTGGAGGACACCCTCGAGCGCCGCGGCAAACTCGGCTGCCGACGCGTATCGCTCCTCGGGCTTCTTGGCCAAGGCCGCCATGACGACCTCTTCGAGGCCCGGCGGAAAAACCGCATCCGGAATGCGTTGCGCGAACGGAATGGGCGTTGCATTGACGTGCAGCTGGATGTACTCGATTGGCTGCTTCGCATCGAACGGCAGCTTTCCGGTGAGCAGCTCGTAAAGGATGACCCCCAACGAGTAGATGTCCGAGCGAGCATCGAGGGTCTTTCCGTGGGCCTGCTCCGGGCTCATGAACTCTGGAGTGCCGAAGACCATGCCTTGCTGCGTGAGTACCATCGAGCCAGGCCGCATCTGCCGCTCGGTAACCTTTGCAAGGCCAAAGTCCAGCACCTTTGGGAAGTCACGTATGCCCCCCTGACTCGTCACGAAGACGTTCTCCGGCTTGAGATCGCGATGGATGATCCCCGCCTGGTGCGCTTCTTCGAGGGCGCCGCAGACCTGGGACATGATGCGAACCGCGCGCTTGGGCTTCATCGCGCCTTCCGCACGGACCAACTGAGCGAGGTTTTGGCCAACGAGGTGCTCCATTACGAAGTAGCAAGCACCGTCGTCGAGCTGACCGTAGAGAAACACACGCGCGGTGTTCGGATGCGAGAGCTGGCTCATCGCCCGTGCTTCACGACGAAATCGAGAAACCAAATCGCTTCGTGTGAGATACCGTGAGTGCAGAATCTTAATCGCCACGTAGCGATTCATGTCGGGCTGCTCGGCCCGGTAGACCGCGCCCATGCCGCCCTTGCCGATCTTCTCGACGATGCGGAACTGCCCTGCCACCTCTTTGCCGAGATATGGATCGCTCACGGCACCAGGTTAGCACCGGAGATGGGGGGCAGTGAGGAAAGTGCAAGGAGGGTTAAGGTAATCCATGTGGCGTCGGCGATGAGGAGATGCGCGAGTTGCATTGGCACTGGCGCGAGAAGTGCGACGTTGAGCAGCCCTACTGCTATTTGGATCAGCACCAGGCCACCGAGGATGATTGCCAACTTCCGGACCGGCGGATGAGGCCTGCGTCGAAACAAGTCGGCGGCTAGCCAAATCAAATAGCCCGAGCCGAATACTGCAATTACCGGATGCAAGAGGCGAAGGCGCAAGAAGATGTGCGCGGTCGGCGAGAAATCCTCACGTAACCCAACGGTCAGGCTCGACGCCGGAAAGAGCGTGTCGCCCAGCGCTGCAATCGCGCCACTGACGCCCACGAACAAGACGACTGCCGCCGCCCCGCCAAGCACCCAGCGGGACCTCGTGTCGCTCGGGAAACGCGCCCCTCCTTCGCGCCAGGCGCTGTAGGCCATCCAGGTGAGGGCCGAGAGCAGCAAGAAGGTATTGATCAGGTGGGCCGCCATCCAGGCCCCCCGCGCCGTCGACGGATTGTCGGCCACCATGCGAAACAATACGAGGCCCGCGCCAACCAGAGCTTCGGTCGTCATGAAGAACAGGCTCCAACCCGCGGCGGAACGAGTCGCCTGACCGCGCTCGAATACGCGCAGCGCGATGACCCACATCACGAAAGTCCAAATCCAGCATAGACCGGACGTCACTCTATGGGTGAGCTCTATGATCGTCTTGAGTGAAGGGTCGACCGGGATGGCCACCCCATTGCACAAGGGCCAATGGTCGCCACAGCCGTCACCGGATAGCGTCGCACGGACGTAGGCGCCCCAGAGCACGACCGCGACGGTGTACACCAGCAGCGCGGAGGCCGCGATGGCGAAACGACGATCGACGGCAAAACGATTGGCGGCACGCACCGCCGAACGATGGAGTCGAACTCAGCTCTCGTCAACGATGGCAAAGCGCAGCGCGTGGGCCACGCCGTCTCGCCGATAGTCGACGATGAGATCCGAAGCGGTTCGCAGCTCTTCCCAGACCGCAATAGCCTGCTCGGGCCGCTCGATGGGCTTGCCATTGATGCGCGTAACGGTGTCGCCAGGACGA
>JAOTXX010000065.1 GCA_029862185.1 Myxococcales bacterium
GCCAAGGTCCCCATCGTCGTGGCGGTCAACAAGATCGACAAGCCGGAAGCGAATCCGGACACGGTCAAGAACGAGCTCGCTGCCCTGGGTCTGCAGCCAGAGGACTGGGGCGGAGACACCGTTTTCGTTCCGTGCTCGGCGATCACGGGGGAAGGCATCGATGGCCTCCTCGAGAACGTTCTACTGCAGGCCGAGCTCCTCGAGCTCACTGCGAACCCGAGTATCCCAGCCGAGGGTGTCGTCCTAGAAGCATATCTCGACCGTGGCCGAGGTCCGGTGGCTAACGTCCTGATTCGAGACGGTTCTTTGGATGCCGGAGACTACGTCGTTGCCGGTGGTTCTTGGGGTCGCGTTCGCGCAATGACCGACGACCGCGGCAACCAGATTCCGAGCGCGGGCCCGGCCACACCGGTCGAGGTTCTTGGTTTGGCGGAGCTTCCAGCGGCAGGCGACGTCTTCTATGAGGTGACCGACCAGCGCAAGGCCCAACAGGTGGCCGGGGCGCGCAAAAAGCCCGGAGCTGCGAGCGCGTCGCCTAGCGGCGGGCTTCGGGGCCTCGATCAGTTCCAGGCCATGATGCAGAGCGGGGATGTCCAGGAGCTCCGGCTCGTGGTCAAGGCCGACGTGCAGGGTTCGGTGGAGGCGCTCCAGGGCGCGCTCACCGACCTGGCGACGGATAAGGTCAAGGTCAACGTCATTCATACCGGCGTGGGCGGCATCACCGAGAACGATGTGATGCTCGCGAGCGCATCGCAGGCCATCGTCCTCGGCTTCAACGTGAGGCCCCAGGGCAAGGCGTCATCGACCGCCAAGAAGGAAGCGGTCGAAATTCGAACATACAGCGTCATCTATGAGGCCATCGATGAAGTGAAGGCAGCCATGAAGGGTCTCCTGGCGCCGAAAATCGTGCAAGAGGAGCTCGGCAAAGCCGAAGTTCGCCAAACGTTTGGCATTCCGAAGATCGGCACCATCGCCGGTTGCATGGTTCTCGAAGGTAAGATCAATCGCGGAGCCAAGGCGCGTCTGGTGCGCGACGGCGTTGTCGTCTGGGAGGGTCCGATGGGCTCGCTTCGACGCTTCAAAGAAGACACCAAGGAAGTCCAGTCCGGGATGGAATGCGGCATTGGCCTTCAAGGCTTCAACGACATCAAAGAGCAAGACATCATCGAGTGCTACGAAGAGAAGCAGGTCGAGGCGACCCTCGAGTGAGCTGAGCGCCGAAAGGTCTGATCATGGTCGTCGGCGTTTGCCAGATTTCGCTTTCCTTGCCGGGAGTGACCTCGCTCAAGGCCAAGAGGTCGATCGTGCGCAAGGTGCTCGACCGTACCGCGAACCGCTTCAATGTTGCGGTCGCCGAGGTCGGGCAGCAGGATGTACATCGGCAATCCACGCTGGGCTTCGCCGTGGTTTCGGGTGACCGACGTCACGCGAATTCGATGCTCGATGCGATTGCGGAGTTCGTGGAAGGGTCGGCGGATACCGTGGTCTTGAATCGCTCGATGGAGCTGGTGTCTCTGGGTGAGCTCGGGGACTGGACGGGCTAAACGATGGCGCAAAAAGGTTTTCGGAGAGCAGACCGGGTTTCGGAGCGCATTCGGAGTGAGCTGATGGAGCTCATGCTTCGCGGAAGCGTGCGCGACCCGGCCGCCAAGGACGTTGTGGTGTCCGCCGTGCGCATGACCGATGACTTGAGCATCGCCAGAGTCTACGTGCGAGTGCTCGAGGAGATCGACTCCGATCGCCAAGACCTCGTGGTCGAGGCGCTTCGGCGAGCGAGCGGTTTTCTTCGCCACGAGATTGGGCAGCGGCTCCAGCTGCGACACGTTCCTTCGCTGGAGTTCTACTGGGACGAGGTGGTGGACTCGGCGCTTCGCATCGAATCCATTCTAGAAGAGATCCGCGAAGATTCGGACGCAGGGTCGGAGGGTTCCAAGTGATCAAAAAGGTGCTCGAAGTAGCCCGCAAGGGAGAGCGTTTCTTGGTGGCCTGCCATCGCCGCCCGGATGCCGACTCGCTCGGCTCGGCCCTCGGGCTGATCAAGACCCTTCGTGCGATCGGCAAAGACGCGACGCTCTTCATGCCGGAAGCGATTCCCGACTCGCTGCTCTTTTTGCTGGACGGCGAGCAGGGCCTTGCAGAGGTCCCGCCGAGCATGCGCTTCGACGCGACTTGGGTGATGGACATCGCTGCCAGGGCCCTCCTGCCGCCCGGACTCCCGAGCGCCGAGGTCACGGGTCCGGTCATCATCATCGACCATCACCATGCCCATGACGACGTCGGCGACATCGTCTATCGGGATACCAGTGCCGCCGCAACGGGCGAGGTCGTCGTTCAGCTCATCGAGGGGCTCGGACTCGAGTCGATTCCCGAAGGGTCCGCAACGCCGATCTATGCCGCCATCGTGTCCGACACCGGTGGGTTTCGATACGCGACCACGAAGCCTGCGACCTTGCGCCTCGGGGCGCGGCTGATCGAAGCAGGGGCGGACCCTTGGCAGGTTGCCTATCAGTTGTTCGAGCGTTGGAAGCCGGCCCGGCTTCGACTGCTCTCAGCGATCATCGCGACGCTCGAATTCGCATTTGACGGCCGGGTCGCAATCATGCGCGTAACCAGGGAGATGCTTCAGATCTGTGGCGCTGACGACGACATGGTGGAAGGCATGGTGAACTACGCCCGCCGCGTCGAAGGCGCCGAGATTGGAGCGTTGCTCTGGGAGTGGGCGGTTCACGATGCAAAAGGCGAACGGCTGGAGACCAAGATCAGCCTTCGCTCCAGCGGCAATACCGATGTTTCGGTGATTGCGGCTGCCCTCAACGGTGGGGGGCATCGTGCCGCTGCGGCCACGCAGCTCGACATTTCGATCGACGAGGCCGACATGCGGTTGCGAGCCGAGCTCACCAAGCACTTCGGATGAACGGTGTTTTGATTGTCGACAAGCCTGCTGGCTGCACTTCGCATGACGTCGTGCAGCGGGTTCGGAAGGCGATTCGGCAGCGCTCTGTGGGTCACGCTGGCACGCTCGACCCGCTTGCGACCGGCGTCTTGGTCGTTGCGATCGGGGAGGGCACGAAGCTGGTTTCGCATCTGCAATCCGATGACAAGCGTTACGAGGTGAGTATCGCCCTCGGGGCGGAGACCGATTCGCTCGATGCGGACGGCGAGGTCATCGACACGGCCGACGTGCCAAAGCTCGATCGCACCGCGGTAGAGCGGGCGCTGCAGCCGTTCATTGGACGCCAGCCTCAAACGGCGCCGAAGCTGAGCGCAATCAAGATTGCCGGTACGCCGCTTCACCGCCGAATGCGTCGTGGCGAGGAGGTCGAGGCCCCCGTACGCGAGGTCGAGCTCTACGAGGCAAACGTCGTCGAGGTCGGTCAGGAGACGATCGGCCTGAGGCTTCATTGCGGCAAGGGCTTCTACGTGCGCTCGCTCGCGCGCGATCTCGCCAGGGCCCTCGGGACACTCGGGTACGTGAAGGACCTCCGCAGAACCGCGAGCGGTCCGTTTTCAATCGACTCCGCGCTCTACGGCGACCAGATGACCGCCGAGGAGATCGAAGGACGATTGATTCCGTTGAGGGAGGCTTGCAGCACCTTGCGGCGGGTCGAGCTCAGCGACGACGGTGTCGCCCATGCCCGTCACGGCCGGCCGATAGGTCCGGAGGTCATCGTCAATGAGGGCTGGCAAGAGGCTTTGCCCGAGGAGTCGCTCGCACTCTTTGCGCCGGACGGCGAGCCCGTCGCCCTCGGCCGTCGAGTCGATCAGGGCGTTCGTGTCGTCCGAGGGTTCGCCGCCGGTGCCCCCGATGTGGTAAGTCGCTAACGTGGAGCGCACGCGCTACCTCATCATTGGAGCGGGCGTCACGGGCCTAGCGTTTGCCGATTGGCTACGAGACGAAGACTACTGGGTCGTCGAAGCCGAGGATGAAATGGGGGGCTACTGCCGGACCGTCGAGCGCGACGGCTTCATTTGGGACTACTCCGGACACTTCTTCCACTTCCGCTACCCGGAGATCGAGGCGTACCTCGTCGATCGGATGGGCGAGCAAGAGATTCTGCGCGTGATGCGTGACAGCCGGATTTGGTACGCCGACCGCTACATCGATTTCCCATTCCAGAAGAACATCCATCAGCTTCCCGAGGCGGAATACGCGCAGTGCCTAAAGGACTTGCACGACAGGCCTGCAGAGAAGGGCGGCAACTTCAAGGACATGCTGTATGCCCGCTACGGTCGCGGCATCGCCGAGAAGTTTCTGATCCCGTACAACGAAAAGCTTTACGCCATGAATCTGGCGGCGCTCGATCCCGACTCGATGGGCCGTTTCTTTCCGCATGCCAGTTTGGAAGAAATTCTGAGGAACGCCGACGCCCCGAGCGTCGATGGCTACAATGCGACCTTCACCTATCCGAAGGGAGGCGCGGTCCAATACGTCGAGGCAATCGCCCAGGGGGTACGGAGCGACCGGATCGCCCTCGGCGAGAGGGTCCTGAGCATCGACCTCAACGCCAAAACCGCGACGACGAGCAAACGGCAAATCAGCTACGACGTTCTGGTCAATAGTGCCCCGTTGATATCGCTGCTCGACATGTGTGGGATTCAGTACGACTCGGCCGTCTTCAGCCACAACAGGGTTCAGGTCTTCAACCTCGGGTTCGATAGCAAGGGCCCGCCCGGCGTCCATTGGATCTACTATCCTCAGCGAGACATTTCATTCTATCGCGTGGGCTTCTACGACAACATTTTCGATTCCGACCGCATGAGCTTGTATGTCGAGGTTGGGGTGCCCTGGGACGTCGAGCTCTCAGCGGACGACCGTGGTGCCTTGAAAGCAAGGGTGATCACCGACCTCCAAACTTGCGGGGTGCTCGAGAATCAAACACTCCTCGCCTCCCACGACGTCCTGCTCGATCCGGCGTACGTCCACATCACGACGAGCTCCATTGCAACCGCCGCGAACAAGCGAGAGCTGCTTGCCGCGCAGGATGTTCATTCGATCGGCCGCTACGGTGCCTGGACCTATTGCTCGATCGAAGACAACATCGTGGAGGCCCGGGCGCTCGCCGAGCGCATCGGGCCAGCGAAAACCTGAGTTCCGCGGAGTCGACGTTCTCGCCTTGCCAGCATCGGTGGCTGTCCCGATAATCGCCGCATGCCGAGCATATGCAACACCGCAGGCGCGCTTGCCGCCAGCCTTTTCATCGTTTTTGCCTTCGCGGCTTGCAAGAGCAAGCCCTCCGAGGAGAAGGTCGTGCCGCCGGCTGAGGCGCCCGCCGAAAAGGTGGAGATGCCACCGGCGCCCGCTGCCTTTCCTGAGCTCAAAATCCCCGAGGACAATCCTCAGTCGCCCGAAAAGATCGCGCTGGGTCACCAGCTCTTTTTCGATGCGCGTTTGAGCGTCGATGGGACGCGTTCCTGCT
This sequence comes from Myxococcales bacterium, assembly GCA_029862185.1. Classification (GTDB taxonomy): domain Bacteria; phylum Myxococcota_A; class Polyangia; order Polyangiales; family Houyiibacteriaceae; genus SG8-38. The sequence continues at coordinate 5,418 of JAOTXX010000065.1, forward strand.
ACTCCTGCCACCAGAACGAACACGGCAATGGCGGGGAGACACCGCTTGCCGTTGGCGCAAACGAGAAGCAGCTCACGCGGCATAGCCCCGTGATCTGGAACACTGCGCACTTCGAGGCCTTCTACTGGGACGGCCGAGCCGGGAGCCTCGAAGCGCAAGCCAAGGGCGCCTGGGGCGGGGGCAACATGGGGGTTGGTGCAGACAACCTCGCCGCGAAGGCAGCCGAGCTTGCGAAGATCCAAGGCTACAAGGAGCGGTTCAAGAAGGTATTCCCGGCTGAGGGAATGACACCGGACACCATCGCGAAGGCGATTTCGGCGTACGAGCGCACCCTGGTTTGCAACGACACCGCGTACGACCGATACGCCAAGGGCGACGGGAACGCGCTCACGGCCGAACAGAAGGAAGGCTGGGCGCTGTTCATGGGGAAGGGGCAGTGCGCGGTCTGTCACGCTCCGCCACTCTTCTCGAGCGCAATGGGGGTTCCCGGCGGCCTCTACTACAACGTGGGGATCGGCACTGCCGGGAAAGCCGACGATCAAATCGACGTAGGCCGGTACGCTGTCAGCCAACAAGATGCCGATTGGGCGGCGTTCAAGGTGCCGTCGCTTCGCAACGTCTCCAAGAGCGCGCCGTACTTCCACGATGGCTCGGTCGAGACCTTGTCCGAGGCCGTGAAGATCATGGCGACCGGGGGCATTGCCAACAAGAACAAGACGCCATTACTAGCCGACCGAGGGCTGAGCGCGGAGGAGCTCGGCTCGCTGGCTGCGTTCCTCGGGGCGCTCGACTGTGGCGCGACGCTCGACCAGCCGGATTTGCCGAAGTAGGCCAGGCAAGCCGGGCTGCGCCCATGCATCTCGCGCTTCGGGTCTTGGAGGCGCCGGTCAGATTCGAACTGACGAATGGAGATTTTGCAAACCTCTGCCTTACCACTTGGCTACGGCGCCGCGGCTGCACTGTCTAGCGCTTCTGTCGGCGCTTGTCACGCAGCGTTTTCACCTTAGCCAACGACCGGGGTGGCGCGCCAGACCCGTCGTGGTAGGCAGTCCTTCATGACAGCAAAGGACTCTTTTAAGAGCCGGGTTACGACGCACGCGGGAGGCCATCAGGTCGGCATTCACCGCCTCGACGCGCTGACCCGAGCGGGCTTCAAGGGCATCGATACGCTCCCTTACTCGATCCGCGTTCTACTAGAGAACCTCCTTCGCTTCGAGGACGGCAAGACGGTCACCCGCGAAGACATCGAAGCGGTCGCCAACTGGGACCCGGCCGCCGCGCCCAGCACCGAGATCGCGTTCCGCCCGTCCCGTGTGCTGCTCCAGGACTTCACCGGCGTGCCTGCTGTGGTCGACCTCGCTGCGATGCGCGATCAGTTCGCGAAGATGGGCGGCGACCCCAGCCGCATCAACCCCCTGCAACCGGCAGACCTGGTCATCGATCACTCCGTGCAAGTCGATTCATACGGCTTGCTGCGATCGTTCGAAGACAACGTGAAGCGCGAATTCGAACGCAACGAGGAGCGTTACCAGTTCCTGAAGTGGGGGCAGAGCGCCTTCGAGAACATGCGCGTCGTGCCCCCCGGCACCGGCATCGTCCACCAGGTCAACCTCGAGTACCTGGCCAGCGTGGTCTTTACGCGGGAAGTCAACGGCCAGTGCATCGCCTATCCGGACAGTCTGGTCGGTACCGATTCGCATACGACGATGATCAACGGACTCGGCGTGCTCGGCTGGGGCGTAGGCGGCATCGAGGCTGAAGCGGCGATGCTCGGTCAGCCGATCAGCATGCTTCTCCCGCAGGTGGTCGGCTTCAAGCTCACCGGCAAGCTCCCCGAAGGTGCCACGGCGACCGACGCGGTTCTCACCGTGACTCAGATGCTTCGCGAAAAGGGTGTCGTCGGAAAGTTTGTGGAGTTCTACGGCGAGGGAATGGAAAACCTCGCGCTTCCCGACCGCGCCACCATCGCCAACATGGCGCCCGAGTACGGTGCGACCATGGGATTTTTCCCGGTCGACAACGAGACGCTCGCATACCTACGCTTCAGCGGACGCGACGCACCCCATGTCGACATCGTGGAGCGGGTTCTCAAAGAGCAGGGCCTATTCCACACGGCGAGCGCGCCCGAGCCTCGGTTCACCGACACGGTGGTTCTCGATCTCGGAGACGTGGTGCCCTCGATCGCCGGGCCCAAGCGCCCGCAGGACCGCATCGCCCTCCGAGAGGCAAAGCGCTCTTTTCAGAACGTGCTGCAAGGCTTCGAGGCGCCAGCCGACAAGGGCGTGGAGGTCACGCGGGGGGACGAAACCTTCACCGTCAAAAACGGCGCGGTGGTCATCGCGGCGATCACGAGCTGCACGAACACCTCGAACCCGTCGGTCATGTTGGCTGCGGGGCTCGTGGCGAAGAAAGCCGTAGAGAAGGGGCTTCGGACCAAGCCCTGGGTCAAGACGAGCCTTGCCCCTGGGTCGCAGGTCGTCACCGAGTACCTCAAGGAATCGGGTCTCATGGAGGACCTCAACACCCTGCGCTTCAATCTGGTGGGCTATGGCTGCACGACCTGTATTGGCAACTCCGGTCCACTCGATCCGGAAATCGCCGAGGCGGTCAATGCGCATGACTTGGTCGTCACCTCGGCACTGAGTGGGAATCGAAACTTCGAGGGGCGCGTCAACCCGCTGACTCGAGCCAATTACCTCGCATCGCCGCCGCTGGTCGTCGCGTACGCCCTTGCCGGCACGATGAACATCGATTTCGAAAGCGACCCGATCGGTCAGGACCGCGAGGGCAAGGACGTCTTCCTTCGCGATATCTGGGCCAGCCATCGGGAAGTCACCGCGATGCTTCGCTCTTCGGTCAAAAAGGAGCAGTTCGTCGAGCGGTACGCGGTCGTGCTCGAGGGGCCTCCGCAGTGGCGCGACGTGCGCTTCGAGGAAGCGGATCGCTATCGCTGGGACCCGGAGTCGACCTACGTTCGCCTTCCTCCGTTCTTCGATGGGGTCGAGGTCGGTCAGCCCGCACCTCCCAGCGACATCGAAGCGGCCCGCGTGCTCTGCTTGCTGGGCGACTCGGTCACGACGGATCACATTTCTCCGGCCGGGTCGATCGCGCTCGACAGCCCCGCCGCGAAGTATTTGCGAGACCACGGCGTAGCGCCGCGGGACTTCAACAGCTACGGCAGCCGCCGCGGCAACCACGAAGTCATGATGCGCGGAACGTTTGCCAACATCCGTCTTCGCAACCTGCTGGCTCCCGGAACCGAGGGCGGAATCACGCGCTATCTGCCGACGAACGAGCAGACGAGCATCTACGACGCCTCGATGAAGTACCAGGAAGCTGGCACCCCACTCATCGTCATCGCCGGCACGGAATATGGCACGGGCTCGTCGCGCGACTGGGCGGCCAAGGGCACGCTGCTTCTCGGCGTTCGCGCGGTCATCGCCGAAAGCTACGAGCGCATCCATCGGTCGAACCTCATCGGGATGGGGGTCCTTCCGCTCGAGTTCGAACCAGGTGAGGGCCGCGCTGCCCTCGGGCTCAACGGCGAAGAGACCTTCACGATCTCCGGGATTTCCGACGGTTTGGTTCCCGGCAAGTCGCTTTCGGTTCGTACGGACGACGGCAAGTCGTTCAGCGTAAAGGCACGGATTGATACCCCCCAGGAGGTCGAGTACTTCCTCAACGGAGGCATCTTGCAGTACGTCTTGCGACAGCTTGCTGCGCGAGGGTAGGACTTGCCTCAGGCGTCATGTCACTTGTCTTCGTAATCTCGCCGCCCCGTGCGGGTTCGACGCTGCTCCAGCGAATGATGGGCGCTCATGCCGAGATCTTCACGCATCCGGAGCCTCATCTGATCACGCCAATCGCACACCTCGGCGTCTACGACAACGTCGACAAGGCGCCCTACGACCACATCAACGCGGCGGAGGCCACAAAGGCCTTCATTCAGGGATTGCCGGGTGGGGAGCGCGACTATCTCGATGCGCTGCGTGCGTACACCGACACGCTCTACGATCGAATGTTGTCGACGAGCGAAAGCAGCTACTTCCTCGACAAAACGCCCGCCAACGCGCTCGTGCTGCCGTTTCTCCTCCGGCTCTACCCGGACGCGAAGTACGTCGTACTGACTCGACATCCACTAGCCGTCTTCAGCTCTTACGCGAACAGCTTTTTCGACGGCGACTGGCGCGGCGCACATGCGTTCAACCCGATTCTCGAACGCTACGTGCCGGCGATGGCAGCGTGCTTGCGAGAGCGCCCGGTTCCCCTTTTGCACGTGGCGTACGAAGATCTCGTGACGGAGCCTGCGGCGCAGCTCGAGCGTATTTTTGCTTTCCTCGGCCTGGAGAACGACCCTGATGCGGTCGAATACGGAAAGGTTGCGCCAACCAAGAGGGGGTTGGGAGACCCGATCACCGTCAACCGCGAGGAGCGGCCCGTGGCCGACAAGATCGACAAGTGGGCAGCGGAGCTCGCACACGATGCAGACAAGCGTGACCTAGCCGAGCAGATGATCGCACGGATTGATCCGGCCGACCTCGAAGCCTGGCAATGGCCGGCCGAAGCGCTCTGGGCTCCGATCGAAATGGCAGGCGGCGCCCCCGCGCCCAAACCCGCGCGCAACAGCTACACCTTCCAGCGACGCGTCATGCTTGCGCTCAAAAAGGACATCCACAGCCGACCCCACGGCAAGCTCGTCAAACGCGTCAAGTACTACTGCGACGTCCTGCTTCGGGACTAACGCAGCGTCGCGATGACGACCTGAGACTCGGTCGCCGTGCGAATCGCCGCTCCTTTGAAATCGCCCGTATGAGATTCGACTTTGAAGCCGTTGTAGTGCAGCAGCGCTTCGAGCTCGGCCGGGAAGAACTGCCTCTGGGTGAGCGGCGTGCAGAACGAGCGACTTTCATCGTCCGGGTGCTCGAAGTCCATCATGACCGTTTCGATCTGCGCAGAGGGGTCGTAGCTGAAGTACTCGCTGTATCGGTATCGAGATCCGTCGCGCGGATGGGGCACCTCGCCGCCCCGGTAGCGCTTGGTAGGCTCTCGGGCGAGACTGACCGGGTCTGGAAGCAAGACGTCGAAGGCGAAGCGCCCCCTCTTTTCGAGGTGATGGCGGACGGTAGCGAAGCCTCGCTCGACCTCCTCGCGTGTGTAGAGGTGCATCCACACGTTGAATGGCGCGATGACCAGGGGAAACTTTCGGCGCAGGCGAAGACGTTCGAGTGACCCTTTGCGAAGCTCTATCCGGTTGCTGGCCGCACCGGGCAACTTGTCGAGTCGCTCGCGGGCCCGAGCCAACATCGGCGCCATTGGTTCGACGCCTACGACGTCGATGCCGGCCTTACCGATGGCGAGCGCCACGCGGCCGGTTCCGACGCCGAGCTCGAGCACCGGGCCGCCCGACTCTAGGGCCAAATTCGTGTAGAAGCGAACGTCGTGCCGGCGGCGCCGATAGGCCTGATCGTAGTACCGTCCGTCTTCGTAGTGCGCTTCCGATCCGGTCGCGCTGTGAGTGGCTTTTCGTCTAGGCACCTTGGTCCGCCAAGTGTGCAGCAAGCTCGGCAAAACCATCGCCGCGGTCGCCGTCCGTAATATAGCGAGGTGGGACCGGGAGGTGATCCAGGTGCTCCCGGACATTGGCCACGCCGACGCTTTTTGGGAAACGGGCGAACGCCGCGGCGTCGTTGCCACTGTCCCCGACAAAGACCCATCGATCGAGCTCCGCGTCGAGATCGACGCGGAGGACCTCGTGCAGGGCGCGCGTCACGCCTTCGGCCTTGTCCCAGGGTCCCGGGATGGCGTGCGCATGCACCGTCGAAACGGAGGTGCGCGCGCCGAGCTTCTCGATCAGTGCAATCAGCGCGTCGATCTCGGCCCGAGGCAGGGACCGTGACTCCCCCACGTCGAAGGCGAGGTCGCAGCGGCGATGGCGATGGTCGTTCGTCGTCGTGATTTGCGGCATCTCCGCGGCCACCTTTTGACGAACCGTCTCTAGGAGACTCGCCTGGGCCTCGCGTTCGGCCTGGGCACAGAAATACCCCTCGTGCGCCCCGGTCGCGTCGATCCAGGCCCAGCCCGCGCCGTTCTCGCCAACAGCGATCCGGACCGGCCAAATCCTGGCGATGACGTCGGTCCATCCCAGCGGCCGGCCGGTAACCGCAACGAGCTCGAAACCAGCGCCTGCCAACCGGTGCATCGCGCTGTAGGCAACCGGCTCCAACACGCCATTCCGGGTGACCGTATCGTCGATATCGAAGACAAGGCCACGAATACCAGCCGGATCCAGCTGTCGATAGCTCTCCATCTGGGCTCCCCATACCATACCCCTGGGCTTGCGGACCGCTTCCGGGCAGCGTACCGTGACCGATAACGAAGGGGATACCGTGCCCAATCTTGGATTTGGCGAGCTAGTCATCGTTTTCTTGATCGTGATGCTGATTTTTGGCGCCGGCCGGTTGCCTCAAATTGGCGAAGGGCTCGGAAAAGCCATCCGAAACCTCAAGCGGGGCCTCAACACCGATGACGACATCGATGTGACGCCAGAGGTCACCCCGGCGGACAAGCAGGTCCCGAAGCAGTCAGCCTCCCGTGTCGAGGACGCTGAAGTCGTCGACAAGGTCGAGTCCAAGTAGCTGTCACTCGCGCGGCGGCAGCGATGGGCTGATCCGCATGTCCAGAATGGTCTTGCAGCTCAAGCGGACCGCTGGGGCGAGCTCTGAGGATGTCGCCGCCTCTCGGAGCTCCGGCCTGCGCAGAAGGGGGCAGAGCAGAAGCGCGATGTCGAGCGGCGTGTCGGGGTTGCGGACGAGTGCATTTCGCGGACGGTAGCGAACGACCCAGCGACGATTACGGTACACCGTGTGCAAGACGTTTGGATCATTGGGACGCGCCGCACAAATTCGGATGACGTCGTCTTCGGTCAACGAAGGGTTGTCGAGCAGAATGCGAACGACATCTGGATGCGGGTCCCGCACGACGCGTTGAATCAGAGCACGGTCGTGCGTGCGTGCGAGCGATTTGCGTTCGCCGAGGGTGAGCGGCCGACTGCGACCCAAGTCCGGAATACGTCGCTCGTCCTCGACCGGGGCGTCTTCCTCGACGGGCGGCAGGACGAAGTCGGCAACCTGATGAAGCTCCGCGCGTCGCGCCGCCATGCCCAGCTCGAACCTGCGCGCTTCGACTCGCGGCTCGAAGAGCGCCCAGCCCAGTGCAAGAAACACGAGTTGCGCGTCGGCCTCCCCTAGGGCCGCTCCCCGGTGCGCATCATGGAGAAGCTGCACGCCCTCTCCGGTGGATAGGGACTCGAGCCGTTCGCAGATGAGGGCGACCCGCATCTCGATTTCTTCCAGCCGGGCTAGCCTTCGAAAGAGGTCACCGAACGATGTTGCCTGCTCCACGGCCTCCGTACCCCTCTGACCAGCCTAATGAGGGCATCGGAAAGCGCCAGCTTGACGCAGTGCGTCGCCGGGCTAGCCTGGAATGTAGAGATGGCAGAGACGGAACAGATTCGGGTCATCAAGCGCTATGCGAACCGCAAGCTCTACGACACCCGCGACAGCAAATACGTCACGCTCGACCGCATCGCCGAGTTCGTCCGAAACGGCGAAGAGGTCAAAGTCCTCGACAACCGGTCGAAGAACGACCTGACCAAAGTCACGCTCGCCCAAATCATCTACGAAGAGCAAAAGAGCGGAAATGCTACGACCTGGTCGGTCCAAAGCCTTCGGGGTTTCATCCAACAAGGGCGCGAGAAGTTTCTGACTTCGCTCAAAGAAAGCCCGGTTGGCAAGCTGGTCGGTCGTGCCGAGGAGCTCGGAACGGAGGTCTACAACGCTGCCGACGATCGCGTTCGCGGCGTCCTCGAGAGCGCGGCGAGCCACGTGAAGCAGCTGCAGGGCGAGGTGCTCCGGCTCCAGACTCGCATCGAGGAGCTCGAGGCGAAGCTCCGCCAGGGCTCCCCAAAAGACGAGCCGCCTGATAACGTGGAATAATTCCTGATTTCGGGGGTTCTACGAGCAGGCATGCCAGGGAAATCGAAGAAAGTAGAAGCTCAGCGGCGGCTTTTCGAGGCGGAGGCGCGTCCCCAGCTCGACGCGCTCTACTCGATGGCGCTGCGGCTGACTCGCTCTCCGGTCGACGCCGAAGACCTGGTGCAGGACACCTTGGTGCGGGCCTATCGCTTCTACGATCGCTTCGAGGCAGGCACGAACTTCAAGGCCTGGCTTCTGAGAATCCAGATGAACAGCTTCGTCAATCGCTACCGGCGCGCCAGCCGCGAGAGACAGGTCTTCGATGGCCCGATGGCGAGGCCGGTCGGGGAGGGCGTGATGAGCCGCGCGAGTATGCGTGGCCTGACCGACCCAGTGGGCGACGCGGAGCGTCGATTGATCGCGCAAGAGATCCGGCGAGCGTTCGAAGAGCTTTCCGATGAGGCTCGCGCCATGGTCATGCTCGCCGACGTCGAAGAGCTTTCGTACAAAGAAATTGCCGAGGTCGTCGGCTGCCCGATCGGCACTGTCATGTCGCGGTTGCATCGCGCTCGTAAGCAACTTCAAGGCTCTCTTCAGGCACACGCCGTGCAACTCGGCATCATCGAAGAAGACGACGTCGGTTTGGAAGAACCGATTCTACTCGAAGCGTTTCGTGCAAGAAAGGCGGCGAAGTCATGACTTGCAAGCTCGTGCGACGTCATCTTGGCGCATTCGTAGACGGAGAGCTCGACCCTGCATCGCAGATCGAATTTGAGCGCCACTTGGAAGCATGTCCGGTTTGTCAGGAGCATCTCGCCTTCGAGCGCTCGTTTCGGGAGCAGGCACGTGAGGCGATGAGCGACGTTCATGCGCCCGAACATCTTTGGAGCAGAACGCTTCATCGCTTCGACGAGATCGATTCGACCAGGGCCGAACGCACGTCGATCGAAGCGCGGCCGATGCGCTGGCGGCAAACCTGGCCGATCGCAGCTGCCGCGGCGGCGGTCTTGATCATCGGCGGCGTCATGGGTCTGCCTGAAAGCACCGCGTACCAAGGCGCCGGCATGCTGCAAGACGTCGTGAATCTGCACTCGCAGGCCTTGCCCTCGGACGTCCAGGCCGAGGCACCGCAAGACGTCGTTCGCTACTTCCAGGGCAAGACCCCGTTCCCCGTGAAACCGGCACAGTTCGCGGAGCCGGGCATGAAGTTCGTTGGCGCTCGCTACATCAAGGTCGGCGCCCATCCGGCCGCTGCCCTTTACTACAACCACAAAGGGCGACGCGTCACGCTTCTGGTGTTCCGGTCGCCCGAGATCGTGCGGAATGCACGTCGCACCCATGTGGGTGGCCGTGAGCTGTTTTATTACAATGTAGGTAGCAACGTCGTGACCATCCGCCAGCATGGCGGTGTGAACTATGCGTTTTTCGGAGACTTGGATCGCCCGGTGCTCTTTCAGCTCGCAGCGAACGCTCGCGTCGCCTACTGAGACGCTCCCCGGACCCCGGGTTTCGCGTGTCTCCGACGTTGACAGAGCAAGGTCTGGGCCTCTATTCTTTTTTTGACGGCGGCGTAACTTTGCATGCGCCCGGGGGGGCGGATTGGACGGTGTTTCGTTCGAAGGACGAGAACGCTGCTAACCTTGCCGTGGGAATCGAAGGGGAGACCAAATGTCGGAGGACAACATGTCGAGCGATTTGCCAACCAAGGTCGGTGAGCCGAACGAAATCGACGATGAAATCGATGAGTTTGCAGAGAACGCCTTCGACGCGCTCTTGATGGGCGGCGACGCGAAGCAGCCTTCGGAGAGCCCTCAGATCGCGGACGCCGCCGACGAAGCCGACCTGGGCAGCGGCGACTATGAAGACGTCGAGCTCGATGACGTGATCATGGTTTCGGACGTTCCGTTGGACGAGGTCTCTCAAGCCACGGCGCCTCCTTCGGCACCGCCGGCCGCATCTTCGGCGCCTCCAGCTTCCGCGCGTCCGGCGACCGCGCCGCCTGCACCGCGCGATGGCCCTGCCGCCGGCCAAATCGAAGTCGCACGTTTGCGTTCCGAAATCTCTGGGCTCAAGGCGAAGCTCGCCGAGTCGTCCGGTGGCGTGTCGAGCCGGCAATTCCTCGATCTACGCGAATCGCTGAACACGAAGGACAAGCAGATCCTCGAGCTGCGCGATCAGGTGAGCGGGCGTGACAAAGAGATCATCGATCTCAGGGATCAGTCGATCGTGCTCGAGCGTGCGCGCGCCGATTTTGACGAGAAGACGGCGCAGCTCGAACACGCCTTGTCTGGGGCGCAGGAATCGATTGCGAGCCTGACCGAGGACAAAGAGGCTGCGAACAAGCGTTACGAAGACATCAAGGGCCGATTCGAGCGTGAGAAAACCAAAACAGAAGGCCTCGAAGCCGAGCTCGCGCAGGAGCGGGAGGCTCGGGTTGCCGACGTCGAGGCCCTCAAGGGTACGCAGGACGCCGAGATGGCAAGGCTTCGCGTGGCCCAGGAAGAAGCATTGGATCTGATCAAGGCCGAGTCCGCAGCGTCGCTCGCCGCCGCCCGGGAAGACAATGAAGCGGCTCTGCACGCCGCCGCGAGCGAGAAAGAGACGGCGCTTGCGTCACTTCGATCGGAGCTCGCCGATGCGCAGGCTGCGGCTTTGGCGCAAGCCGCCGCAGCGGCCGATGCCGGCCGGCAAGAAGCACTTGCTTCGCTCAGCCAGGAGCTCGAAACGGCTGCTGTGACCAAGCTGGCCGAGGCCGAGGCTCAGTGGCAGCGCACCATGGAAGAGCGCGAGGCCTCGATTCAATCTGAAAAACAACTCGAGCTCGAGACGCAGGAGCAAGAGCACTCGAAGCAACTCGCGACCTTGGGGCGCAAGCTTGCGGATACCGAGTCAGAGCTCGCGGGGGCACGCGAACGGGAGACGCTTGGGGCGGACCGTGCGCTCGAGCTCGAAACCAAGCTCACCGAAACCGCCACCGAGCTCGAGGGGACCAAGACCCTGCTCACCGAAACGCAGGGCCTCCGAGATCGGTTCCAGGACGAGCTCAACACCGTCAAAGAAGCGCGTGATGGGCTACAAACAGAGCTCGACTCGAGCCGCACCAAGCTCGAAATTCTCGAGGAAAACAAGCTCAATCTCGAATCGCGCGTCGGGTCACTCGAAGCGATGAAGTCACAGCTCGAATCGAAGCTCTCGATGGCAGTGGAAAAAATCGCGACCGACGACGAGCTTCTTGCGCGCGTGCGCAAAGCGATGGCGATCGGCCTCAGCTTGCTCGAGGAGCAGGAGAAGAACACCTACGGGCATGCTACCGAGGTGACGGACCACGTTTCCGAGGACGCCGAGTAGACGCAGGGCGGGTCGACGCCAGGCCGGGCGCGCTCGGGATGGTGTCGTCCTTCTCGACCAACCGCACGAGCGCAGCGAGCTTACACCGTGCCAGCGGAGGCGGCGGAACCTCGGCCAGCATCGAAACGAAGGCCGCGGCGTTGGACGGTCTCTCCTCAGGTTCTGCGACCAACAAAGATTCGATCGCGTCGGCCATCGGCGCTGGGGTCTGCGGAGCTGCTTCGTGGAGCAGCTCATGCCGGCCGCTGCGAGCACGGTCGAGCGTTTGCATGTCGCTGCCGCCATCGAAGGGGCGATGCCCGGCGAGGCACTCGTAGAGCACGACACCGAGTGAAAAGAGGTCAGAACCTGCGCTGCACGCGCGGCCCAGTGCGTACTCGGGCGCCATATAGGGCACCTTTCCCTTGAGTGCGCCGCTCTGGATGCTGCCAGGGAGGTTCGTGGCTTTGGCGATGCCGAAGTCGGCGAGCTTGATCTCGCCGGCGTTGCTGAGGAGCACGTTCGAGGGCGATATGTCGCGGTGGATGATGCCGGCTGCGTTGCCGTGCTCGTCGGCGGTGTGCGCGAAGTCGAGTGCGGAAGCGAGCGCGTGCGCGAGGTACGACGTGAGCCCAGGGTCGAGCGTTTCGCGTCGGCGGCGCAGGTGACGCAGCGTTGCGCGAAGGTCGGTCCCTTCGATCAGCTCGAGCGTGAGATAGTGGGCTCGGTCGGCCATGCCGAAATCGAGCACGCGCGCAATGTGCCCATGATGCAAGAGCGCAGACAAGCGCGCCTCGCGCAGAAACATCTCGACGAAGTCGGCGTCGCCCGCAAAGGTGGGCAGGATTCGCTTGAGGCAGACGCGCTGCTCGAAGCCACCTGGACCGCGGCGAACCGCGACGAAGGTCTCGGCCATGCCGCCGACGCCGAGTCGCTCGACCAGCTCGTAGTCGCCAAAGCGTTCGGGGGTCGTGGGGGGCATGAGCGGAGCAAGGTACCATAGCCGTGCTCGACGGCCCGGCACTTCGATCCGGCGGTCGTGGGTAGGGGCGCGCAGCGGGTGCGTCGTGTTCGGCAGTCGGGCTTGCGGGGACCGTTTTGAAAGCGGTCTTAGAAGTACCAGTGGCTAGCTCGCCTGGCCTACGGCTGCAGCTCAAACGCAGCTGTCCAAGGACTCGTGCTGGCCGGGGCAGCAGAACCAGTCTTCTTGCAGGTGTCAGCCAACGTGCCGCAGTCATCCAAGGTGAAGGTCACATTGTAGTTGCCATCCTGGCCTGCGGACGGCGTCCAGTCGAAGGTACGCGTGTCGCCATCGCCCAACGTCCGCGGCTTACCCGAAGCAGACATTGGTAAGCCCGATCAATGCTCCAACCTCTTCAGAGCGTTTTCGTAATCCCGCCGCAGTGACGGATCTTCAGGTCCGCTTTCAATCGCCATCCGGTAGTAGCGGATGGCTTCTTCAACCTGCGCGCGGTCAATCGAAATCACGGCAAACCCCCAGAGGGCGAGTTGGTTTTTGGGGTCCAGCAACCAGGCCTGATTGAACCGCTTGATTGCCGTGGAGCAATCTCCTTGGTAGAAGATATGCCATCCAAGGCGTGCAGCAACAACGGCGGCAGCTTCGCGGCTCCGACCGCCCGTCGTCATCTCTTTGATGTATCTTGTGTCCGCCCGTTTTTGATCCGCGGTCTTTTGGATATGCCCGTACATGGGCAGCTCGTTGATTGGATAGTCGGCACTGCAGGCGGGCGCGTTGCGCAACTCGAAGTTGTCTAGGTAGTAGGTGATTGGGCCGCCAGTATTTGTTGTACCGAAGGCCCATCCATGAACCTCGGACAAGCCCAAGCCATCTACCGGTGGACCGTTGCCGCCTTTTTTGCGGCGCATATCGGCGAAGCGGATGATCACTTGCTTCCATCCGGAAAAGTCGTCGGTGAAGACGTAAACGTAACGTTCTGCGTCGTCTACCGTCGACGAGGGCTTACGGTTGTCGAGTATATCGACAAACAGCGAGTTGCCGCTGTTCCTACCATACAACCAGAAGCTGAACTCGTTGAAGCCAGTCCAGTCATACGACGTCCATTGGTCGGCCGTATCGTTTTCAAATATGTGCGCAAAGGCAGCCCAGCCCGTGACATCGAAATCCAACTTCAGTGCGCTCTTGCCGGCTGCTTGGTCAGAGAGTGGCGGATGGGTGGTTGTCGTTGAGATGCCTATGGCACTACTTCCATCGGTAAACGTAACGAAACCAATTGGAATTCCAAACTCGTCTTTCTCAGACGGCAAGCCGGACTCAAAATCATCAAAGACCCCCGCTTCGACTCTTGTCGAGCCGGTATCCGCTGCACGCGGGAGACTTTTTCGTGCCTGAGCAACTTGCGCCTCGAAAGCGGTCACACCGACGTCCGTGGCTTTTTTCACTAATCTGTCGCGCGCTGCCTCGGATGCACTCCTGGCGATCAGCTTCGCATCGGCAAACAACTGGTGATGGGAGTTCAGCAGAAACGAAAACGCGTTCTGACCCTGTCGGTCAAAGACGTAGCAATGAATGCCAAATATGGGTTGAACGTTGACGGGCCAAACGAGCTCCATAAAGAGGTGGTAATCGGCAGCAGACGTCTGGCCCTTCAGTGTTTCTGCAATCCGCTGCATGTCGTTGAGGAACAGATCCCACTGAGATGTGGCTTCCAGTTTTCCCAAATCGACACGGCCCGATCCTGCGGCGGCGGCCGCCATTTCGTGCTTGCGGATCAAGGCAATGATCTGTTTCTGTGATGCGAAAGAGTGCGATGTTCTATCGGCCTTGCGAACAACGGTGGGATGGACCGCAATCGTCGCCGTATCCAACGTATTGAGAAACGCAGAAGCGTACTCGCTGTACGGACGAAAACCGGGGTAGCCGAGTTTGTCGTCGCTCTCATGCGCCAACGCCGGGAGCGACAAAACCGCGCCCAGCGCGCAGACACATAGAAATCCGAATAAGTAGCGCCTCATAACTTCACTTTTGACCGAGCAACAGGCCGGTCACGCAAGGCAACGTGGGTCCTCACCAAACCCGTCGCTATACGTAATTCTTTGCTCTTTTCGCAGGCGCAGATACTGCGTCACGGTCACCCAAAACGCGTCTCGGAAGTGTTGGGGTTTTCACCGCTCGATGGAAGAGCGCGCAGCATTTGCGCTTCGTTTCTTTGCCAGCCCCGGTTCTCGAATAACAAGCTTCACTCCTGGTCGAAGAGCTCACGGGTGTACGTCAATACTGGTTGTAGTTCTCGCTAGCAGCGGGGGCGCTTCTGGCCGGTCGCGTGATGGAGGTGCTCAGCAAGCGCGGGGGGAGGGCGTCAGGCTTTGGCCTGAGCCGCAGCCGGCAGAAGCAGCGGAGTGTGGAGTTTCCTTCTCGGCCACCGACCACGAAGAGAGGCCCTTGCTTAGAGTCACGTGAGCATAGGGGCGCCTGTCAACCCAAGGATCCCAACTCCCACATTTTCTCCCACACATCACGAAACAACCAGAAACAGATTCCCCCTCGTTTTGGGTGGATTTTTCAATGATCCTGGTCACTCAGCTTATGTAGGGCACTTTGCCCTTAAGTGCACCGCTCTGGATGCTGCCGGGCAGATTCATGGCCTTGGCGATGCCGAAGTCGGCGAGCTTGATCTCGCCGGCGTTGCTCAGCAGCACATTCGAGGGCGATATGTCGCGGTGGATGATGCCGGCGGCGTTGCCGTGCTCGTCTGCGGTGTGCGCGAAGTCGAGTGCGGATGCAAGCGCGTCCGCGAGGTAGGACGTGAGCCCAGGGTCGAGCGATTCTCCGCGCCGCGGAGGTGACGCAACGCTGCCCGAAGAAACATCTCGACGAAATCCGCGTCGCCCGCGAACGTGGGCAAGATGCGCTTCAGACACACGCGCAGCTCAAAGCCGCCGGGTCCACGCCGGATGGCGACGAACGTCTCCGCCATGCCGCCGACGCCTAGGCGCTCGACCAGCTCGTAGTCACCGAAGTGTTCGGGAGTCGCGGGGGCCATGGGCCGAACAAGGTAACATAGCCGTGCTACATGGCCCGACGCGCCACCGATCATTCTTGCCAACCCACCCGCGAGGTGAAAACATCAGCCCATGCGTTTTCTCTTATGCGTGATGATGGCCCTCGCTCTCTCGGGCTTTGGTTTAGGATGCGGGCCCACGAGCAGCGATGACGGCGGTTCCGGTGGTTCGGCCGGGACGGGTGGCGACGGTGGCTCGGGCGGCACGGCCGGCACGGGTGGCTCGGGCGGCACGGGGGGCGACGGCGGCTCGGGCGGGATGGGCGGCGCGGGTGGCTCGGGCGGCACGGGTGGCGACGGCGGCGCGGGCGGTATCAGCGGCGCGGGTGGCGACGGCGGCTCGGGCGGTATCAGCGGCGCGGGTGGCGACGGTGGCGCAGGCGGCATCGCAAACGAACCAGATCTTGTTGCGAGCTTCGATTTCTCGGACG
>JAOTXX010000066.1 GCA_029862185.1 Myxococcales bacterium
CCAGCGTATTGAGATAGTAGATTCGGCTGAACCCTGAGCCGAAGGTCGTCGAGGCCGTCAGGAAATACTTGGCGATCAGCGGCAAGGTGCCGCCGATCAGGAATACGGGCGGTAGGAGCACCGCGACCGACAGCAGCAGCCGGACGACGGACATGCCGTACAGGCCGAGATTGTTGTACGCGGCCTCGTACAGCAAACGGTAGACGGGCAGGTATTCGATGATCACATAGGATGCGAGTGACGCAATCGCGATGCACAGTTCGACGTACATGTAGATTCGCAGTGGGTTGCTGCTGCGTTCCGACCACTTGCCGAAGAAGTAGCTCCCCAGGCCGAGCCCCAGCAGGAACACGGCCACGACCGTCGCCACTGCGAAGCTGCTGACGCCAAAGACCAGGCCCAGCAACCGGACCCAGATCAATTGATAGATCAATGCGGAGAAGCCGGAAATCACGATCGCGGCATACAACTGCCGGTTGCTCAAAGTCCATGCCATGGGCGCCTGTCCCTCTTTCCCAGTTGAACGTCGGCCACGGGACGTCATGCCAAGCCGGATGACGCACGGCAACGCGTCGCAGTCGCCGTGGCTCAGAACATGACCGGCGGGAGTTCCGAAGCCATGGCTCGTGTCCGCGAACGCTACGAGCAGCTTGGAGAGCCACTCGCCCTTGCGATTCTCGTCAGGGACCACCTCAAACGCACTACTAGGGAGACGCGAGAGGACATCCGGCGTTCGTTCGATGAGATTTCGCCGATGCTGGCGTGCAATTCGATTACGGTTCTCGGCTCAGGCTCTCTTGGCCCATGGGGAGCATTGTGAGAGACGAATTACGCGGTACTAGCTCATCATGTCGACTTGCAGCGCACTTCGTCCCGCGTTCGGATCGCCGAACTGAATTTTCGCTCCATTTCGCTGAATCTCACAACTCCTCGCCCAATACCTCGGTGACGTGCTTGGCGAGCACACCCGGAGGAACGCCGTGAAAGCTGGCGGACCGCGAGCGGTGCATCGGCGGCCCGCCAGCTTGGGTCTCGAGCGTGCTCCAGGCCGAGCTCGCACCGAGCTGCACGCACAAAGACTCCAGCGTTTCCTCGATGAAACGGCCGCTTCGGAGACCAGTGACAACCGCCGTCGTGACCTCGCGCATGCGCGGCCATAGATTCATAGGTTTTCCCATCACGCGCCGTAGAGCCTACAGGTTCGCGATCGCCGAGGGTAGGGGATTGTCGGCGAAGATTTTGCGGGCGGTTATTCGAAGCGAGCGGCCCAGAGCTCCGACGGGCTAAGCAAGCTTGCAGTATGATCCCCGGGATCCCTGAGCAGCCAAACGGCCACCGCGTTGCCATCAGGGTCTATTGCCACTTCCGCGCTGAGCGGTTGTCCGAGGCCTTGGTCGCTTGGATCGACGAGCTCGGCAGTGCGCCAGCCCTTGCTCGGCGAGTAGGCATTGGCCCAAAGGTCATAGCGAAAACCGTCAAACTGCGGCCAAACGGCTACGGCGTCGCCGCTCGCGCTTACCGCCACGCGGGGGCGCAGCGCGTCGCCATCGTCGTTGCGCTCAATGAGCTCAGCC
The DNA here is from genome assembly GCA_029862185.1 of Myxococcales bacterium. Lineage (GTDB taxonomy): Bacteria > Myxococcota_A > Polyangia > Polyangiales > Houyiibacteriaceae > SG8-38. The sequence continues at coordinate 1,575 of JAOTXX010000066.1, forward strand.
GTGCCCCAGTCATTACCTGGCGTATAGTGGTTCGACCAGACGTCGACGGTGGTCCCATTGAATTGGTTCCACACCGTGATGGCGTGGCCGTTGGCGTCCATCCCAAGTCTGGGGTTGGTCGCGTCACCGTCGTCGTTGGTTTCGATTGGCTTCGCGTCATCCCATTTGCCAATCCGCGTAAAGCGGTTGGCCCAGATGCTCACGCGCGCGCCATCGGACTGTTGCCAAACCACGATGGCGTTGCCATCGATGTCCATCGCTACGTCCGGCATTCGTGCCTCGCTCTGATCGTCGCTCCCGATGTGGCGGGCACTTTCCCAACCCTGGCTCGGCGTAAAGCGGTTGGCCCAGATGCTCACGCGCGTGCCGTCGGATTGATGCCAGACCGCGATGGCGTTGCCATCGGAATCCATGGCCACTCGAGGCTCCCCCGCGTGACCCCGGTTGTCGTACTCGATGAGCTCAGCCGTGCCCCAGTCACCATCTGACGTCGAGTAGTTTCCCCAAATGCTCTCGCAGGGGTGATCATCACATGTGCCGCTGGACTGCTGCCAGATGACGATGGCGTTGGCATCGGAATCCATCGCCACCTGATAGTTCGATGCATCTTCACCGCCCAGGGAGTGGAGCCGCGCTGCACCGTGCCAGTCGCTGCCCGCCGTGTAGCGGTTGGACCAAACGCTAACGCCGAGTTGATCAGCGATGCGAGGTTCCTGTCTCCATGCCCCTACCGCATTGCCTTCGCGATCCACGGCCACACTGGGCCAAAATGCCTCTTCCGGCGCAACAACATCATCGATCCGTTGCCTAGAGCTCCATCCGCCGTCGCGCATCTGGCGCTTGGACAAGACGCCGTCATTCTCGGACCAAAGCGCCATCGCGGTGCCGTTCGCGTCCAGACCCACTCCGAACAACGCATCTACGCGGTTTCCGTCATCGAGGCGCTTGGGTGGGGTCCAGGCCCTCCCATCATCGGTCACCGTTGTGCAGCTGAGCAAGAAGCCGAGCAGTGGCATCCCCCGTGCAAGGTTCGAACATCGATTTCTAATCACGGCTCTTGCTCCGGCGCTTGCCCGGCGAACTTCTATCAAGACGTGCATCGGAGTCCATGTCAAGCAATGGGTCCATCTGCAGTCGACGCGAGTCTACTTGACACCCAGTACACTGGTCGTCACGGGTATGTTAGCGTCTGGTCAATCGCGGAGTGTCGGGCTCGAAAGGTGACGCGATGCGCATCTGTTTCTTGATTGCTTCGGTGATGCTTCTTCCTGGGTGCTCGGACTTTGATTGTCCTGGTGGCCAAGTACGGGTCGACGGTGTGTGCCGGTTGGCCGAGATGGGCTTGGTCATCCCAGATCCGAAGGCGCGACGCATCCAGCTGGCATGCAGCGACAATCTTCCACCACGCCCCAACGCACCAGGCTTTTCGCTACTCGCGTGGGAGCTCTCCGTGAGTCCCTCGCCCATCCCCAGCGGAACGGAGTTTGGTTTTGGCTTGACGGCGTTCGCTGGCTTTGACGAATTTTTTCTAAACGTCGCGCAGCACCTTGTGCCCGGTGGGGTGAGCCGGGTCAACGTACTCGAGCTTCAGGCGACAGTCCGCGTACGTCGCGGGGCGAAAGATCCCGAGCCGATAGCGCTGACGCTCGACTCGCAGTCCATCCCGTGGACCTGCCGATACGACAACAACGGCAATGCGGGGCACTCGGGTGATTTCCCGTCATGCTCGCCTGGGAAACTGAACCCCGATGACTCGAACGACGATTGCACGGGCCTCGGCGGATTGGCTCAGCCGGACAACCCATGCGGGCAATTCCAAAAGATCCCAACCAGTACCGATTGTGAGCCTGGCGGGGCATGCGACGTTCAGGGCAATCCATTTCCTGGGCTCGAGCTCTCGCCGCTCGAGTTGTGCGAAACAAACGGGTTCTGCGTGGTGGGGCCGGTTGAGGTGGAGCTGCGTGGGGAGAAAGAGGGTTACGTGGCGGCCGACTCCGGACATGTGCTCTTCGGATGGGACGACGTAAGCACCGGGGCGGAGCTCGATGAAACGAACGGTCCAAACCACGGAACGTGGATCCTACCTCCTGCGGTTTTCGGCGAAGAGGTGGGTCCCAACGGCATGCGCAGCAAAGTAGGCGACGTTGAGATAGCTCTGGAGTGTACGATGGCCATTTCCAGCTGGAATCCCGTCGTAGAAGGCAGCCGAGACCAGCGGTCAGCCCCCGCGCCCGACCACATGCTCATCTCGTTTCCTATTCAAGAACCCTGAGCGAGCGCGTCGGGCCCAACCGCCGCTCATTTGACCAGCCTTCGTCAATTTCGATGACGAATCGTCGGCAATTTTCGCCACGAGTGCATCAGAAAGCACCAAATTCGTCGGTTTTCTGCCTGGCACGGCCAATGCACTGCTCAGTGGCATGGACCCAGTCGCGAGCAGGGTCGCCGGGCTGGAGGCTCGAGGAGGTGCGTGATGAGGGATTCACGGCATTCGGTATCAATGGGAACCTTCGGTCTGGCCTTTGCGATCGTGCTGTCGCCCGCGTTGATGCAGTACCACGACCGGGACTCTGGCTGCACACCCCCGCCCGTTGACACCAGGCTGTCTGAGTTGGCGGTCATCGTGGACGAGCTAGATCGAATTGCGTTCGATAGCAGTCAGAGGGCCTACGACGACATCTGGCTGCCTGAGAGCGCCGACAGCGCATTGGTTCGCGCAATTCCATCGGATCTTCATACGCGGGTCACGGTCAGAGTCTACCACGACCTTGGCAGTGTTCAGACAATGGTGGCCGTCTACGGAGGCGGGGAGGCTATCACGCCCCTGGAACCTGGACTCAACACGATCGAGGTGGTCGTCATGCCACCAGGCGGGTCTGGCTACTACACCATCGATCTCTTCGTTGGCCCGCACCCGATCCCGTATGACCGGACCGATCCCAGTCGTACCGCTCCCTTCCCCGACGACTACTGGCTCATGCCCGACGCCTCGACAGCCACCGGCTTTAGGGTGGAAATCCCGGTCCCCGCGCAGGAGACCGACGTTCAGGCTCTTTTCCTAGCGCTCCTAAACGAGACGTATTCCTTGGATGGATTCAGCCCCATTGGTGGAATCGTCATCGAGTTGCCGGAGGCCCCGGATGCTAACTCACTTCCGATGACACCAGCGGCGTCGCTCGATCCGTCCGCTAGCATGGGCCTCTTCGACCTAACACCCGGCAGCCCGAGCTTGGGTGATCGCGTGCCTTTTCAGCTCAGCCCGGTCTCTAGGACCTTACCCGGACAATCGATCAGTCACTCGCTCGTGCTGTATCCTTCGATCCCGCTCAGCCCAAGTGGGCGTTATGGGATGGTGGTGACACGAGGAGCTCTCGGCAGCGACGGGGTTGCGTTCGGGCCGTCAGCCTTCCTGAAGGCGGTACTCTTGCCCGCGAGTGTGGGCGAGGACTCGGCGATCACGAAAGCACGGGGCGTGCTGGAAGACGGGTTGCTGGACGTCTTGTCGGATCCGCAGGTCGTGTCTCCTCCGATCACCGCGGACGAGATTGCACTCGCGCTCCGCATCAGCGTACGCAGCACCGACGATATTCCTCTCACGCCGCTCGCGATGAAGAACTATGTGCTTCAGGCGCCGCCTCCAGCCTATCAAATCACGAGCATCACGCCGACTGGATACCCTCTTGCGGCTGATGTCCGTGGGACGTGGGAGGCGCCAAACTGGAGAGACGGCTACTTCCTCTCTCGGGATGCGAACGGCGATCCGGTCGTCACCGGAACGCAAACGATTGACTTCGTGCTCGCGCTGCCGGACGCCGCTTTGAGCGGACCCGTTCCGGTCGTGATGTATCAGCATGGCAGTCCAGGCAGCTCCGACGAGGCGATCTCCCAGGCGCTGGGTGGACTCGCAGAAGCCGGCTTCGCCGTGATTGGGTTCACCGACACGCTCAACCGCGAGGCTGGCTCCGCTTCGACCGCTGACCATAACAGGCTCTTGTTCCTGACCCTGCTGGCCGAGTGGCGCTACCCAAACTTCGCAATGCAAACCTATGGTGAGCAGATGGCTTTCCTCAGAGTCATCGAGCAACTCGATACTCTGGACGTCGTGCCTCTGCCGAACGGTGATGGCATTCCGGACCTCGATCTCGGCGCTTCACTCAACTACGTCGGCATCAGCATGGGATCGGTCCACGGCTCAGGCTTCTTGCCGTACGCGCCGGAGATCCGTGCGGCCGCGCTTGCGGTGGGCGCCAAGCGAGAAGCCGAGAGCTACTTCGGCGGGGGAGCGTTCATCGACATATTCCCCCCCGACCTCCGTGCATTGATCCCGAATTTGAAGCCCGTGGACTACTGGGTGAGCCTCGGGATCATGCAGATGATCTTCGATCATCAGGACCCTCACAACCACGCGGCGTTCTTCTATGACAACCCGATCGAGGTTGCGGGTACGACGCGCAAGGCCAGCGTGCTGATCACGGAGGGCGTTGGCGATACGATCATCCCCAACAACGCGACCCGGTCGCTCGCGTGGACGATGGGGGCTATTCCCCACTTGGAACCCGTGCAGCAAGCGACGCCGATTCTCCAGTCGATTGCTGGCCCGGTCACCGGCAACATCGACTCTGAGACCACGGCTGCATTCTATCAATTCGTACCGGCCGGAATCCCCGGCATACCCCCCAGTCCCGGTTGCGAATTCGTGACCGAAGGCCACTCCTGCGCGCAGGGCGTGCCGACAGCATACCAGCAGCGCGTCAGTTTCCTACGCTCCGCCGCGGACGACGCCGTGCCAACAATTGTCGATCCGCTCGCGCCTGCTCCGTAGTGGTGCCGCTGGCCCCCCAACTTGGCTCTGGCTGCGGCGACGATTCAGAACTCGCCACGGAGACTGACGTAGCCCCCCGCCCGACTCACCTCGACACCGGGCGTGAGCCGGGCGTCGCCGCGCCTGAACAAGTACACGAGGGGTATCGTGAGCAAGGGCGCCGCGGTGACGCCGGTCAGGATTGAGACGCTGACCTGCTCGCCGCGTCGGACGCAGGTTTGGGCATCGGGCGACGTGATTCTTAGGTTCGAGCACGACGTGGCTGGCGTAGCTTCGGCGGTTACGCCGTAAGCCACGGAGAAGGCTGCAAGGCCGACGCCAACGCCGCCAGAAAGCCAAGCCCACCACGGCGTCTTTGCGCGCTTCGGCAGCGCAAGGGGCATCGCCGCCACGAGGGCAGCAGCGCCGACCGACGAGGTGACGACGACGGCGGTGCCCACGCTGAGCCATTGTTGTTGCGCCACGCCGTCCGGCGGTGAGCCCGAGTCGAGTTGGGCGACCCAGTCTTCGCCCGCCCGCGCGCGCGGAGCGAGCAGCACGTAGCCGGTGATGAGGGCTGCCGAACCAACTCCGGCGAGCGTGAGTCCAGCAATGAACTGGCCGCGCGGCCTACGATCGACGAGCCGCCCTCCTTCGGACGGTATCTCGGCAGGGACGTCACAGGGAAGCCGGGTTGCCTGCGTTTTGGTGAAGTCGATGCACTTGCCGTCGACGAGCGCGCGAGCGGCTAGGGCGATGTCCCCTCGGCTTGGCCCGTGAGCTCCCATGGCAATTCGGGCGAGACCCTTCTCTTGCAGAGTCACGCCACTGAGGAGCTCGAGCTCTAAAACTCCCGGAGCAGGCGCGGACAGCAGCAAGAGAGCGTCTGAAGGCACCGCTTTCGCGATCTGCCCTGTGTCGTCGACGCGGTGCTCTCGTTCATCGACGCCGTTCGCGTAACGGAGGTGCAACAGCGGTTGCGCTTCGACTGCACGCTCGAAACGAAAGTCCACGAAGACTTCGGCGGGGCCAGTGGCCAAGTCCGCCACGTGGACGCGTCCGCGCCGGTCGGGGCTGCACTCGACCTGGACGCGATACTGGGCGGGAAGCAAGTCGCCAATCTCGATGGGCGTCTCGCCCCACATCAATCCGTTGACGCGGACCTTGCATCCGGACGGCCTGCTTTCGACGCGGAGCGCGGTGGGCTGCTCGGCGCGGCGGGCGTCGACCTGCTCGAGCGCTTGCGAAACGAACGCAGGGTGCATGTTGGGGCTCGGCTCGCCCCGCGGGACCAGTACACGGCACTCTCGCACTAGCGCAGTGGCCTCGGACTTGAACCCGGTCTCGGTCAGTGCACGGAACAAGTAAAGGCATGTGTCGAGCACGTTCTGTGGCCCTCCCTCCGACCGACTGAGCGCTTCCACTGCGCGTTGCGTGAGCGCTTGTGCTTCGTTCAACTCGCCGAGCGCGGCCTGGGGCTCGCCCATGACCAAGTGCCAAAGCCCTGCCTTCGATTGGGCGGCCCACGCTTGGAGCTCGGCCTCCGTGATCTCCCCCGCGCGTGTGGAGGCCTCTTCCTCGAAGCGCCTAGACGCGCTGGCCGGTGACCAGACCTCGATGCCCCGCTCCAAGAGCTCGGTGCGAACCCTCAACGCTGCCGGCGCCATCCAGTCGTCATCGCTCGTCGATGTCGTCGCGATAATCAGCCACGGATCCCCTGCCTGACCCGCCGCCCTCGGGACGAAGCAAGCGCACAGGACCGAAGTCAGCACGAGCAACCGCATCGCGCGTACTATCTAGGCTCAACCCGCCGGAGGCAACAATCGCCCCTCGCTGACGAGACCTCGTCAATCTTGATGACGAATCGTCGGCAATTGTGCCCCGTCGTGGGAGGTGGAACGCTGGTTTCCCTGGTTATCTCGTTGGCACATCGCGTGCACTGCTCACCAGCACCGACCCAGCCACGACCCCGGTCAACTGGCTGACGGATCGGGCTCGAGGAGGTGCCTCATGAGGGATTCACGAAGTTTCGTTTCGCTGAGGACATATGCGTTCGCCTTTGCGGTCGTCCTGTCCCCAGCGTTCATGCAGACGACATTTTCCTGTTCAGGGGACACGACGCTAGCGGTGCTCAGTTTCGAAGTCGAGGGAGAAGAGCAGTTGGCCTTCACCTCAGGGCAGCGAAACTATGATGTCCAGACCTTCGTCGATACTGCGGTCGTCACTGTTCAGGCCGCCGACCCAGCGGCGCGCGTCACCTACTGGGTGTGGACCGATACTGCCCCGGTCGAGGACGGCCAGTTTGGGGTAGGGGGTGGTCAGGCGACGCTCGACTGGTCGTCGTGCCGGAGCACGCTGCAAATCAATGTCCAATCGCCCGGTGGGTCGCTAGGCCACTACGACGTGCACGTCAATCGATGCGCCGTCGACTTCCTCGCCGGGGCGCCCGTGACGGTCTCTGGGGATAGCGTTTTCGCCCAGTGCACAGCCGACTCCCCCGTGACTGGAACGTTTGCGGCCGACTCCGAAGTGGAGCCGTGGATCGCGGTGAACCCGACCGACCCAGACCACCTCGCCGTGGCCTGGCAACAGGACCGATATCTTTCAGGCGGCGGCTGTCGCGGTCACATCGTTTCCGTCAGCTTTGACGGCGGGGGTACGTGGGCGCCTTCCACCATTCCGGGGCTCACGCGTTGCTCAGGGGGCGCGTGGGACCGCACGACGGATCCATGGCTTGCCTTCGCGGCCAATGGTGACTTGTACGCCGCCGCGCTGTCGTCCAGCTACCTCAACACCGGCGGCGCCATCGTGGTCAATCGATCGACCGACGGGGGGCTGACCTGGGGCGATCCGGTGGTCGTCGACGAGACGACCGAACCGCTCTACAACGACAGGGAGACGATGACCGCGGACCCGGTGGACCCGTGTACGATCTACGTGACGTGGACCCGCTTTGCCTCAAACCCCCCAGCCCCTGGGGACGTGTTATTTAGTCGAACCACCGACTGCGGCGCGACATGGGCGGCCCCGACGATCGTGCACTCGGTCGACCCTGCGGGGATCGCTGCACAGATCGTGGTGCTTCCAGACGGGGCTTTGTTGGCGTTCTTCAAAGACAGTACGCGCACGAACACGACGCCAAACTACGTGAAACGGTCCACAGACGGCGGACTGACTTGGCCTGGCGACCCAGTCGTCATCGCGGACACCTTCCTGTCTGGGGTCTTTTCACCCGACGGCGCGCTCGTCAGGGCCTTCAGTCTCGACGTTGCCGTGAATCGACGCAGTGGGGAACTCTACGCCGTTTGGGAACTCGCATTTGACGTAGCTCTGCAGGTTGCGCTTTCGTCCTCGAGCGACGGAGGGCTCACTTGGTCACCACCGGTGAGAATCGACGACACCCCCCCCAATGCGCCTTTCACGCTCGAGCAGGCGTTCATCCCCTCCGTCGAAGTTTCGGACGATGGGACGATCGGAGTCACGTACTACAACTTCGAAAACGACGTTGCTGGCGCGGTTCCCTCCTTCTCGGACTACTGGTTCGTCTCTTGCCATCCAAAACTGGCCGACTGCGCCCAATCGTCAGGCTGGGGCGCCGCAGTGCGCCTGACACCGGCATCGTTCGACTACGCGCTCGCGCCATTGACGAGTGGCACCAATTCGGGGCTCTTCTTGGGCGACTACGTAGGGCTCACGTCGGCGGGAAACGACTTCTTTGCGTTCTTCTCGGTAACTACGGATACCGACCCAGCAAACGGGGTCTTCGTGCCGATTCGCGCGCAGTGACTGCCGCGGTTCGGTGGTAGCGGCGTCCCTGCCTGCCACAGCGCGCCCGGTGACCTGACGGTGCCTTAACGATGTGAAATCGAATGATATGAAGTGACGACCCGTGAACATGGCGAAGGGACTAACGCCTGGTCTTCGTTGTGGTTTTGTAGCGATTGCGGACACCGGGCTTTGTGAACTCATAACCCGAAGGTCGGGTGGCGAGCGCATTGGCTAGGTCGCGGCGCCGACTGCGGTCGGCTCACACCACCGCGATGGCGCGCAGGAGCGCGAGCGCTAGTGCTTCGGCGTCCGGACGAACCCGGCACCGTGCCGGGTTTGTCTGCGCTTTGCTGTCCCTAGCCGCGCCTTTCGGCACTTCAGCCGATCCACTTCGCCCGGGAAAAAGCGGGATAGCCTTGCTTTCGTGATTCTGCTCCGCCCCCTCCGGAGGCAGAAGTCGTGGGTTCGAATCCCTCCGCGTCCGCTGCGAAAACGAAGCAGCATCGAACCATGGGCCCGGAATGGGCCCGGTTCCCGCTTCCTACTCCCTGCAAGAGGACACGTGACGTGACACGGCTCAGTTCACGGGTACGGTCACGCTCGTGCCGTCAACGGCAACCACGAGCTCGCCCCCATAGATCGCCGAGATCGGCGCGCGAAACACGAGCCCGATTTGCGCTTCGTCGTCGAGGGTAGGGACCTGGTGTGTGAGAACGAGCGTGCCAACGTCCGCGTCTTCGGCGAGCTCCGCGAGCTCCTCGACATCGATGTGATACGTGCGTATGTCCCTGAAGATTGCGGCGTTGTCCTCGTTGCCAAGTCGACCGAACGCGCACTCCGCGTCTTCAACGAACGACTTGTTCATGACCTCACTCACGAGCACGTCGGCGCCTTGGCTCATGTTGCGAAGCCCTTCGGTGTCGATGGTGTCGCCGCTAATCGCGACCGACTTGCCCTCGTAGTCGATCCGGTAGCCGAGGGCAGGCAGGATTGGCGAGTGGTCCACGGTGTAGGCGCTGACCGTGACGCCGTTCTCCTCGTACACGACCGAGCCGATGGGTCCCGGGTCCGGGATGAGCCGTGCGTCGGCGCCCGTGGTCTCTGGCGGAAAAAGAGATTCGCCGTGATGCGCCGTTCGGTAGTTGTAGTCGAGCGCGTAGATGCGATTGAAACCATCGACCACGCGTTCGACGGCTTGCCCTCCGTACACCGGAAGCGGCGTTCGACGCCCGAGAATCCAACTGCGGCTGATTGCTTCACCCACGTCGGCGATGTGGTCGGAGTGATAGTGCGTGAGGAAGACCGCCGTCAGGTCTGGGAGCGGGAAGTTCAGATTCTCCATCGAGGGCACAGCTCCGTCGCCCGCGTCGAACAACAGAAACTGGCCGTTGACGAAGACTGCGGTGCAGGACTGCGCACGGGTTCGCGGCGGGATCGGTGACGCGGTACCGCAGGTCACGACCGTGATCACGTCAGGGTCGAGCAGCGTGTCTGTTACCTCGGCGGCGGTCGCTTGGATGGCGGATATCTGCGCCTCGATGGTAGACGACACCGGCGTGGGCGGGCTCGGGCATTCCGCCGGGGGCGCCGGTGGCGTTTCGGCGAGCGGCAGCAGGTCGTCCGAGCAGGCGCCGGAGCTGCCCGACTCGTCGCAAGCCACCAAGAACAACGAGATCAGGGTGAGCGAGACGATGAGCGCAAGGCCGTTGGTGGCTGAGTTTCCTGCCGAATGGGTCTTCATGGTCTCCTCCTCGCGGCTTGCCTTCTTACACTATTGACAGTACAAACGCCAAATCGCGAGCGCGAATCCGAACGCGTCGTACTGTTCGTCGAATCCGCCGCGATCCACCGAGGCAAACCTCACACGACCCGCCAGGTTTCCCGCCGAAGACGAAACTAGCGTGGGCCCGGATCGGAGTCCACCACGCACAAGCGTGAGTTATGGACAGTAAGGCCGGGACTAATCCCAGTTGCAGATCGAAACCATTGGCAAAGTAGGGCTGGTCCCATAAACAGTTCGTTGTGACCTGAGTAGGTGAATGCTATTGGTACGTGTCGGATCTTTGGTCCGCCTGGAGCTGGCCAAATTCTTGGAGCGATTTGGTGATCCGAGCGCAGTCAGCTCTACTTCACGCGCTCGACCCAGTATCCAGGCTTTCGCTTGACATGCGCCACTGCGACTACGACGAGCGTATCGTCGATTACGCTCGTGACGATATGAAACGGAAATCCCTCAAACGGGAACTTCCGAACGGTGTGCGTGGACTCCAAGACAACCGCGCCGGCGTCCGGAAACTCTCGAGCGTGCCGAACGGCATCCTCGTAGGCATCGAAGAAGACGAGACCGAGGCCATGACGCTGCTCGTCGTACCATCTTCGAGCAAGTTCGAGCTCTCGCTCGGCCTCCCGAAGCAGCTGAAAGGAAAGCATCAGGATTCGTACTCAGCGCGAATGCGCTGGGACACCTCATGCCCGTCGACCAGCTCCGCGGTCCCGTCCTCGATGCTCCGAAGACGGCGAGCGATCTCCTCGCGCCAGGCCGCTTCTACCTCTTCAGGCGTCGCATTGGCGTCCGGGTGCGAAAGCTCGGCCACGATCAAAGCGCGGTCTTTGGGGTCGAGCTTGAGCGCTTCCTCGAGAACCTTTTCGACAGGCCAACTCATGTCCGTAGTGTACGTCAGGCCCCTCCAAGCTGCACTGACCCTGTTGCCCCAGGCTCGCTCAGCCGACCAAGGGCGTCGAGGATCCACTGGGCAAGGGTCAGCTCACGGTGTGATGCATTTGGATCGGCCAATGCGCGTCGAGCTGAGAGCTCGATGTCTTTCGGGACCACTGGTCCCCAAAAGGGGGTTAGAGGAGCCTCGTCGCGCTCAGTGGCGCCTGGCTCCTCCCCCAAAACCGCAGGAAAACCGGGCGATTCGTGCTGGAGATTTGGGCTCCGGAGGCAGAAGTCGTGGGTTCGAATCCCTCCGCGTCCGCAACGATTTCAACGAGTTAGCGGTTTCGTGAAGAGGCAGTAACGCCGGGACCAATCCCAATTGCAGATCGAAACCCTTGGCAAAGTAGGGCTGGGATCCGCGTAGAGCGCTGCCCGCGGTGGGCAGCGACGGGTTTCTAAGTGGAGTTGATATCCGCGAGTTCTGCGACCTTCGGGCAGAAGACCCGAGGGTCGCGAACCGAACGGGTACACCGACACTCGTGTCTCGGGCATCTGAGCCCAGCGGAGTACGAGCGCCGGCATGCTTCAGGAAGGACTTACGCCGTCCATCACGGCCAGATTACCAGCTCAACATCATCCGGTCTTCTGCGACTATAATCGGTCCCGAATAATGCTGGCCCATGCCGGACTTAAACATGCGCGCAGCGATAACGTTTGGTGGGGCCGGGATTAGATGGGTAAGGACGAGTTTCGACACGTTGGCATCGGACGCGATCTTGGCGAGCTCGAGGGTGTCCGTGTGGTACCCCATGATCGCCGCGGCTTGATTCGCGACATCGGGCATGTCGATCTCGCCAAGCGCCTGTGCAGCGTTACGCATCATGCGCATGTTCATGGCTTCGTGGATCAATACGTCCGCGTTCTTGGCCGCGTCGACCATGAGCGGTGTCGCGGCTGTGTCCCCACTGAAAACGACGGATCGACCTTGATATTCGATGCGATATCCGAATGCGGGTACGACGTGGCCATGGTCCACATGGAACACGTCGACCGTGACACCGTTTCGTTCGAATACGCGCACTAGGCCGTCCTCGGGGGCGACAACCAGTTCCTCGGCATTGGCGAGCGCAAGCGTCGGATCGTGCTTTTCGACGTGGCCCGAGCTCCGGTAATCGATGTCGGCTTGGTATTGAAGCGCAAGCCCGTCGACAATGGATTGGCTTCCCACCGGACCATATACGGTAACCTCGTGGGGGCGACCTGCGTTCCACGATTCATTCAGCACTTGGCCGAGGCCACCGATATGATCGGAGTGAAGATGTGTCAGCAGCACGGTTGAGATGCGCTGCGTGGGGAGACGAAGTGCGCTCATGGTGCGGCTTGCGCCTTCGCCGGCGTCGACGATGATGAGCTCGTCGCCCGCGATGACCGCGTTGGCGGCGGGCAGGCGTTCGGAGCCCGGCTGGGGCGAACCCGTGCCCAGTAGGATGACGTGTATCTGACCATCGGTGAACAGGTCGTGACGCTGACTGAGAGCTAGATTCTTAACGGTACTACGCATGAGCATGTCCGTTGCATTGGTAAAACGGAACACGGCCCAGCCCGTGATGGCAAGAATCAACGATAGGACGAGCGCTCCGATGGCGACACGCGTCAGGAGCCGCCTTATCGGTCGATCCGTATCATTCTTTTCAGGCTCGGCATCTTTGGTCACTTCTCGTACCCGTGGCGCTGACTTCAACGCAGAAGGAGATTCACCAGCGTCTCGGCATGTGCCTCGATCGTCGCCGGGTCGGTCGTGTCAATGCCCGTCAGGTGCTTGCACTCGGTCCTTGCCGTGAAGAACAGGGAAGCCGCCCCGACGATGATGTAGAAGTAGTGAATATACGGAGCGGGTGGCATCAAGCCGGCATCGATCGCATCGCGGATGATGGTGCACGCGTACTCGTACTGAGCCTCGATGTGACGCTCGACGAGCCACTTGATGCGGGGGCTCTCCTCGCGGCCCTCATGCACCATCAAGCGCATTTGCTCTGGTCGCTCCGCGGCTTGCCGGACAAGAAAGATGACGATCAATCGAAGCCGCGTCCGGATGTCCGCGTCCGCCAGCACCTGAGCGCGGTCTGCCAAATCAGTGGCAAAAGGGACGAAGAGCGAGTCGATGGCTGCTTTCCAGAGATTTTCTTTGGTCGAGAAATGATACGTGATCAGCCCTTGGTTCTCGCCAGCGAGCGTAGCGATCTGGCGAGTGGACGCGCCCTCGAAGCCCGATTCAGAGAAGGCCTTTACCGCGGCCCGAATGATCCGATCACGCGTCTCCTGCGACCTACGCGGCCGCGGCTTTTCATTCTTGATTTCGGTTGCTCCTGGTTCAGGCTCCATTCATCGCTCCGCGCTTCTGTCTCGGCTTCGTAGCACGTTTTATTCGGTTGACAAGGGTATTCCTTCCAGTTATGTCAGGCGAATAAATCGCTCCGTAGCTGCTGGAGGTGATGATGGAGCCGGCCAAGGCAATCCGAACAGCTCGGGTCCTCCTGACCATTTCGTGCGCCGAATTCTTCGGTCCTGCACTCCGGGACACCGGCGTGTCGCATCTGCTGAACCCCGCATGGGTCGGCCACGCCCGCGTGCACCTCGCCTGGCTTCTCGGCTTCATGGTGTGCTCGGGCGTCTGCAACCTCTACTTCATCTGGCGAAGGCGAATGCCGAAGGTCCCCGACTTGAAGCTCTCCTGTCTCTGGCAGGGCTGCAACATCGTCGGCTTCTGGATCGCGGTCGTGTTCGTCGGCGCGTACGAGGGCGCGATGATCGATCCCCTGTACCACATGCACATCTTCGGCATCGAAGAGAACACGTTTGCGTTCTCGGTGCTGACCGCGATTCTCGTCGCCGCGATCGCATTGGTCTACTCGGCGTCGAAGCACGAGGCGCAGGCGGTGTAGCCATGGACGACAAACAAACCGATGTCTTGATCGTCGGCGCCGGCCCGGCGGGCATGGTGAGTGCTCTTTGCCTTGCACGTCTCGGGCTTCGTTCGATCGTCATCGAGCGCCAACCTGGGCTCGATGAGCATCCGAAGGGGCATGAGATCAACACGCGTACGATCGAGATCTTGAATGAGCTCGGCATCAGCACCGACGAGCTCGCCGAAGAAGCGTCGCCGGACAGCGACGGCTCGCGCATCTTGTTCTGCCGGACGATCAACGAGGAGTTCGGCCGGATCGATCTTCTGGCCGATGGAAGCAGCGCCCAGAAATACGCAAGCCACCTCCGTTCGAAGAAGCCCTACCTCAATCTCTCTCAAACCGAGTTTGAGCGTGTGATTCGACGTCACCTCAGCGCGGATCCCCACATCGAGCTACTGCTCCTGCACGAGTGGCAGTCGGTCGTAGATGACGGCGCCGCGACCGAGTCGGAGGTACGGTCTCTCGCGAACGGCGATGCATTTCGCGTTCGGAGCCGATACTTGATCGGCGCTGACGGCGCTGGAAGCCGGGTGCGGAAGTCTCTCGGCATCGAGATGATCGGCCCGGAGAAGATTGAAGACTTCGTCAATGTGTACTTCGAAGAAAACCTCCGGGACTTCATCGAGACACCCGCGAAGCTCTACTGGATTCTCCATCCGGAAGGATACGGCGCCTTCATCGCGCATCACGTCGACAAGCGTTGGACGTACAATTTCCCGATCGCTTCGCCCTACGAACGCCTTGACGACTTCACCGAAGAAGTTCTGAAACAGCGCATCAAGAAGGCGCTTGGTGCGGACCGCGATATCCACATCAAATCGGTTTCGAATTGGCGCATGACCTGCCAGGTCGCCGACCGCTACCGTAGCGGGCGCGTCTTCCTCGTCGGCGATTCGGCCCACCGCTTTCCGCCGACCGGTGGGCTCGGTTTGAACACCGGCATTCCGGACGCGCACAACCTTTGCTGGAAGCTCGCGGCCGTCATGCGCGGGCAGGCTCCCGAGTCGTTGCTCGACAGTTATGAGTCGGAACGAAAGCCCGTCGCGGAGCGAAACGGCGCCGAGAGCCTCAGGAACTACAACAAGATGTTCGAGGTCATCGAGGCATTCGGACTGAAGCGTGACGGCCCGGAGACCCTCGCCAAGATCAAGAACAACGCCGTTTTGAAGGCGCTGCCTGCGTTTCTCCGAAACGCGTTTCTGTGGCTGCTGCGACTTCCAGTCCACTTTCTCTTGAAGCGTTTCTGGTTGAGTAAGCGGGTTCGTTCGCGCGTGTTGCACTCGATCGTCGACCAAACCGGTCACTTCGATCGGATCGGCCTCGACATTGGCTACATCTATGAAAGAGGCGCGGTTGCTACGGAGCCCGGCGGCAGTACGCCGTACGAGCAACAAGTCACCGACTACACCCCGTCGACCAGGCCCGGGGCCCGTTTCCCGCACGTACAGCTGAATGGCAAGCCCGAAGGACGTTCTAGTCACGACCTGATGAGCTATGACCGATACACCCTCTTGCTTGGCGGCGATGGGGCCAACTGGCGCGAGGCGGCACAGTCGCTCGACGCATCCCTCAAGACCGAAGTCCGCGCAGTGTCGGTCCATGAAGCGAGCATCGACCCCGACGCGCGCGCGTGTCTCGAATCGACGTGCGAAATCGGAAGCGATGGCGCGCTGCTGCTGCGCCCGGACGGGCACGTTGCGTGGCGTCGGAAGGACGGTGCCGAAAACCCCGCGACTGCTCTAAGGGACGCCGCTGCGGAAGTGGGGTTGGCATGAGATGGGTACTAGTGATTCTGGCGGTGCTCCTCGTCACCGTCGGCGGGCTTGCCTACTACCTACTGCGTCCGCTTCGACACCCGCCTACACCCGCGTCCTTCTCGTGTTTGGACATCGCCCAAGGCTCGTATGTTCCATTGGAGCCGCCGTCGACGATCTACGGCATAGGTCTCGCGTACGCTGGTCACATCAATGAAACCGCCTCGGACTTCGAGCCGGGCGCACCGCCGCCGATTTTTCGGAAGGCGCCGCAGGCACTCACGACGGATGGCAGCGCAGTCGCTCTTCCTGACAGCGAAGCGATCTTCGCGGCGGCCGACTCGATCGAGCCGGGTCTCGGGGCTCGGTTGCGAAGCGACTTCGGATCGATCGCACCGCTTCTCGACTACGAAACCGAGCTTGCGTTCGTGCTTCTCGAAGACATCGCGCCCGAGGCGCTCGCCCGTGATGACTTCTCGCCCAAGCTCGGGTTCTTGATCGCAAACGATCTGTCCGCGCGGGCCGTTGGGCTCCTCGGTGAGGGCCAACCGAACCGCTATGACTACTGGGGTCTTTCGAAGAGCTTCCCAGGCTTCCTACCGACCGCCTCGAAGGTCTGGGTACCGAACGAGCACCAGCCAAACGGTCTTCCATGTGTGGATATCGAGACAACGGTGAACGGCGAGCTCCGCCAGCGGCAGAACACCAGCGATCTGATCTACACGCCGCGTGAGATGCTCCGATTCATTCACGCCAAGTACCCCACCCAGCCACTTCACCGTGGCGACATGGTACTCACCGGCACGCCGGGGGGCGTGGCGATGGCGACGCCTCGCTGGCTCGTGCGGCTCGCCAATCTCCTTGGGTTCGACCGCTTCAAGAAGCTCGAGGTAAGCCTCGGCAAGGATCAATCGCGCTTCTTGAAAGCAGGCGATGAGGTCATCGTCCGTGGCGAGGGCATAGGACGCGTCAGGGTCACGATCACCGAGCCACGCGCCAAGTAGGCGTCACCGCCACGTTCTGCGCGCTTTTTCCCCTGTTCGGCGGAGCTGCACGGTGTACAATTTATTCGATTGACAAGTATAGGTCCATGTAATAAGTCGTTTGAACAACTGGTGAGAAGTCGTGGCCATGACCGTTTCGACCCGGCCTCAACCGCGACCCGATCTCAAGGAGGAAGTGACATGGCACTCACGAACTGGTTACCGACACCGAAATTCGAGGACTACAAGGAGTTCTTCAAGGAGCACTTCGAGATGGAGCGCCGCGAAGATGGCGTGCTCTTTGTCTGCATGCACACCCTTGGCGGTGAAGTGCAATGGAATGCTCAACTGCACCGCGCGATCTGGCAGCTGTTCCGGACCATCGGCTCTGATCCGGAGAACGAGGTGCTGATCTTCACGGCGAAAGGCGGTCACTGGATGCGCGGCTTCGATACCGAAAGCTGGGCTGAGATAGAAGAGCCCGCTGCTGGTGGCGATCAGAAGCGTGCGACCTACGAAAACATGTTCTACGACGGCCGCAACATGCTGATCTCTCTGATTCACGACGTCGAGTTCCCGACAATCTGCGCGTTCCCAGGCTTCGGATTCCATGCGGAAATTGGTCTAATGATGGATATCGCCATCGCCTCTGATGATGCGATCATCATTGATGACCACTATGGCTACGGCCTGGTACCGGGTGATGGCATCCACAGTTGCTTCATGGAGCTGGCGGGTCTGCGCCGCGGTACTTACGCCATGTGGATGGGCAAAATGATCGATGCAAAAACGGCGCTGGACTGGGGCATGATCAGTGAGACCGTACCGAAGGAGAAATTGATAGAGCGGGCCTATGAAATCGCCGATCGTCTCATGAGCAAGCCGCGTCACACCCGTCGCATGACGACGCAAGTGTTCCGTCGACGGTGGAAGCAGCGCATCGTGGACGATCTGGACGGTGCATTCGGCATGGAAATGTACGTCGACCTTGCGGTCAATGAGCGTCACACCGACGAAAAAGTGGAAGAGATCATCCAGGCGCGTGGCGATGAAATGGCCTTTCTCAAAGAAGGTCGCAAAGCCGGAATGAAGTTCGAGCGTGAACGGGACTGATCGACCGCTTGGTTCCTATTCGCTGTCCACAGATTACTTTCATCCGCACGAGCGCGTCCTGGCAGCGCCGTCGGCGTGGGGCAGGAGGCGGATGGCTTGAGAGGGCGTCGATAGGCATCGCGCAGGGCGGCGGTTTCAGGCTCTCTTAGCCCATCGGGCGCAAGATGAGCGCCGAATTGCGCGGTACTGAATGTTATGTCGCGTTGGGGGTCGCGCGGAGAGGGCGTTTGTTTTTGCTAGGCTCCGAAGATCGCGCTTTACTCGTGCCGAAGCCCCGCATATATGCTGCCCGTTGCTGCTCGTCGGGCTAAGGAGAAGGCCCGAGCATGTGGTTAGAAGCATCATGCAGGGATGGGTTGCAAAGCGAGCCGGGGTCCGCGTGAGGGGTGGCGGTGGGATACCACTGCTCATCGCCGGCGTACTGATGTGCTGTCCGGCTTGGGTTTTGGCGCAGGCACCACCGGCGGAGCCACCGGTAGACGCCGCGAAAGATGCGGAGAAAAGTGCGCAAGCTGCCGAAGCCGAAGCAGCCACGGGGGCCGCGGCGGCCGACGAAGGCATCGTGGGCGCTGTAAAAGAGCTAGGCGGCGGCATCAAAGTGCCGCAGTCGGCGGCCGAAGCAGGGACGGCGGCGGTCAAGGTGGTCGCCGCGATGGACGCCATGGCGGACCAAGCGAAGACCGATCCCGCATCGGTGGTCTTGGTTTTCGGTGACACCTTCGACTGGATTCGCACGGGCTCCGGTGAATGGATCAGAGGCAATATCGAGCGCATGCGCGAGGACAACCTCGAGTTCGATAGCCAGGAGTTCGACACCCTGGTCATCGAGCTCAAGGACGTCGCGGCGATTCACTCTCCGCAGGTCAACACCTACGTGTTCAAAGATCGGAGCGACGAGAGTGGCCGCGCTGTCCTGATCGGCGAGCATCTGATCATCGAAACCGAAGAGGGCGTCAAAGTATTTCCCAAGGCGGAGCTGCACGGGATCGTCGAGGGCGCCGCGAAGGAGCGCAACTGGTGGTCGACCAAGCTGCTCTTTGGTCTCACGTTCAACCGAGGCAACGCCGACCAGCTCACCTTCAACATCAACTGGGATATCCTTCGCGAAGATCAGCTCACGCGCCTGATGCTCAACTACAACGGCACGTTCGGCAAGAACGACGGCACTCAGACGGTCAACCGAAACCTCGGCTCCCTCAACCTCAGCGTTTTCGTCCACGAGATCGTGTACGTCGTGCCGATTGGGGCCCAGCTTCTCAATGATAGGTTCCAAAACATCAAGTTCCGAGCCACACCGTTTGCCGCCATTGGTATACACATGATCGACAAGGCGAACGGCTTTTGGGATTTTCAGACCGGCGTCGGCTATCAGTACCTGAAGTATCTGGACCCCGATCCTAGTGTCACCAATCCGCAGCACGA
>JAOTXX010000067.1 GCA_029862185.1 Myxococcales bacterium
TACAATGTGGTCGACGTTTAGGTGTCCAACCGCGTATTCGATGACCGACTGCGCGTTGATGTCGGTATTGACGACTAGGTTGGCGACGTTGCGGTGGACAAAAACATCGCCGGGATCGAGGCCCATAATTTCATTGGCCGGGACGCGGCTGTCCGCGCATCCGATGAACAAGAAATCCGGGTCTTGACCGGTCGCTAGGCGCTTGAAAAAGTCGGGGTCTCGTTCGAGGTTTTCCTCGACCCATTTTCGGTTGTTCTCGAAGACCTCTTGATATCGCGTCATGGTTTCCTCACATCTGTGTGTCGTATTGGGGCTCGATCGGACCGGGAATCGACTCCGGGTCTTCGTCGAGCATCTCGCGCAGATCGATCTCGATGCCCCGTGAAATCGTGGTAATCGGGACGTCGTTCGCCGTACCTTCGAATGGGTTCTCGCTCACGCGGCCGATGCGTTCCATCGTGTGAAACACCCACATGACCAGAACACTGAACGGCACGCTCAGCCAGACGAAGCTCGAGCCAATGAGTGGGTACTCGTCGATGAGCGTCATGCCGATCTTGTCGAACTCGAACATGACTCCAAAAGGCAGCAGGAGCACGAAAATCCAGAGGAAGAACGAGTTGAGGGTCGCGTACTGCCGGGGGTAGGGGAAGTTCTTGATTCGCTCCGTCTTGCCCTGCAGCGCGTACAGCTCGATCAAGATGCTTTCCATCTCCATGTGACGGAAGTCTTCAATCAAGTTCCGTCTTCGGAGCTCCCGCAACTCTTTGGACTGAAGGGATAGGAGCTGCGTGGCCTTGTTCGACTTGGAAAGCGCGTACTGCAGATCTGCCTCCGAGAGATAAGGCGTGAGCTCTTCTTCCACAGAGTGATCGCGCTCCCGGATGCCGATCACGCCCTCCCACTCCTTGTTGGAGGGGTGCTCCCCGGAGTGCTCCCACGGCCTTGGTTGCCGCATCGCGTGCCGAAGCGCCGTCAACCAGGCGACGTGGCGGTAAATCAGCTGTTTTCGGATCGCTCGTAGCTGCGCGTCACTGATCTTCTCCTCGGCGAAATCGTTGGTGATGAAGTCATTCACCGTGATCCCCCAGGCGCGCGACGTGTTGACGATCCCGCCCCAGATCTTTCTAGCCTCCCAAACGCGGTCGTAGCTGGCGTTGTTTTGGAAGCTGATGATGAAAGCGACTGCGGTACCGACGACGGCAATGGGCAGCCAAGGCAAGTGCAGCCATCTCTGATCGAGGACTTCGTAAATGATGACCGGAACCAGCGCAACGAGGAGCAGCACGAACGTGTCGTGCCGAGTCCACATGGCCATGTCTCGAAGCGAGTAGTTTCTTTTGGTGTACATCTGGGCGCACGACTACTACCACAATTGCCGGGAAATCGCCCCGGAAGAGCTGCCAGAAGAAAATCGGGCCCAACTCCCCGCTAGCCGACAAGACCGAACCGAGTTGCGGTATGCTCGCCGGCTCACATGACCCTCCACCAGCAGCTCACCCAGGAGATCCGTACCGGGCCGTCCGGCCCGGGAATCGGCGCGTTCTTCGATCTCGATCAGACCCTTTTTGCCGGCTTCTCCGCGACGCCGTTTACGCGCGACCAGTTCGCCACGGGCCGGCTGACGCCCAGAGACCTGGCGGATTCCCTCCGCGCCACCCTTTCGTTCACGATGGGGCGAACCGGATTCTCGGCGTTCGTCACCGCGACGTCAGCCGTGTATCGCGGGATGGCCGAGAGCGTGCTCGAAGAGGCAGGGCAGCGTGTCTTCGAGAACCACCTGGTGACCGAGATCTATCCCGAGTCGCGCGCCTTGGTGAGAGCGCACCAGGACATGGGCCACACCGTCGCGATCATCACCTCGGCAACCCGCTACCAAGCCGAGCCGGTCGCGCGCGAGTTGGGAATCGCGCATCTCCTTTACACCCGGCTCGGCGTCGAAGATGGCATCCTCAACGGCAAAGTCGTAAAGCCGACCTGCTATGGCGAAGGAAAGGCGATTGCCGGGCGGAGCCTCGCGGCGAAGTACGACCTCGACCTCGACGAGAGCTACTTCTATTCCGACAGCCACGAGGACCTGCCGTTGTTCGACATCGTTGGCCGTCCGCGTCCATTGAATCCAAATCGAAAGCTCGCGCAGACCGCCAAGGAGCGGCAGTGGCCCGTGCGCCGCTTCACCAGTCGTGGCAGGCCGACGATGGGTGACATCGTCCGCACCGGGCTGCTCTACGGAAGCCTCGCGCCGTCGGTGGGGTTCGGCATAGCTGCAGGGCTCCTCAACCGCTCGAAGCGCGAAGCGATCAACGTGATGGGGTCGGTCTGGGGAGATCTGGCCGCATCGGCTGCAGGCATCGACCTTCGGGTCGAGGGCCAGGAACACCTTTGGTCTCATCGTCCTGCCGTGTTCATCTTCAATCATCAAAGCGGGCTCGAGCTGGTCTTGATGCTCAAGCTTCTGCGTCGAGATTTCACCGGCATCGCCAAGCAAGAGATTCGTCACAATCCGATCTTTGGCCCGCTGTTCAGGGCGGCCGGTGCCGTGTTCGTCGATCGCTCGAACACCGCGAAGGCAATCGAGGCGCTCGCCCCGGCGGTGGAAGCGCTTCGCCACGGGCGCTCCTTGATCATTGCCCCCGAAGGCACCCGTTCGACGACGACAGCCCTTGGCCCATTCAAGAAGGGCGCGTTCCACTTGGCCATGGATGGAGGCGTCCCGATCGTTCCGGTGGTGTTTCGCAACGTCCTCGACGCACTCCCCAAAGGCGCTCTCGTGGTGCGCCCGGCGGTCGTCGAGGCCGTGATCCTCCCGCCGGTCGATACGTCTTCGTGGACGCTCGACACGCTCGACGACGAAGTCCGCAAAGTCCGAAACAGTTACATCTCGATCCTCGACGGGTCTTCAAAAGGGACCTGATCGTGGAGGCGACCACCGCAAAGATCATGCAGGGCGAGCGCTTTCACAGCGGGCTCGTCAGGCTCAGCGAGGAGCTCCAAGAGCCGCTGCCCAAGCTCGAGAGCCTCGCCGTACGCGCGTTCGGCGAGATGATTGCTCGGCACGACGCCGCAGCAACGGCGGCCTACCGAGGCATGGGTGCGATTCTCTCGCGCCGCTACCGAATCGACGTCGACCGCGAGTCGTTGGCCAGGTTGCGGGAGCTCGACAAGGAGCACGCAATCATCTGGCTTCCGTCGCACCGCTCCTACCTCGACATGTTCTATCTGGAGCAGGTTGCCCAAGAGGCCGGCATCAGGCCGGCGTACGTCCTCGGTGGCGACAACCTCGACTTCTGGCCGATCGGGCCGATTCTGCGCCGGGCGGGCGTTCTCTACATTCGCCGAGACACGCACGACAATCCGGTTTACCGCTTTGCTCTTCGCTCCTATCTCGGGCACCTCGTCGAAACGGGGCAGAACTTGAGTTGGTCGATCGAAGGTGGCCGGAGTCGAACCGGGAAGCTTCGTCCACCTCGCTACGGCGCGTTGCGCTATGTTGTTGACGCGGTGCGTGCCAGCGAAGGCCCGGACGCCATGGTGGTTCCCGTGTCGGTCGTGTACGAGCAGCTCGCGGAAGTGGCCTCGATGACCGCGGAGGCCCTCGGTGGAAGCAAGAAGCCCGAAGGCCTCGGCTGGCTGCTGAGGTTCGCGCGGACGCAGCCGGGTCGCATGAGCGGAGTTCGCATCGATTTCGGCGAGCCTATCGGAATGCGCGCGCGCCTCACGGAAATCGAGCGCGATCCCCGCGCCGAAGGAAAGGAAGTCGAGCGTTTCGCCGTCGAGGTATGCCACCGGATCAATCGCGCGACCCCGGCCATCCCGACGGCAATCGTCACCTTCGCGCTCTTGGGCGCCGAGCGCGCGCTCACGCTCGACGAAACGCTCGAAGCCATGGCGCCGATCCTCAGCTACCTCAGAGACCACCCGACGACTCCAACGACACTGGGCGCGCAGCTCGAAGACGCGGGCTGGATCACCAGCACGCTCGATAAGCTCACTGACTCGGGCGTGCTCAACCGGTTCACCGGCGGCGACCAAACCGTCTGGCACATCGCGCCGGAGCAGCATCTGGTCGCCGCGTTTTATCGCAACACCCTCATTCACCTCTTGGTCAATCGCGCCATCGCCGAGCTCGCGACCTTCATGGCGCGCGAGCATTGCGTGGGCGACTTGCGCGAATCGATCTGGAACTACGCGATGAGCCTGAGGCAGCTTCTCAAGTTCGAGTTCTTCTTTGCGTCACGCGCCGAGTTCAACGAGGAGCTGCGGGCCGAAGTCGCGCTCTTCGATCCCGACTGGGAGGGGCAGCAGGTGCGAGAGCCGGTGGTGACTCGGGAGCAGCTCGAGCGTTGGTTCGAGCGCTCTCGGCCGCACCTCGCGCATCTGATCCTCCGTCCGTTCTTCGACGCCTATCGCGTGGTTGCAGACCAGCTCGCACGCTGGCCGCACGATCGCGAAGTCGACGAAAGCTTGCTCCTCGAGCGCTGCCTCGGCTTTGGGCAACAGCAGGTCTTGCAGGCGAAGCTCCACAGCCCAGAGTCGGTGACCCTCGAGCTCTTCCGCAACGCCTTGACGCTTGCCGGTCACCGAGGCCTCCTTTCAGGCACTGGGCGGGAGATCCACCAAAGGCGAAAGGCATTCGCCGAGAATCTCCGTCAAATCGTCGATGACCTCGACACGCTGAGTCGGCTGCAGAGCGCGGTCGTCTAGTCAGCGACCTCGGCGGGTGGATTCGATTCGCGGGCCGCGATGCGAAAGTCGGGTGGGGGCTTGATGATCTTCGGCATCCGGTCGTCGCCCGTGATCAGCCGCGCGCCGCGTCCTCCGGTGAAGTAGAGCCAGACCCACTCGACGAAGACTACCAACTTGGTGCGGAAATCGATGAGGAACAAGATGTGAATCAGGGCCCACATCAAAAACGCGATGTACCCAGCGAAGCGTAGCTTGCCCGTCTGCACGACGGCGCGGTTGCGTCCGATGATCGCCATCGACCCGCGATCTTGGTAGTGAAACGGTTTGCGTTCCGGAGCCGGCTCGCCTCTGCCGAGAGCCTTGATCTCGGCAGCGATGATTTGGCCGGCGTACTTGCCACCTTGAATCGCGCCCTGGGCAACCGCGGGCACCGGTTTGCCAGTGACCGAATCGACTCGAAATGCGAGATCGCCGGTGATGAACACGTTGGGATGCCCGGGGATGGTGAGGTCATCGCCCACGATCACCCGGCCTGAACGATCGAGCTCGGCGCCCAGCGCCTCTCCGAGGGGGCCTCCTTTGACGCCGGCGGCCCAGATCACGTTGTTTGCATCGATCCGAATTTCTCCATCTGGCGTCTGCGCAGTGAGCCCTTTCTCGTCGACATCGGTGACCCGTGTCCGGAGCAAGACCTCGACCCCAAGCCCTTCGAGGTCCCGTTTCGCACGTTCAGACAGCTCGGGGTGATAAGGGGTCAGGACGCGGTCTGCAAAGTCGAGCACGATGATTCGAGTCGTCCTCGTGTCGATGGAGCGAAAGTCTTTCCTCACCGTTTCGGCGATTTCAGCGAGCGATCCGGCCATCTCGACGCCCGTCGGGCCCGCGCCGACGATGGCGAAGGTCAGCGCCGCCCGCTTGGCAGCTTGGTCCTCCTCGAACTCCGCCTGCTCGAAGGCGAGCAGGAATCGAGCCCGCACGTCGATGGCTTCATCGATGGTCTTGAGCCCGGGTGCGAACTTCTTCCACTGGTCGTTGCCAAAGTAGTTGGTCTCGAGGCCGGTCGCGAGCACGAGGTAGTCGTAGGTGTAGGGTTCGCGGCCGAGCATGATGGTCTGGGCAGCCACATCGACTCCGTCGACTTCTTTCATCAGCACGCGGCAATTCGCCTGATTGCTCAGGACATTTCGAATCGGTGAGGCGATGGCGCCCGGGTGCAGCGCAGCTGTCGCAACCTGATAGAGCAGCGGCTGAAACAAGTGGTGGTTGTGCTTGTCGATGACCACGACGTTGGCCTTCGCGCGCCGGAGCGCTCTCGCGGCGGCAACCCCTGCGAACCCGCCCCCGACGATCACCACTCGTGGCTTAGTCGTATCCACTCACCCTCCCTAGCTCATCAGGGGGCGCCGGTCTTGCCAACGCCGTCGCACGCAGACTCGAAGCGTTCTCCGGTATGCTATAGGTCCGCCGTGGACGACCTGATCCAAAAAGCCGCGACCCTCCAAGAGGCGCTCCCATACATTCGGAGCTTCCATGGGGAGATCTTCGTCATCAAGTACGGCGGCAACGCGATGGTGGATCCGGCACTGCGAAATAGCTTTGCGCGCGACGTGGTGTTGATGAAGTACGTCGGTCTTCACCCGGTCGTGGTGCATGGCGGAGGCCCGCAGATCGACCAGATGCTCAAGTCGCTCGGCGTGGTCTCGGAGCGCCTCGAAGGGCTTCGTGTGACCGACGATCACACCATGGAAGTCGTCGAGATGGTCCTCGGTGGCAAGGTCAATTCGGAAATCGTTTCGCTCATTGCAAGTCATGGCGGTCGGCCGATCGGGCTCACAGGCAAGGACGACGCCTTCCTCCGCGCCAAAAAAGTGGACCAAATGCAAACCAAGAGCGGGAAGTGGGTCGACCCGGGCCGCGTCGGCGCGGTCACGCAGGTCAACCCGGACATCGTGCGCCGGCTCATCGATGACGGCTTCATTCCTGTGATTGCGCCTGTGGCGGTCGATGCGGAGGGCAAGTCGCTCAACGTCAACGCCGACACGGTTGCTGGCAAGGTCGCCGAGGCGATTTCGGCCCGCAAGTTCATGCTCCTCACCGACATCGAAGGCGTGCGTGGCACGGACGGCGAAGTGGCGAGCTCGCTGAGCGCCGCCGAGATCGACGCGCTCAAGCACGAGGGCATCATTGAGGGCGGGATGATCCCGAAAGTCGAGTGCGCGTTGAGCGCCTTGGCCGGGGGCGTTCGGAAGGTGCACATCATCGACGGACGTGTGCGTCACGCGGTGCTCCTCGAAATCTTCACCGACGAGGGCATCGGCACCGAAATCACCCGCTGAGCCTGCTGGCTCAGGGTCGACGGCCCAGGGCAATGGTGGTATGTCG
Organism: Myxococcales bacterium; assembly: GCA_029862185.1. Lineage (GTDB taxonomy): Bacteria > Myxococcota_A > Polyangia > Polyangiales > Houyiibacteriaceae > SG8-38. Next base: position 7,069 of record JAOTXX010000067.1, read on the forward strand.
CGAGCTTCCCAAAAGGCATCGCATGACCAGGCAGGAAGACATGCTCCGGACCGCCAAAGAGGTTCAGCTCGGCAACTACGCACCGGCCCCCTTCGTTTTGACGCATGGGCGCGGCCGTCGTGTGACCGACGCCTCCGGTCGCGAGTATCTCGACCTTTCGGCCGGGATTTCCGTGCTCTCCGTGGGGCACAGCCACCCGACGCTGGCTGCGGCAATCGCGGAGCAAGCCGCTCGCCTGATGCACGTATCAAACGTCTTTTACAACGATCGCGCGATCGAGCTAGCCGAGGCCATCTGCGCGCGGACTCCGTTCGACAAGGTCTACTTCTGCAACAGCGGATCGGAAGCCAACGAGTCGTTGCTCAAGCTCGCGCGCCGCTACCACTACGACCGAGGTGAAAAGCAGCGGACGGAGTTCGTGTCGACCCACAATAGCTTCCACGGTCGGACGATGGGCTCGCTGTCGGTGACCGGGCAAGCCAAGTACCACAAAGGCATGGAGCCTCTGGTGCAGGGCGTGCGCTTCGTCGACTACAATGACCTCGCCGCCCTCGACGCGGCGGTGACCGAGCAAACCGCGGCCGTGGTCTTCGAGCCAGTTCAAGCGGAGGGCGGGATCATCCTCGGCACCGACGAATTCGTACGAGGCGCGCGCCGGATTTGCGACGAGCGGGGCGCCTTGCTCTTCTTCGATGAGATCCAGTCCGGATACGGCCGCACCGGTCGATTCCTCGCGCAGGAATGGTTCGACACCACCCCAGACGCCTGCTCGCTCGCGAAAGGCATCGGCGGAGGTTTTCCGCTTGGCGCCATCGCGGTGACCGAGCGAGTTGCGGGAGGCCTTCCACCCGGGAGCCACGCGAGCACCTTTGGCGGCAATCCGCTCGCCTGCGCTGCGGGTCTTGCGGTATTGCACATCATCGACGAAGAAGGGCTCATCGAGAACGCGCGGCGTCTCGGTGGGTATCTCGCCGAACGGCTTGCCGAGGTCGATGCACAGCTCGAGAGCACGACGGGTACGCGGGGCCTGGGCTTGCTACAGGGCATCGTGTTGGCCGACGACGTCGACCCCAGCGCAACGATCGCGGCGATTCATTCGGCCGGGCTGCTTCTCACGCTCGCCGGCGGGAACGTCGTCCGGATTTCACCCTCGCTCAACGTGACGCGCGACGAGCTCGACGAAGGCCTCTCGATTTTGGCAAAGGTTCTTGCCGAGGCACCGAGGAAGCCATGACTCGCCACTTTCTGACGATTTCCGACCTGAGCCGGGAAGAGCTGCTCACTGTGCTCGACCGGGCAGAGCAGCTGAAAGCCCTTCGCGCCACGCCCGCACACCCACAGCCGCTCGAGGGGAAGTCGATCGCGGTCGTGTTTGAAAAAGCATCGACGCGGACCCGCCTCTCGTTCGAAGTGGGCATCCACGAGCTCGGCGCGCAGCCCGTGACACTCAACTCGAGGGACACGCAGCTCGGGCGTGGCGAGCCGATCGAAGACACCGCGCGCATGTTGAGCCGATATGTTCACGGCGTGGTCTACCGGACCTTCGGGCACGATCGCCTCGAGGCGCTAGCGCGCTATTCGACCATCCCCGTCGTCAACGGGCTCTCGGACAAGTTTCACCCCGTGCAGCTGCTCGCGGACATGATGACGATCCGCCAGAGCTTCGGGCCGGCGCTCGCCGACGCGCGCGTGGCCTGGATCGGCGACGGCAACAACATGGCGCACTCCTGGATCGTGTCGGCGGAAGTGTCCGGCTTCGAGCTCGTCCTCGCTTGCCCGGCCGGATACCAGCCAGATGAGCAGATCCTCGCCGATGCGCGTGCGCGCGGCGCCAAGGTTCGAGTCGTCGATCGGGCCGAGGAGGCCTTGGAGGGCGCCACGGTGGTCAGCACCGACGTCTGGGCAAGCATGGGGCAGGAGGACGAGGCCCCGAAGCGACAGGGCGCGTTCGCCGGCTTCATCGTCGACGAGGCCGCCATGGGCCGGGCCGCTTCGGATGCGATCTTTCTCCACTGCTTGCCCGCCCATCGCGGCGAAGAGGTGAGCGCCGAGGTCATCGATGGCGCGCAGTCCCGAGTTTGGGACGAAGCCGAGAACCGCCTACACACCCAGAAGGCCCTATTGGAGTGGCTTATCGCTTAGCGCCGGCGAAGTGGCTGCGGAGCGAAGCACCACGCTAGACTACGTAGACAGGGGGAGCGAGAGAGTCGATGTCGGAGGAGCGAATTCCGCGACAGATCGAAGAGGCAGACGCAGGCGCGCACAGCATGAGCCCGCAGGAGGCATTCGTGCATTCGTGCATCGATGGAGTTCTCAACGTCGACGATATCGCCGACCTGACGGTGCTCGAACCCACTCTCGTCTCCGAATCGATCAAACGGCTGATCTCGTGCGGACTCGTCGAATGGGTCGGCGCCAAGGTCTCGAGCGCGCCACCGACGGCGCAGCTCATCGAGGACGTGGAGATCGACGAAGCGCTGCAGGAGATGGTCGTGCAGACCTTCAAACGGGCCGACCGGCTCAACCACTACGAGCTCCTCGGGGTGGCGATGGACGCCGACCGCGCCGAAATTCGCAAGGCGTATTTCGTGCTCTCCAAGACCTTTCATCCGGACTCGTACTACGGCAAGCGACTGGGGTCCTTCAAAGCGCAGATGGAAGTGATCTTCCGCAAGGTGACCGATGCGTACGAAGTCGTCGGCCGTCAACAGAAGCGTGAGGCCTACGATCGCTACCTGAAGAGGAGCATGGTGGTGTCCGCGGCCGAAGAGAAGATCCACCGCGTCGAGGAACGCGCGCAGGCGATGTCAAAGGCGCTCACGCGTGCGCCCATCGCTGAACGTCAAGCTGGGCCGGTCGATGCCGAGGCGCCGTCCCAGGACTGGCAGTCGAGCCAGGCGCCTGCGAAGAAGTCCGCTTCCGTCGTGCCCGGGACACCGGAGCACGACCGCATGCAGCGCAAGCGCGAGCTGCTCGAGAGAAAGCTTCGCGGCCGATCCATGGGGTCTCCAAAGCAGAGCGTGCCCGTGCGATCGATGCCTGCGCCCACTGCGCAGGTCGGAGCGAAGACCGCGCTCCGGGATCTGACCCGCTCGCTCAAGTGGACGGCCGGGCTCACCGGAGGCGTGGATCGCGCCGAGCACCACATCGAGGCCGCCCGCACGGCCGAGGCCAAAGGCGACCTGGCCGCAGCGGCGACCGCCCTGCGAATGGCGATTACACTCGATTCGAGTCGCACCGACGTTCAGGAGCAGTACCGCCGCGTCAACTCACACCTTCGCGTGCAGCTCCTCGACATCCACCGAGAGCAGGCGACCTACGAGGAGGACAACAAACTCTGGTCGGCCGCCAGCATTTCCTGGGCCAAGGTGGCCGAGGCCGCTCCCGAGGACCCCATCGCCCCCCGCCGGGCGGCCTGGGCGCTTTTGAGCGCCGGCGGCGATCTCCGAAAAGCTCGGGATTTTGCGCAAAGGAGCCTCGACTTGGCCCCGGATTCGCTCGAAGCGCGGCTGATTTTGGCCCGTATCTACATCCATGCCGGCATGGAGAACAGCGCCGCGAAGGAGCTCGATGCGGCAGCAAAGCTGGACCCAGGGCACGAGATGGTGAAAAATCTTAGGAAGCAGCTCGTGGGGTGATGTGACGAACGCATCTGAGCGCTTGAAAGTGGGGCATGGAAAGAGTCATCGGGATTGACCTAGGTACGTTCAACTCGTGCGTCGCCGTCGTGGAAAGCGGCACGCCCGTGGTCATCGCAAATCGTGGGGGATACAAGGTCACCCCCTCGATGGTGGCCGTGACGGAGGGCGGCAAGCGATTGGTAGGCCACATCGCAAAGCGCCAGGCCGTGACCAATGCCGAGAACACGGTGTTCGCCTGCAAGCGCCTCATCGGGCGGAAGTGGGAAACCCCTCAGGTCAAGAACACGATCCAAACTACGCCGTTCCACATCGTGGAAGGTCCGCACGGCGACTGCCGCATCAAGATGCGCGACAAGGTCTACAGCATCCCCGAGATCAGCGCGATGGTCCTTCAAGAGATGAAGATGGTCGCGGAGGATTATCTCGGTGAAGAGGTCGACAAGGTGGTCGTGACGGTGCCTGCGTACTTCAACGACAATCAACGCCAGGCCACCAAAGATGCGGGCGCGATCGCCGGCCTCGACGTCATTCGCATCATCAACGAGCCGACTTCGGCGGCGCTCGCCTACGGTTTCGGAAAGAACATCGATCGCACGGTCGCGGTCTTCGACCTCGGGGGCGGCACCTTCGACATCTCGATTCTCGAGATCGCGAGCACCGGTGTGTTCAAAGTCATCAGCACGGCCGGTGACACGTTCCTCGGTGGAGAAGATTTCGACCAGCGCGTGATCGACTGGCTCGTTGAAGGCTTTCAACACGAGCACGCCATTGATCTTCGCCAAGACCGCATGGCGCTGCAGCGCCTCAAAGACGCTGCGGAGAAGGCCAAGTGTGAGCTCTCTGCCGTCACCGAGACGGAGGTGAACCTTCCGTTCATCATTTCGAGCGCTCGCAACGAGGCGCTTCACCTTCAGCGCCTGCTAACGCGCGCCACGCTCGAAGAGCTGACGGCAGATTTGATCGACCGAACCGTTCAGATCTGCGAGCTCACGCTCGGCGAAGCGGGCCTCAACAAGGACGAGATTGAAGACATCATTCTCGTTGGCGGCATGACCCGCATGCCGAAGGTGCAGGAGCGCGTCAGCAAATTCTTCCAACGAGATCCTTGCAAGGGAGTGCATCCCGATGAGGTGGTTGGGCTTGGCGCGTCGATTCAGGGGGCCGCGCTCGTAGACGACTCTCCGGAGCTCGACATGGTTCTGCTCGACGTCACGCCGCACACGCTCGGAATCATGGTCGTTGGCGGCTACTTCGAAGAGCTCATCCCGCAGAACACCACGGTTCCCACCTCTCGCAGCAAGCCGTTCACCACCGTGCGCGACAACCAAACCGCCGTGAAGATTCTGGTTCTGCAGGGCGAGTCGCGACGCGCAGAGGACAACGAGCTTCTCGGCGAGTTCATTTTGACCGGGCTTCGCCGTGCATCCGCCGGTCAGGTGGAGGTCGAGGTGACGTTCGAAATCAATGCGGACGGCATCGTTAGCGTCCACGCCAAGGACGTCGAGACCGGCAAGGAGCAGTCGATCACCGTGACGGCGACCAGTGGCCTCACCGAGGACGAAATCAACGAGATGATGGTCGATGCTTCGGATTTCGCTGTTTCGCGGCGAGAGGACGAGGCTTCCGAGAAGGTCCGCCAAGAAGCCGAAACACTGATCGCCGAAATCGAGCGCCTTTTTCCCGAGGTCGAATCGATCGTTGCGGGCAGTGACTTCGGGCGCGACGCCATCGACAAGGCCAAGGGCGTCGTCGACAACGCCCGGACGCTGCTCGAGCGAGGCGACATCGCAGCGCTCGAAGACGAGCTCGAGTCGCTTGGTCGAACGCAGCGCATGTTCAAGGGAGTCGTCGGCAAGTCGGCGTGATCCATGACGTCTGTTAAGCCAGGTTCAGGCGATTCGTCTTTCCCGAGTGTGCTGGGCGACAACGGCGCGATTGACCTGGCTGCGGAGCCCGATTCGCAGAACGTTCACGAGCGACCGACGCGCCGCATTTCTGGAGACGCCTGGGTCGCCGATCGCGATCGACGCAGCCTCGCACCCACCGCACCGCCTCCGGCACGGCCCGAGACGCCGGAAGCCGGTCAAGCGAGCCCCGATCTCCTCTATGCCGAAATCGCCGATTGCTTCGCGCTCGGCGACTACGCGAGGTCGTTGAGCGCAGCCGAGCTGCTCCTCGGCCTAGACCCGGAAGACGAGAACGCACGCCAGTACGCGGTCAACAGCCGGGCCCGCCTCGAAGCCCGGTACCTCAGCCACATTGGCTCGCTCGACTATGTATTCAACCTTGCGGTCCCGGTGGCGAAGGTAAGGTGGCTCGGCCTCGACCCACAGGCGGCGTTCCTCTTGTCGCTCGTGGACGGCCAGACGACGGTCGCCGAAGTGCTCGAGATTTGCCAGATGGGCAGGTTGGAGGCGCTTCGCCTGTTTACCGAGCTTCTCGAAGCCAAGGCAATCGCCCGGGTCGCCTGACGCCTTGCCCGCTTGCGCCCGGTCAGCGGACCACTACCATCCCGGCCCATGGCTGGCTCCCCGAAGAAGATTGTGCTCGCCTACAGCGGCGGCCTCGACACATCGGTCATCTTAACCTGGCTCAAAGAAACCTACGACGCCGAGGTGATCGCATTTTGCGCCGACGTCGGCCAAGGCGAGGAGCTCGGCGGCCTCGATGAGAAAGCCCGCGCGACCGGTGCCTCCAAGTGCATCATTTCGGACCTCAAGGAAGAATTCGCCCGCGACTTTTGCTTCCCGATGCTGCGAGCCAATGCCGTCTATGAAGGCGACTACCTGCTCGGCACCTCGATCGCTCGCCCCGTCATAGCCAAGGCCATGATGGAGGTGGCCCGTGCGGAGGGTGCAAATGCGATTTCCCACGGTGCAACCGGCAAGGGCAACGACCAGGTCCGCTTCGAGCTCACCGCGATGGCGATCGACCCGCGGATCGAAGTCATTGCACCTTGGAGAATCTGGTCTTTGAAATCGCGGAGCGACTGCATCGACTACTGCAGAGACAGGAAGATCCCGATCGAGGTCACTGCTGAGAAACCGTACTCGATGGACGCCAACTTGTTTCACATCAGTTACGAGGGCGGCGTTCTCGAGGACACCTGGAATGAGCCGCTCAAGGACATGTTCCGTTGGACCACCGACCCCGAGGATGCGCCGAACACCCCGGAGTACGTCGTCATCGAATACGAAAAGGGCGACCCCGTCAGCGTGAACGGTGAGCGCCTTTCCCCGGCCGCCCTCATCCTTCGTCTCAACGAGCTCGGCGCGAGGCACGGCGTCGGCCGAGTCGACATCGTCGAGAATCGATTCGTCGGCATGAAGTCACGGGGCGTGTATGAGACCCCGGGCGGGACCATCCTTCAGAAGGCCCACCGGGCGGTCGAGTCGATAGCGTGCGACCGGGAAGTGCTGAGGATTCGCGACGGTCTGATCCCCGAGTATGCGTCGCTCGTCTATCGCGGCTTTTGGTACGCACCAGAACGGGAGATGCTCCAAGCTCTCATCGACGACGCACAAAAAGACGTCACCGGCGAGGCGCGCATCAAGTTGTACAAGGGCAGCGCCACGGTGGTGGGGCGGCGCAGCCCGAACAGCCTCTACGATCCGGCGTTCGCGACGTTCGAGGAGGACGAGGTTTACGATCAACAGGACGCGACGGGATTCATCCGGTTGAACGCACTTCGCCTGCGAATTCGGGCGCTTCGGGACCAGCGCCGAGGTGGCTGACCCCGGCTGTTGCGGCCGATTGCGGTCCTCGGTAATCTAAAAGCGCACAAGGTCTTGGACGTTCCAAGTATACAGTTGGCCGCCGCTATCATCGGCGGCGTGGGTCTGGGCGCGCTGCTTGCAGCTGTTAGCGCCGGCCTGCACGCGCTCGGTGAGGCGGGTTTGCAGGCGGTACTGGAGGCCGACGACGGCAACGCCAAGGTCGCCGAACGCGTTCTGCGGGACCTCACGGCCGTGCAGGCCCGCCTCCTCACGGGGCGCGTGCTCTGCTTGACCCTCGCCGCGGTATTCGCCGCCCATACGCTTCTGCAGTCCAGCGGCGTCTCGGTCGCGGTCCTCGCGGTAATCGGCATTTCGGCGGCCTACGCGATTGTGGCAACGCTTGCCGGAGCGGTGGTGCGCCAACGTTCGGGGCAGGCGACCTTGCGGATCTGGAAATGGTTGCGTCCCGTCGACCTCTTGCTCACGCCTCTTGCGGCGCCGTTGAGCTGGCTGGAGGAGATGGTTCGGAAGGTCGTGCCGACCATCCAGCCACAGGACCCGGGTCGCCTCGCCGAGTTGACCGTGGAGCACGTGATCGAGCAGGGCGAGGAGACCGGCACCATCGCGGAGGATCACGCGCAGATGCTTCGCAGCGTGCTCGAGTTCAAGAACACCGTGGCCAGGGAGATCATGGTCTCTCGGACGCAGGTCGTGGCGTTCGAAATCGACACCAGCATCGACGAGGTCCTCGCGAGCATCGTCGAGTCGGGTCACAGCCGTTACCCAGTGTATCGCGGGCAAATCGACCAAGTCGAAGGCATTCTCTACGCCAAAGACCTCTTCCAACTTCTGGGCAGCAGCTCGAATGCAACCGACATCCTCTTGGCGGACGTGTTGCGAAAGCCGGTTTTCTTCGCCGCCGAAAGCCAGAAGATCGGCGTGTTGCTTCGAGAGATGCAGCGGCGACGTTCGCATCTTGCCGTGGTGGTCGACGAGTTTGGCGGAGCGGCCGGGATCGTCACCCTAGAAGACATCGTCGAAGAAATCGTTGGCGAGATTCAGGACGAGCATGACGAGGAGGCGCCCCTGGTCTACGAGCGCGCGCCGGGCCACTACTTCGTGGACGCGAGCATCTCGGTGTACGACCTCGAAGAGCAACTGGGCGAGCCGGTTTGCGAGGACAAAGGCGATTTCGATTCGCTTGGCGGCATGTTGGTGCACCTCGTCGGTCAGGTGCCCGCTCTCGGCGAGACGCTCGTTACGGGGCCATACCGTTTCGTGATCCTCGACGCCGACGAGCGCCGGGTCCGACGGGTCGAGATGCTTCGAGTGAGCACCGAGGAGCCGGACGAGCCTAAGGCGGTGGCTGGCTAGGACGCTTCGGGCTCTTCGTAGCTGACCCAGTCCTGGAGGATTTCGGCGTTGCTCATCCTTGGCGTCAAGACGGTATAGTGGGCGATCTGTCCCTCGGGCGCGGCGCCGACCGAGCCAACGTTCACGACGTGATACTCGGCAACCGCGCGCTGGAAGGGCACATGGGTCGAGCCGCAGATGATGATGTCGGCCGGGTCGTCGTTGAGCAGGGCGAGGATTTCGTCGTCGGTCAGGTCGTGACCGATCTCGCGGCTGCTGTCGGCAGGGGAGCCGTGCACCATCAAGACTTCGCGACCGTCGATCAGCGGGATCCGCTGTTGCTCTGGCAATCGGCGAAGGCGCTCCGCCACCAAGTCGCCGATCGCAGACCTGGTGTCCGCAAAGAGCCGCGCCTGCTTGCGCTGCTCGCCGTCGATTGGAACGAGGCTGCTCGGGTCGACCGAGCCGAGCGCCATGTCGGAAGGGCCCCGCGTGCAGATCGCGCCCAGTTCCTGCAGGCGATGCCAGACTTCGAGGGGCTCTTCGCCACCGAGTAGCAGGTCGCCTGCGACGTAGACGCGCTTCACGCCAAGCCGATCGAGCTCCGCCAGCACGACCTCGAGGGCGGTGAGATTGCCGTGCACATCCGAAAGAAACGCGATGGGTCCCGCTGCTGGAGGGTGCGCCATGGCGGAACCCTAGCACCGTCGGCCCGGCGCCGCGGCTAGGCATCGATGCTTGCACCGACGCAAGCTCGGCCTATTGTCACGCTTGGAGAATGACTTGAGCGAAGGCAGCGATCGGGACAACGTAATTCGCGTTGGTTTCGGGGCGGATGGCAAGCTGACCCGGGCCGCAAACTTGGAGCCGGCGCCCTCGCAGCCGGCACCACCCAGCAACGATCCGCACAAAGGGCTGTACACCGTTGCAGAGGTTGCTCGGCTGTTTGGCTTCAAGCCCACGCGCCTTCGATACTGGCATCGCTCGGGCGTGCTTGCTCCGTCGGTGCGGGTCGACGGCCGCAACTACTATAGCTTTCAAGATCTGATTGGGGTTCGCGCGGCCAAGGGGCTTCTCGAGCAGGGCGTGCCCCTTCGCCAGGTGCGCCGCACGGTAGAGTCCTTGCGCGAGTCGTTTCCGAAGACGGCGCGGCCTCTATCCGAGCTTCGCATCATGGCGGACGGACGCACGGTTCTCGTGCAGGACGAAGCCGGCGCCTACGAACCGACGACCGGTCAAGCGGTGCTCGACTTCCGCATCGACGGCTTGGCGTCGGACGTCGTTCGGCTCTTGCATTTCGACCATGACGATCGGGCTCGCGCGTACGAGCACTACCTCGAAGGCTGCCGCTTCGACGAAGACGAGCAAACCTTCGACCAGGCAGAGCAGGCATACAAGAAGGCCTTGTCGCTCGATCCGACGCTGTCCAATGCGCTCACCAATCTCGGGAACCTCGAATACCGCCGCCAGCAGCTCGAAGCTGCCGAACAGTACTACCGGCAGGCGCTCGAAAGTGACCCGGAACAACCCGAAGCTCTCTACAACTTGGGTTTTCTTTGTTTCGAGCGAGACGAGGTGGACCAAGCGATCGAGCTATTTCGCGGGGCGCTCCGAAGCGACCCTTCGTTCGCCGATGCCCATTTCAACCTCGCGATGGCGCTCGAAGAGCGCGGAGAGCGCGCCGCCGCGCAGGCGCATTGGCGACAGTATCTGACGCTCGAGCCCGACGGTTCCTGGGCCGATATCGCGCACAATCATCTGAAGAGCTCCCCAGAACCATGACCCAAGACGATCCAATTGCGAGATTCGCGGGCGAGTACGAGCGGGCCGGAGCACGCGAGGAGTTCGAGGCGAGCCGTTGTGCATTGGCGACGGCCGACGAAAGAGGCCGGCCCGCCGTGCGCTTCGTTTTGCTCAAGGGTTTCGATGAGCGCGGGTTCGCCTTCTTCACGAATTTCGAGAGCGACAAGGCCAGGGATCTCGCGGCGAACCCACATGCCGAGATGGCGTTCCACTGGCATACGACCGGGGTGCAGGTGCGAATCCGGGGCCCGGTGACCCGGGTGTCCGATGACGAAGCCGATGCCTACTTCGCGAGTCGCGATCGCGGAAGTCAGTTAGGTGCCTGGGCGTCGCATCAAAGTGCCGAGCTCGATCGGCTTGAGTCCCTCGAGGATGCCGTGCGCGAGACCGCCAAACGCTTCGAGGGGCTTCCCGTCGAGCGCCCGCCGTTTTGGGGCGGCTACCGTATCGAGCCGAAGGCGATCGAATTCTGGGAGAACCGCGACGACCGCTTACACGACCGCTGGCTCTACGAACGAGATGAAAACGGTTGGCGCGTCGTCCGTTTGTGCCCGTAGGCGCTCAGGGTTGTACGTATTTTTCGAGGTCGAGCGCCCAACGAACCTCGGCCACGGCATCGTCGACCGCCGCAAGCGGCTTGCGATAGGTGACTTCGTGCCAGACGTCGAGCACGCGGGCTTCGTCGACCGGGTCTTTCACCTCGACGATTTCAGCGCCGAGCTCTTCGTAGCCCCTTCGGCTGGCCTGCTCGCCGATCTCTTGCCGTACCCTGCGGAACAGCTCCGCCGACTGCGCGGACGGCGCGTCGGAGCGCTGGCTCCGAGCGGTGAATTGGACGACGAGCTCGCCATTCAGCACGACCCGGACCCCGGAATCCATGATGTGAAGCCGAACGCGCTCCGCGATCCGGAGCTCTTGGGCCTCCGCCCGGTAAATTTCGACCCCGGCGTCGGCGAGCGCCTGCTGAATGTCCTGAATCGTCAGCGTTTCCTCCCACCCACACACAGAAGAACTGCGTTTCGGTCGAGGAACCTACCACCCTCGACGCCGGGCGCGCAAATCAGCCGCTCGGTGGTGCTACCACTCCGAAAGGCGCCCCGTTGGAGCGCTCCGAGGCTCCCATGATCGAAGTCGTCGACGCAATGGATCGGCAAGTCCGGCTCGCACGCCCGGCAGAGCGTGTGGTTTCGCTCGTCCCGAGCGAGACTGCGTCGGTGGCAGATCTTGCGGGCGTCGAGCGGCTGGTCGGACGGACCGATTATTGCGTCGAGCCGCTTGGCGAGGTCGAGACGATTCGATCGGTAGGTGGAACCAAGAGCTTCGATGTCGCGGCGGTCCAAGCGCTGCGGCCGGATTTGGTGCTTGCCAACAAGGAGGAGAACAGCCGGCCTCTGGTTCAAGCGCTCATGTCGGCGGGTTTGGCGGTGCACGTGAGCTTTCCGTGCACCGTGGACGAATCCCTCGGATACCTCGACTCCCTGGGTCTCCTGCTCGGTGTCGACGCGGATGACTCCGCTCTGGTCATGAAGTGTCGCACCGCTGTGAAGCGTACGCGTCGCGAACACCGAAGCACGGCGGTTCCGGTGTTCGTTCCCATTTGGAAAGACCCTTGGATGACTTTTGACGGACGCGCGTACGCGAGCGACGTCCTCGAGATCTGCGGCGCGCACAACGTTTTTTCCGGACGCCCGCGGCTTTACCCCTTGGCCGCAGATCTCGGAAAAACCAGGCCTCGGACCGGCCAAAAGGTGGATGCGCGCGACACGCGATATCCGAGGATTCGATTGGAAGAAGTCATCGAACGAGGTGCGCGTGCGGTCCTGTTGCCCGACGAGCCCTATGCGTTCAGCGAGGACGACGCGACGGCCTTTCAGGAGCTCGATGTGTCCCCCTCGCTGCTGGTCGAACCCGTCGACGGGAAGGATTTGTTTTGGTATGGCACTCGCGTTGCCGGGGCCGTTGCGCGTATCCGCGATCAAGTGGAGCGATTGCGTTCGGTCTGTTTTGGTGGGTATCCGAACAACTAAACGGGGTGTCTCCGCCTGAAGGGTAAGCGCGCGCTTGGTCTTGCGAACCGAGAACGCAGAAAACGCTAGCCAGCGATCGCCCACTTCGATACATTCCGCAGTGCCGTGATACCCGTTCCCCAAAGACTCTCTTCGATCCTGCCGAAGGGTGGCGTCGACGTTGCGGTGCATCGAGGTGCGCGCCGTCGGTTCCGGCGCTGGCCGCTCGATGCCGAGATCGAGCTCCTGACGCCAACGCGAGGCGCAGGCCTGGCGATCAACGCGAGCGTCGGCGGCCTGCGGGTTGCGGTCGACATGGGCGTGCCCCTCGATCATGTCTGCACGCTGCGCGTTCGGACGGCGCCCGACCATGCGACGGTCGAGCACGCGAGGGTCGTGTGGTCGCAGGCGCGGCCGGACGGTTACCTGCTCGGCCTCGAGTTCATCACCGCGCCTACCGCCTGAAATCGTTCAATTTTGCCTGCCGGGATCGCACTTGATGCGAAGGCTTGCGGTGTTCTAAATGAGGGGTTAAGTTCTGCAGGCATCTGAGCGTACCCATTTCGGGACGCTACGGAGGTTCAAACCATGCGCCGACGAATGTTCCTCGGAAAGATCCACCGAGCTACGATCACCCACGCTGACTTGGACTACGAAGGTAGCGTGACGATCGACGCCGACCTGCTCGATGCCGCGGGCATCCTCGAGCACGAAGAAGTTCAGATCTGGAACATCACGCAGGGCACCCGCTTGGCGACCTATGCGCTCGAGGGCCCGAGACGCTCCGGCGTGATCTGTGTCAATGGGGCGGCCGCCCATCACATGAGCCCCGGCGACCTGGCGATCATCGCCACGTTTGGCGAGATGACCGACAAAGAGGCGCGAACGCACAAACCAAAGGTTGTGCTGGTCGACAGCAAGAACCGGATTGTCGACACGGGCCCCGAGCGCCCCGGCCCGCAAATGCCGCGCCGGGTGGACGAGCTCATTCATTAACGCGATGATTCGCGCCTTGCCGGGGTGGCGGAATGGCAGACGCAGGCGACTTAAAATCGCCCGTGGCAACACGTGTGGGTTCGAGTCCCGCCCCCGGCACAACTGATTGCTGCAGCTCCGCGGGCTTTCGTCCGCTCCGTTCTCCAGCAATCAAGCCACAACCGAGTCTCGCCCCGTCGCT
>JAOTXX010000136.1 GCA_029862185.1 Myxococcales bacterium
CCTGCCCTGCGGTGCGCGCATTGCTCAGCGACACACAGTGCCCGGGCGGAACCGACGACCAGTGCCCAACGGGCGGCATCTGCCGAGACGTGGGGAGCCTTCCGGATCGCTGCACGTATTTGTGCGTCATCCCTGCGCAGTGTCCTGCGGGTTCGCCGGCGGATTCCTGCGGCTCCTGCGGCAGCGGCGGCGACGACTGCTGCGGCGGCTGACTCCTCGCGGGACAGCGCAACGGGAAGGCGATTCCGGGGGCTCTTGGTGCTCTTTCGAGACGGGACGGCTGCTTCGAGGATACGATGCGTGTCACTGGGCATCGGCTCGACGAATCACTCGGAGCCCGACTGCTGCCGCGTGAGCCGAGTGGATGTCGTCTGGTCCGCCGAACTACTGACGATCCCTTCAGCAGCCGATGACGCAGGGACGTCCGGGCTAGTCCGAAGTGGCTGCATTCGACTCTGAAATCGAGTTGATCGAACAAAAGCTTGCCTGGCTGAGCCGTTGTTCAGTCAGGACAGGCGCTGATTTCTGTATACTAGCTCACCCGTTTGTCTCACCTCTCCTTACGCCTGTGTTTCTTTCATGACACCTTCCAATCCCGATAGCTGCCCGATCGCCATCATTGGTCTGGGCTGTCGCTACCCAGACGCGCGAAACCCTCGCGAGCTCTGGGAAAACGTGCTCACGCAGCGCCAGAGCTTTCGACGAATGCCAGACGAGCGCCTCCCACTCTCGGAGTATGGCGACTCCGACAAGAACGCGCCCGACAAGACCTACTTGGAGCGCGCTGCGGTCATCGACGGCTTCGAATTCGACTGGGCGCGCCTCCGAATTCCAAAACAGGTCTACGAACAGACCGACATCACGCATTGGCTTGCACTAGACGTCGCGCTGCAGGCGCTGAACGACGCTGGATACGAAGCGAGCGAGCTTCCGCGCGACCGGACCGGGGTCGTGATAGGGAACACGCTGACCGGGGAGCAACAGCGCGCACACCTCCTCCGCGGACGCTGGCCCTTCGTTCAAAAGACCATCCGCGCCGCGGGTATCAAAAAGGGGCTCGACGGCGCCACCCTCGAAGAGCTCGTCGCCGAAACCGAAAAGATCTTCAAATCGTTTTTCCCGGCCCCGAACGAAGACACGCTCGCCGGCGCCCTCTCCAACACGATCGCGGGACGCATCTGCAACTACATGGACCTCCGCGGCGGGGGCTACACGGTCGACGGTGCTTGCGCCTCATCGCTCCTCTCGGTGGCAACTGCGGCAAACGCTTTGTGCGCGGGCGACATCGACGTCGCGCTGGCTGGAGGCGTCGACGTGAGCCTGGACGCGTTCGAGATCGTTGGGTTTGCGAAGGTGGGCGCGCTCACCGATTCAGACATGAAAGTCTACGATCGCGCTGGCAGCGGATTTTTGCCCGGCGAAGGCTGCGGCTTCATCGTGATGAAGCGACTAGACGATGCCAAGCGTGACGGTGATTACGTCTACGCCGCGCTCAACGGATGGGGTATCTCGTCCGACGGAAAAGGCGGCATCACCGCGCCAACGGTCGACGGTCAAGCTCTGGCCTTGCGACGCGCGTACGACCGTGCGGGCTACTCCGCCCACAGGCTCGATTTCGTCGAGGGACACGGGACGGGGACCTCGGTTGGTGACCCGGTCGAGCTCTCTGCGATCTCCAACACGATCGATTCGTTCGGCGAGGCCAAGCCGCATCGATGCGGCGTCACTTCCTTCAAGTCGCTGGTCGGGCACACCAAGGCCGCCGCCGGTATTGGCGGCCTGCTCAAAGCCATCGCAGGCGTGAATCGGCGCGTGGTTCCCCCGACGGCCGGCTGCGACGAGCCTCACGAAGTCTTCAGCACGAAGGCCCGAAACCTCTACCCGGTTCGAACCGGCAGCGTACGCAACCCGACCGACACGCTCACCGCCGGCGTCTCCGCAATGGGGTTCGGTGGGATCAACAGCCACGTGACCCTCAGCTCCGGTCACGGCCCTTCACGATATCTCAGGCCAGCCCTCGACGAGCGGGCGATGCTGGCTTCCAAGCAAGCCACCGAGCTTTTCGCCCTTCAAGAAGAGAGCCTCGAGGCGCTCGAGCGGCGTGCGCACGATCTCTCGGACGCCGTCGCTGGAATGAGCGTCGGCGAGATGCCGGACCTGGCAGCAGAGCTTGCGAGCAGGCTTGGCGGCACGGGAACCGCGCGTGCCGCGATCGTGGCCAGCAGCCCGAACGATCTCCAGGAGCGCTTGGCAACGCTAATCAGCGCGATTCAGAACTCGGACGGCGGCGATCGCGCCTCCTTCGTCATGCCTGATCGACGGGTAGCCCTGTCTACGGGAGCGAAAGAGCCCAAGGTCGGATTCCTCTTCCCAGGGCAGGGCTCGCAACGGGTGAACATGGCGCGCACGCTCGTCGAGCGCTTCGATTGGGCACGCGACCTCGTCGCAAACGCGGACAGCTGGCTCGAAGACCTTGGCGTCGGCCCCGTGAGCGGCCTGATCTATCATGATACCGACCAAGACCTCGACGGGGAGCAACAGCAGCGTGGGATGTGAGCCCTCACGCAAACCGAGGTCGCGCAGCCCGCAATCTGCTTGGCGAGCTTGCTCTGGCTCGAGCTCATGCAACGGCTGGGGTTGAGTCCCTACGCGGTCGGAGGTCATAGCCTAGGTGAGCTGACCGCTTTCCATGCGGCGGGAGCCCTCGACCAGAAGTCCGTGCTTCAACTCGCGGCCTTGCGCGGAAAGCTGATGGGCGAAGTCCCCGTCGAAGGGTCGATGGCGAGCTTGTCGTGTCCGCCGAGTGAGGCGCGACAGCTCATCGACTGGGTCAACGGCTATGTTGTGATCGCCAACGTCAACAGCCCGACGCAGACGGTCGTGTCTGGCGACGTCGAAGCCGTCAGGGCGGCAGTCGCGCTTGCCAAGGAACGTGGGATACGCGCCCGCGAGCTCCCGGTCTCCGCCGCCTTCCACTCCGCACATTTCAGCGGAACCGTCACGCAACTGCGCGACCTCCCGCAAGTCCGAGGTACGGCCACGCCAAGCAAGGCGCGGCTGTACAGCACGATGACCGGCGGTTCCTTGGAGGGGCCGATCAGCCTGAGCGAGCATTTCAGCGAGCAAGTCGTCCAGCCTGTGAACTTCGGATCGGTGGCAGCGCTGGCGGGCAGCGACTGCGACGTGCTGCTCGAAGTCGGCCCGGGTGCCGTTCTGTCCGGATTGACCAACGAGACCACGGGAGTCGGGGGGACACTCTGCTTGCCGCTCGAAGGGAAGGCCCGCCGCGATCAGGACCTCAACATCGCTCTTGGCTACCTCCACATCCTGGGCGCCGAGATTAATCTCGCCAAGCTCTGGGACCAGCGACACATCCGTCGATTCAGGTCCGCGGGCGAGCTGTCGTTCTTCGTGAACCCTTGTGAGAAGCCCGTGTTCGACGCCGACGTCATGGCGTCTATCCATACCCAGGAGCTAGATCAAGCTCAAGCGGAACGCTCGCGCGATCCGGTGAGCCACATTCGCGCGCTCTCCCCCGACTCGGCACGGGCAATACAGGACACCGGCCGAGCGGGCGGGTCGAGCCTTCCTCCGCAACGCAACGCGAAGGCCGTGGTTCTGGACGTGCTCCACAGACAAACCGGATTTCCCGTCGAGACTCTCACACTCGACCTTCGACTGGTGGACGACCTGCACCTCGACTCGATCAAGACGGTCGAGTTGGTATCGGACGCCGCGGAGCAGCTCGGGATTTCCGAGGCGTTTGATGCCGCTCAGTTTGCCGAGGTGACGCTCGGGGAGCTGATCGAGCGCATGGGGCTGCTCGAGGCAAACGCGGCACGGGGCGGGCCCGCAAGCGCCGAACGGCTCGACGAGGCCGACAATCCCTGGGTGGCGAACTTTGCACTCGATTGGGAAGAGGAGCGCTTGTCTCGGAGCACGGATGTCGATCTCCTCACGGAAGGCCGCACCTTGGTATTGGCCCCAGATGCGAACGATGCGATTGTAGTGAAGCTGGTGCAGGAGCTCAGGGACAGGGGCGTCAATGTTCACGCTCGCGAGGCGGTGAACGGCTCTGACGCGGCGACGCCATGCGACCATCTTCTGGTCGTATGCCCCGACATGAGCGCGTCGAGTGCCACCGAGGAGTTGAGTCAGGTGGTCGAGTTGCTCGCCCTCGCCGCCCGCGAGTTGCCTTCGACTGTCGCCAAGAGCGGTCGTCCGTCCTGTGTCGCCTGGATTCGGGCGCGCGCTGGCGAGGCCGAAGGAAACACCCACTACGACTGGTCTACTGATGCGTTCGCAGCCACCGTCCATCTCGAGCGCCGCAAGCTTCGAGTGCGATCGCTCGAGTTCGCCTGCACCGACGGTCAAGCTGCACGCATCGCCGATGCGCTCCTTCAAGAGCTCGCCGACGAGCAGCCTTTCGTGTCAGCGCGGTACGACTCCGATGGGCGACGCTTCGTAGGTGCCCCGCGGCTTCAACACCGAGCGTCCTATGCGCCTCGCGCGACTTCGATCGGACCTAATGACGTCGTGCTGGTCACCGGGGGAGCAAAAGGAATCACCGCCCAGTGCGCCCTGGCGTTGGCGCGTGAGACCCGGGCGACGATGGTCTTGGTGGGAAGCTCCCGAGCACCCGACGCGGAGGCCCACGGCCCTGGGGCAGACGAGATCCGCGAGACGCTTTTGAAGTTCGAGGCCGAGGGACTTCGCAGCGAGTATAGGCAATGTGATCTGGCCGTGCGAGAGGACGTGGAACGCCTCGTCGCGGCCGTACGCAAGGACTTCGGCTCGGTTGATGTCCTCGTTCACGGTGCAGGCCTCAACCGCCCGCGACGCGTAGAGGAACCGAACGTCTCCGAAGTCATCGAAGAGATCGCCCCTAAGCTGTTGGGAGCGCTGCACCTCTTCGCCGCACTCGAGGATGTACCGCCCAAGATGTTCGTCGCGCTGACCTCGGTCATCGGCGTTGTCGGAATGGCGCACAACGGCTGGTACGCTTTCGCTAATCAGGTCTCGATCGAAGCCTCGGCCAATTCGCCGCTCGGCATCCATCGGTGGAGGTGGTCTCGCTCGCCTACAGCATTTGGGACGAGGTGGGCATGGGTGCCAAGCTCGGCAGTATCAAGCGCCTCAGCAAGCTCGGCGTCGACGCCATCCCCGTCGAGGAAGGCGTCGCGCGTTTCCTCGAGCTGATCAAGCACGACCCGGGAACGCGGGAAGTCATCCTGACCGGGAGCCTGGGTAGCGTGGATACGTGGCGTCCCAAGATGCCCGAGCTGCCTCGCGCGCACCGCTTCATCGATCGGATCCTGACCCTCGAACCAGGCCGCGAGCTGGTTTGCCGGACTACGCTCGATCTGGAGCGAGACCCATACGTGCGCGATCACGTTTATGAGGGCTCCCATCTCTTGCCAGCCGTCTTCGGCCTCGAGGCGATGGCGGAAGCGGTCGCGTATGTCACGGGCCGAGCGGAGCTCCCGTTTCCGCTCACGGTTGAAGACGTGGAGCTCAACCGGCCGCTGATCGTGCATCCGGAGCGCGGCTTGCTGATCGAAATCCAGGCCCGTGTCGAGGAAACCGAACCCGGAAGCGGAGTCG
>JAOTXX010000068.1 GCA_029862185.1 Myxococcales bacterium
GATCGACCTCGCAGTTTGCACAGGGCTTCGGCGCACGCGGCAGACGGCTCGCCTCGCCATCGGCTCGAGGGACCTTCCGATCGGCGTCATCGAGGGCCTTTCGGAAGCGAAAACAGGCAGTTTTGAGGACGTCGAGAACTTCGAGGACATGGAAACGCTCTTCACCCGGGCATTCGACAACGCCGAAGATCCCGATGCGCGGTTTCTCACGGGCGAGTCCTATGCGGCGCTGTGGAACCGCGTCTCTGCAGCATGGGCGGGCCTAGTGAGCCGCAGCGACTGGACCTGCGCCTTCGTCGCCTGCCACGGTGTCGTGAACCGGACGATCCTGGCTCAGGCATTGGGCACCGGCCCTCAAATCTATCGCCGCATCGAACAGGATCCCGGCTGCCTCAATGTCCTGGACATCGACGGACAAGGGCCGAACGCGCGCGTCGACTACGTTCGCTTGATGAACTTCACCCCGTACAACACGACGAAGGCCGGAATGCTCGAAACCACCTTGGAGACGCTCTGGCGCCAGTTCACCGGCGATTAGTCGCGGCAGTGCAGGGACCTGTACGCGCCGTTGTAGTAGAGCAGCGGCTCGGCGTCGGTCGCGTGAACCGCTTCGACCCGGCCGACATAGATCGTGTGGCTCCCCTCGCGGTGCGAGCTGGTCACGTTGCACTCGAGCGACACGGCCGCTTCGTCGATCAGTGGCGCTCCCGTGGCCCCTTCGGTCCAGCTGACCTTCTGTAGGCGAGAATCCTCGTTCTCTGATGACGCGAAAAGGTTCGATACATGCTGCTGATGCGAGGCCAGAATATTGACCGCAAATACACCGCCCGCTTCGATGACGCCGTGGGTGGTCGAGGTTCGGTTCGCGCAGACTAGAACCAGGGGCGGATCCGCAGAGACGCTCGAGAAGGCAGACACGGTCATTCCGTGCACCTGATCGCCGCTCCGCGCGGTCACGACGGTCACTCCGCTAGCCCAGCCGCGAAGCGCCTCTTTGAACGCATCCTCATCAATCGGCATAGTTCCCGGGGTCTAGGCAAGAATAGAACGTGTTTCAAGTGGACGGCGGGCTTTCACCTTTCCGAAATTGGGCTAGTTTCCGCCCCCTATGCCTCAACAGCCGTTTCTGAAGGGGATCCAGGCGTACTGGGATGCCCTCGGCCAACCGGGTCAGCCACCCGACCTTGGCGACTCGCGAATCGACGCGTTCGTGGATCTTTTGCACGTGACCTCGAGCGCGGCGCATGGGTTTCGATTGCTGGAAACCCTCGAGTCCACCTATGCGGGAATGGCCGTCGGCGATCCTTCCCGGCCGTGGCGCTTGCACTGGGCGCTTCAGGTGGGCGAGGTGGAGCCGTTCGTCGCTTCCGACCTCGACGGCCTAATCTTCCTTGCCGACACGATTGCCGACCCCGAGGGCCGGCACCGGGTCTACACGCTCAAAGACGGAATGCGCGGCGACCTCGAGTTTGCAGACCTCACCGATGCGCTCCGGTGGATGACCGCGCAGGTCCGGCACGCCAAGGGCGAGCTCGACGACGCAAAGCTTCAAGACATCCAAAGCGACACATCGTCTTTGCTCGACGACGAGTGGGAGAAAGGACCGACGTCCGCCCTGTACATCGTCGAAGAGCTTCTCGACACCCCGCTGTTCGAAGCCTGGGATGCGATCTCGCGAGGCCAATGGCCGTTAGTCGAGTCCGACGGCAGCAAGGCGTCGGTCGATCGCGAAGATGGCTGGCAACGGCGCCTTTCGCTCTGGCTCACTCGAAGGTTCCTGGCGACGCGTTCGCTCGAGCTCCCCGAAGAAGTTGGCGTCTCCGACATGGACGCGATTCATCGATCCCTCGTCGATCACCTCATCGACTTCGAGCAAGCGATCCATGCTGGCGATGTGCCGAGAATCATCGACCAGACCGCAGCCGGAGAAGACTCGAAGCTGGCAAAGATGGCTGTCGAATGGATGGAGCGGCACGACGGTTGGCGGACGGCGGCAAGCGTCCCGGCGCCCGACGAGCAGGACGAACACGCCGACGAGCCGCCTCCTTTTCAGCACACGCCGTTCACGCGCAAGCTGCTGCAAGCGTTATCCGGCTCGCTCGATCGGATGGTCGAGCAAGGCGAGCTTGAGCTCGACCCAGACCGCAAGGAGGCTCTGCTGATCGAGCTCGTCACGGCAGGTTCCGACGCTCGCTCGGTCAAGCACATGCTCAAGAAGCTGACCGCGACCCTGGTCGATTCGGAGCACGTCGAGGAGATCTATCCGAGCGACAACCAGATTCAAGATCGGCTCAAAGAAGATCTCGGGGGATGATCGAGCCCCCCGGCACGCAGCTCTGGGCCGACGCGCGATGGCGCGATGGTTGGCGCGTGCAGCGACATTGGGATGGGCAGACCTGCAGGCTGCTCGACCGAGCGGGTCGCATCGTCTGCCGCGGCTCATGGGCACAGTGCACCGAAGCACTCGATGAGGCGCAACCAGTGGCGGCTTCGATCGATCGCCTGGTCGTCTTGCTGCATGGCCTCGGCCGTACGCGTCGCTCGCTCGCCAGGTTGGACGGAGCTCTCCGAGAAGCGGGGTTCACGACTGCGCGTCTCGACTACCCGAGCACCCGGCAGTCGATTCAGGAGCACGCCGCGACGCTCGCCGAGCTGCTCGACCATATCCCCACCCCGAACAGGCTCTCGTTCGTGTCCCACAGTCTCGGCGGATTGGTCATTCGGCAGCTCCTTCGCCATGACGCGCCTTGGCGCTCGGCGATCGATCGCATCGTGATGATTGCTCCACCCAACCGGGGCGCATCGCTTGCAGGCTCTCTCGACAAGGGGGGCGTGATGCGAGGGATCCTCGGCCCCTCGTATGGACAGATCGCCGAAGGCTTTGCCGCGACGCTTCCTGTGCCCGAGGTTCCGGTCGCGATCTTTGCGGGCGATGCGGCCGGTGTGCCGGGAGACGGTTTGGTGACGGTGGACGAGACTCGCCTCGAGGGCGCGAGCGAGCATCACGTCGTCCCGGCGATCCACACCTTCGTCATGAACCACCCCTCGGTGATTCGCGGAGCGGTCTCGTTCCTAGCGGGCACCCCAGATCGAGCCTGAAGGTCGCAAAAGGCCGGCGTCCCGGTCATGGAGGGCTCCGGTTCGATCGTGCTCCAAGAGCAGAGGCCCGTCTAGGTCGATGTACTTCGCCTCCGAGGCCAACAGGAGTGCTGGCTCGATCGAGAGTGACGTGCTGACCATGCATCCAAGCATGATCTGCAAGCCGAGGCGTTTCGCTTCCCGAGTGCAATGAAGCGCTTCGCTGAGCCCACCCGTCTTGTCGAGCTTGATGTTGACCATGTCATAGCGGCCCAGGACCTGGGCGAACGAGCTCCCATCGTGAAACGATTCATCGGCGCAGATGGGCACGGCGCGTTCGAGGCCATCGAGCGCTGCATCCTCGCGTGCTGCAAGCGGCTGCTCGAGCACCACGACGCCGTGCTTCGTTAGTTGGGGCAGCCAAGCGTCGAGCTGCTGCTCCGACCAGGCTTCGTTCGCGTCGACGACGAGCGCTGCATCGGGCGCAGCTTGGTGCACCGCTTCGATACGCTCCATATCCGCACCGCCGTCCACCTTCACCTTGATGACCGGTGCTCGGGCGAGCTTGGTCGCTGCTGTCTTCATGTTCTTGGTACTGTCGACGCTGATCGTGCGCATGCTGTGAACCGCCCGGGGAGGCGAGTCGAGGCCTGCAAGCCGCCAGACTTCCGTGCCCGCGCGCTTCGCCTTCAGCTCCCAAAGCGCGCAATCGATCGCGTTCCGGGCGGCGCCGGGGGGCATCGCGGCCAATTGAGCGTGCGCATCGGTCCCGCGCAGTTTCGGACAAGCTGCCTCGATCTCCGCGGACACCGACTCGATCGACTCCCCGTACCGCGCATAGGGCACGCACTCGCCGCGCCCGATCGAGCCTCCGTCATGAAGCTCGAGCACGACCACGTCGGCCGAGGCCCGAGCACCGCGCGCGATTCGAAAACCACCTCGAATCGGCCACGATTCCGCTCGGACCACCGACTTCATCGCGCAGCGCTACGCGACGCCGGTAGCTTCCTTAATCGCCTTCGGACTGAGCGTCTTGCAGATGAACACGTGCACGTCCCAGAGATCGCGCGGCCGCTGTCCTGCTTCTTCCAAGAGCTCCATCGTCTTTTTGGCGGCCTCCAGGAACTGCATGTACGTCGTCGAGTTCGGCGTCGTGTCGTACTTGGGATCGATGTCCAGGATGAGCGCCTGCTTCTTCAGGAAGGTCGGCTTCACGAACAGATGGTCCGCCGGGTAGACCAGCGCGGGGAGCAAGGTCGTCAGAGGCCAAGTGGCGCCGTCCTCGACATCGAGCGCCGCGACGAACGAGTCGAAGCGAATTGGATACGTCCGCTCTCCGTAGAGCAGCTCTCGAAGCGCCAGCGCCACCGTCTCACGGCTGTCTTCCGGCAGGTTCTTGAACCGAGTCGCTTCAGCCTTTTGTGTCGTGCTCTTGGTGCTCGTCAGAAACTCGTAGATCATCTGGTGGATCTCTTCGTAGCTCCTGTTCCCCGTCAGCTCGTCCAGGTTCTTCTGGCTGAGGAGATCCTCAGCACGCTCGATCGCCGCTTCCTTGAGCTTCTCTCTGCCCTTGCTGCCGGCCACGCCACGCTCGGATTTGATGTACGACTCGTCCTCGAAACCGACTGGGTAGAGGGTCACGAAGTAGGCGACCTGTTGCCCGAACGTGATGTCGGGCTTCTTGGGCGGGGCCTTGGACTTGCGGCTCGAGCCCGGCGCTGGTGCCTGGTTGCGACGCGCGATCCGGTCGATGCGGACGGCCTCGTTGGCCAGCACGTCGATGATTTCCATCTTGTGCCAGTAGTCCGGCCTGAAGCTTCGCTCCGCGCCGTCTTCGAAGAGGAAAGTGCGCTTGTCCGGGATCTCAAGGACGAGCACGGAGCGGCCCCAGTCTTTGCGGCTGATGTGCTCGAAAACTCTGGGTGTTACGGAGGGTGTAGACTCGGGCATCGATTACAGTTCCTCGAAAATCGGGTGAAAGCCGGCCCCAGGGCCCGGAAAAAGGAGCCCGTCGTGTATCACGGACGCGCCGGGCTTGCATCCGGTTGCGATCCGCTGGATGTAGCCCTAGGAGCCTCCTTCTGCAAGCTCCCGTTCTCATTAGGGTTTGGGCGAAATGAACCGATTCCCAGAAACGCGTTTTGGAGCTTTGCTCCTGGTGGCCACCGCGGCACTGCCCGGCTTCGCCTGCGACCCGGTCCCGCCGAGCGAGCCCAAGTCGGCCGCGGAACCGAGCGCGGGCGCCGAAAGCGATCCAGATGTGCCCGGCGTCGCGTTCGTCGACGAAGCGCTCCAACAAGGGCTCGACCGCGTGCTCGCGTCCCAAGGGCCGAGTTACGTTCCACGCAGTCACCATCTCAACGACGACGGCTCGCCGCGATTCACCAATCGCCTGATCCGCGAGTCGAGCCCGTACCTGCTTCAGCACGCCCACAATCCGGTCAACTGGTACGCCTGGTCGGACGAAGCCTTCGAGCGGGCCAAACGAGAGAACAAGCCGATCTTTCTATCGGTGGGCTACTCGACCTGTCACTGGTGCCATGTGATGGAGCGCGAGTCCTTCGAAGATGAGGAGATCGCGGCGTATCTCAATCGTCACTTCATCGCGATCAAGGTCGACCGGGAGGAACGGCCAGATATAGACAGCGTCTACATGACGGCGGTCACCATTCTCACCGGCCGCGGTGGATGGCCGATGACCGTCATCATGACGCCGGACAAAGAGCCGTTCTTCGGCGGCACCTACTTCCCTCCACGAAAAGGCTTTCGCGGCAGCCGCGCCGGGCTGATCGACATCCTCACCGACATGCTGAGCCTCTACAAAAACGAGCCCACGCAAGTCGTTGCGCGCGCCCAGGAGCTCAGTCAGCGCGTCGAGAAAGCGGCGGCGATTCAGCCCGGGCCGGGAGTCCCGAGCGACAAGGTGATCGCCGTGGCCGCCCAGAACCTCGGCAGGATGTTCGATCCGGTCGACGGTGGCTTTGGGGGTGCACCCAAATTTCCACAGCCTTCCCGCCTCTCACTGCTTTTGCGATACGCGCGCCGAACGCGTGACGCGGGTGCGACGGCCATGGTGGCGACCACGCTCGATCAAATGGCAGCGGGCGGGATCTACGACCAGGTCGGGGGCGGCTTCCACCGCTACTCCACCGACGCCCAGTGGCTGGTCCCGCACTTCGAGAAGATGCTCTACGACAACGCCCAGCTCGCCGTGGTCTATCTGGAGGCTTGGCAGCATACGGGCGATCTGGCGTATCAGCGCGTGGCTCGCGAGATTCTCGACTACGTCGCTCGCGAGATGACCTCTCCCGAAGGCGGTTTCTATTCGGCGACCGACGCAGACAGCCCGACTCCGAGCGGGCATGACGAAGAAGGCTGGTTCTTCACGTGGACACCGGACGAGCTCGAGCAATTGCTCGGCGCCGGCGACGCAGCGGTCGTTTCTTCAGCGTTCGGCGTAACCACGCGCGGGAACTTCGAAGGTCGAAACATCCTTCACCGCGTCAAGACCGACCAAGAGCTTGCGTCCGAGCTCGGTCTCGCTCCAAGGCGAGTCGCCGAAGTGATCCGCAGCGCGCGATGGACCCTCTACGAAGCCCGGGCCTCTCGCCCGCCGCCCATCCGTGACGAGAAGATCATCGCGGCCTGGAATGGCATGATGGGCGCGGCTTTCGCCAAAGCAGGGTGGATGCTCGCAGAACCGCGCTACGTCGAAGTCGCAGCGCGCGCCGTGCGATTCGTGCTCGAGCAGCTGCGAGCCAAAGATGGCGCATTGGTGCGGACTTATCGTGCCGGGAAGAAAGGCAGCGCGTCGTTTCTCGATGACTACGCCTTCATGGTGGCCGCCTGCCTCGATCTCTACGAAGCGACCGGTGACGCAGCTTGGATAGGGCGCGCGGTCGGGCTTCAAACCGACCAAGATCTGCGCTACCTCGACGAGCAAACCGGCGGCTACTACTTGACTTCAGACGATGGTGAAGCGCTTCTAGTCCGGGAAAAGCCCGCCTATGACCGCGCTGTTCCCTCTGGCAATTCCGTCGCGGCCAACAACCTTCTCCGCCTTCACGACTTCACCGGGGACCCAAAATGGAGACGCCGGGCCGAACGTCTGTTCGCTTCGCTGGCCTTACACGTGACGAGGTCACCGACGGGCTTTCCCTTGTTGCTGGTGGCCCTCGACCGTTACTACGACACCCCTCTCGAAGTCGCGCTGATCGCTCCGGCAAGCCGCGAAGAAGCGAGCTTGCTCAGTGAGCGGCTTCGGAGGTCGTTCGTGCCCAACAAAGTCTTCACTGTTCTCACTGATAACGAAGCAAGTCAACAAGAGTCGACGATCCCTTGGCTCGAAGCGAAGCGGGCGATGGGCGGCAAGAGTACGGCCTACGTCTGTGAACGTGGCCGTTGCGACTTGCCGACGTCGAAGCCCCACGTGTTTCAAGAACAGCTCGAGCGGCGCAAGCCCTATCCGAGCTTCGCCGACACCTCACCGCCTCGCTTGCCTTTCGAACGCGCAAACTAGTGCCAGGCCTCTCCGACGATTGGGTCCTCGCGACGCACAACTCCGGCAAGGCCCGGGAGCTGCAGGATTTGTTCGCGAAGCTTCCGGTTCGACTGATCTCCGCCAAGGACCTCGAGCTGCCCGAGCCCGAGGAAACGGGAACGACCTTCGAAGCCAACGCCGAGCTCAAAGCTCTGGCGGCCGCACAGGCCACCGGCCGCGTGGCGATTGCAGACGATTCTGGAGTGGCCGTCCATGCCCTCGGAGGCGAACCGGGCATCCATACGGCGCGCTGGGCCGGTGAAGGGCGAGACTTCGATATCGCTCGCCGTCGTGTCGACGCGCGCCTTCGAGAGCTCGGCGAAGGGGCGAGCCGCCGTGCCACCTACGTTTGCGTCCTGTGCGTCGCTTCGCCGGATGGCCGCGCGCGCACGTTTCGCGGCGAAGCGCTCGGTACCTTGGTCTGGCCGATTCGCGGAGACCTTGGCCACGGCTTCGAACCGATGTTCCTGCCCGACGGGTTCGCGCTGACCTATGGCGAGATGACCGCCGAGCTGCGACGAAGAGTCAACGCGCGGGCCGCCGCCATGCGCAGGCTCGAAGAAGCGCTGTTCGGCGCAACCGCTCTCAGGGCCGGCAGTTGAGGTCGGAGTACGGGCACACGAAACGAACGTGAAGGTGGTCCGCGTGATTGGGGAAGTGACGAATCACGCCGTTCGGCTCGTACTTGCCGCGCGGATATTGGATCCACCGGTCGAGCTGCGCCTTGGTGGCCCCTTTTCGTTTCGCGTAGCGGTAGAGCTTGGCCTGCAGACGATAGTCGATGAAGATCATCTCGGCCTGTCCATGGCGGAGCCAGTGCTCGAGCAAGGTCCATTGCCGGGCAACGTCGAGCTGCGATGCCCTGAAATCGTCGAATCGGCAGCCCTTGGGGCCGCATTCGGTCTGGTAGTAACTGATGTCTGCGTCACGTCCGTTTTGGTGGCTCTTGTGGTCGCGGAGCTTGCCGCCGTCACGGTCGCTGATGTCGTGAATGCGGACGACCTTGCGCTGCTTGAACCTCGAGTCCACGGCGTTGAATGCCGCGACGATCCAGCGGGTCGTCTCCTCGGTCCCGTATGCGCGCGCGGGACTGCGAACCAAATAGCCGCGGTGTGACGGCAGACGCACGCCGTTTTCGAGGCGCCCTCGGTTCGTCGGCCCAATGGCTTCCGATGGGCTGACGGGGACTCGCGTGTAGAGGCGAATGTTGGTACCTGGCCGAGGGTCTCGGTGGCTCAACCCCGCGTTCCAGCGGCTCAGGTCGCGCGGGCTGACGTCGTAGCGGCCCGCGACCGCAAGTAAGCTGTCTCCGCGCTCGAGCTTGAACACGACTTCGGGCCTCGGTGCGCCGATGTCGATCGTTTGGCCGGGGAAGATTCGATCGGCGCGAAGCCCTGGATTGGATGCGAGGAGCTCTCCAATCGTGGTGCGATGCCGGAGAGCGATACCGGAGAGCGTATCGCCTTTCTGAACGCGGTAGGTTTTTCCACGCTTGGGCTTCTTCCCTTTGGCCGCGTCGTCCGAAAGGCGAGTCGCGACCGCACTGGACGGGTCGCGCGCTGCGATTCGCGGTTTGATGCCCGTCGTCGTGTCTGGAGCTGGCGCGCCGTAGTCGAAGGGAGGCGTCCAATCGATTTCGTCCTCCGAGTGCGACCGCGCCGCCCCTTGTCCGACCACGAGCCTCTGACCAATTCGGATCATGTCGCCGTCGAGGTCATTCCAATGTTTGATCTGTTCCACGGACACGCCGGCACGTTTCGCGATCGAGCTGAGCGCATCGCCCTGCTGCACGATCAGCACCGACGCATCGGCGTCCACTCGGGATGGAGCCAAGGCGGCAAGGCACAGCATGGCGATCCCGAGCGTGCGGAGCATCCCGATCCGTTCTATCCAAACTGGCTCTTTCGGCCAAGAAACAGACGGAAAGTGCTGGGTGTGACGCCGTCGTCGAGGCTTGATAGGTTGATTGAATGAAGGAGAGGGCACGGTTCGTTTCGAGTTTGTGGGTCGCAGCACTCCTTTCTTTGACGGCGTGCAAGGCGACCTCTTCAACGTCCGCACGCTACATCGATTCGGTCCCTCCGCGCTACGAGGTTTCCTGCCTCGCAGGAGAAGTTTGCAGCGAGTCGGTTGCCTTACTGGTCGGACTTTCAGCACCTCGTGAACCCACCCGTTGCACCGCCGCGCTGATCGGTCCCCGAACTGCGGTTACCGCCGGGCACTGCGTGGCTTGGGAGCTCTCGAACGGCGGACGCTGCGACGGCCTCTGGTTGGGGTTTGCGCAGTCCAAACGTCGGCCCGCCGAGTGGATTGGCTGCGAGCGAATCGAGTCCGCGTCCACGCCGAGCCCGAGCCTTCTCTCACCCGACTATGCGGTGTTGAAGCTCAATCGGGACGCGTCGCGCCCCTCGATCCCTATTGGCGAAGGAGACGTTCCGTCCGGCGAGGTCGTCCGCGTACTTTCGGTGACGGCCGATCGCTTCTACGACGACGTTCACCAGGTGCGAAGCCGGCGCTGCATCGTCGACGACAATCGCCGCCTCGCTTCGTCGGGCGAGCTTCCTCCTTCTTCCATACGAGTGCTTTCTTCGTGCCCGATTCGCCAAGGCAGTTCCGGTGCGCCAGTTCTCGATCGTCGCGGGCGGCTCAGAGGCCTCGTCCACGCGGCGGGGCCACCTTACTTCGCGTTCGGCCTCATGACTCTACTGTCGCAGCCAGTCAATCGTGACGACGGTTAGCACCGTCAGCACGCCGATCAACATCACCAGCAAGCTGGCAGGCAAGGGTGGCGCGGGCGGCATGCGGTCGACCATCAACGCGGGGAACCCGGAAACTCGTTCGCCGCTTTCGGCTTCTGCGGGAGCCGCCGACTCCGAGTCGACGCCTTCGCGGCTCCGCGCGATCTCCATCAGCTCCCGCTTTCGCAGCTCACCGCTCGGAAACAGCTCCCGCATCCAGTCCGCGATCTCTGCTGGACCGATGAGCTCGTCCTGCTTGGCGAGGTAGCGGCGAAGCGCCTTGCCCATTTCTCGCGCGCTCTTCCAACGCTCGTCTGGGCTGCGTTGGAGCGCTTTGAGCACGATTTCGTCCAGCTCCGCGGAGACCTCGCTCCGGTACGCCGAGGGTGGTTGAATCTCGCCCGATAGAACCGCGTACATCGTGTTCACGTCCGTCTCGCGAAGAAAGAGCTTCCGCAGGGTCAGCAGCTCCCACAGGACGGCGCCCAGCGCCCAGATGTCGACGCGCCGGTCGACGACCGCGGAGGTCATTTGTTCGGGCGCCATGTACGGGAACGTGCCTTTGACCTGACCTGCTTCGGTGTTGTGGACGCGCTGTCGAGCGTGCGCGATGCCGAAGTCGACGACTTGTGTCGCACCGTCGTAGGTCACGAAGAGGTTCTCCGCGGAAACGTCCCGGTGGACGACGTGCAGGGACTCGCCGTCTGCGTCCGCGAGCTCGTGCGCCGCGTGAAGCCCTTCGCACGCCTGTGCGATGATGCGCGCCATCCGCATCGGCAAGAGCGGAGACCTGCGCTGATCGACGTCCGCCAGGACACGTCGATGAACGCGCGAGAGAGGTTCCCCGACCAGATACTCCATCGCAATGAAGTACTCACCATCGGCTTCGCCGAAATCGAAGACGCTACACACGTTGCTGTGGGTGATCCGTGATGCGATCCGCGCCTCGTCGAGAAACATCTCGACGTACTCCTGTTCGCAGGCGAGATGCGGGTGGATTCGCTTGAGCGCCACGAGCTTTTCAAAGCCCGGGTTCCCTTCCGCTCTTGCCAGGTGGACGCTCGCCATTCCCCCCGAGGCCAGCTCGAAGCAGAGATCGTAGCGGCCGATCTTCGAAGGCACATCGGGGCCAAGGCCTCGCGACCGCGTTCTTTGGCGGGCGGGGCGCTCGGAATCCATGTCCTCGGCGCTCGAATCCTTCATCTGACCTTTCGATTGCCGTGGCTTCGTTAGGGCCAGGCCGTTGTCATCAAAGTATTACATGCATATTTCAATTACCAAGCCCAATTTCGGCCCCCACCTCCCTGTTTGACTTTGGGACAAATGGGCCCTATCTATTAGGCTCGGTGAGGTTCTAGCCTAATGAATTTAGGGGAAACATACATTATAGATGAAATTGATCGGCAGCTCCTGGACGAGCTCCAGAGTGATTGCAAGCGCTCGCTGAAGGAAATTGGCGCCTCGGTGGGCTTGAGCGCTCCTTCGGTGATGGAACGGGTTCGAAAGCTCGAAAACGCCGGAATCATTCGAGGTTATCACGCGTTCCTCGATGCGCGAAAGCTCGGGCTCGACATCTCGGCCTTCATCGGGGTTTCGATTAGCGACCCTCAGCTCCTGAACGCATTCGAAACCTGGGTCGATTCGGTCGTCCAGGTCTTGGAATGTCACCACGTGACCGGTGGCTTCACCCTGGTTCTCAAGGTAAAGACCCAAAACACCGAGGCCCTCGAGCAGCTCATCAGCCGCATCCGGTCTATGGACGGTGTCGCTGGGACCGAAACCATGGTGGTGCTCTCGACCCACACCGAGAGGGCGGAAATCCCCCTCCCTCCGAGCGAGCCCGCGTCCGATGCGCGGCGCCGCAAACGTCCCCGACGCTCCGCAGACAGCCCACAAACCCCCCAAAGCGCGTGAACATGCAGTACGGACTTCCCGAAAAACACGGTCTCTACGACCCCGCAAACGAGAAAGACGCCTGCGGCGTGGGCTTCGTCGCTCAGATCAAGGGCGTCGCATCCCACCAAATCGTCAAAGATGCCAATCGCATTCTTTGCAACATGGACCACCGTGGGGCCCGCGGCTCGGAGACAAACACCGGCGATGGCGCTGGGATGCTCACCGCGCTGCCAGACAAGCTCTTGCGTCGCGCGGCCAAGGCGGAGCTGGGCGTCGAGCTTCCGGCGCCGGGCCACTATGGCGTCGGCAACATCTACCTTCCGACCGACGAGGCGGAGCGCGCGTACTGCAAGGCCGCGTTCGTCAGGGCGATCGAAGCGCAGGGCCAACGTCTGCTCGGCTGGCGCATCGTGCCGACCGATCCAGACGGAGCAAACCTAGGGCCGACCGCGATCGAAAGCATGCCGCACATCGAGCAGCTCTTCATTGGGGCGGCCGAAGGGCTCGAGCAGGACGCCTTCGAGCGGCAGCTCTACGTCATTCGCAAGAGCGCGGCGAGCCCGCTTCGCGTCGACGAGAGCCTGAAGCAACGATCGATGCTCTACGCCTGCTCACTTTCGAGCAGGACCATCATCTACAAGGGCATGCTCGCCTGTGAGCAGGTGCTTCCGTTTTACGGCGATCTGACCGACCCGGACTACGAAACGCATCTCGCGATGGTGCATTCGCGCTTCGCGACCAACACGTTTCCGACCTGGGAGCGCGCCCAGCCGCTTCGTTGCCTCAGTCACAACGGCGAGATCAACACGCTGCGTGGAAACAAGAACGCGATGCATTCGCGCCAGGGCGTCGTCGAGAGCGAGCTCCTCGGCGACGACTTGCGCAAGCTCTTTCCGGTGGCCGAGCTCGGTCTTTCAGACTCGGGTACGCTCGATAACGTCCTCGAGTTTCTCTACATGAACGGTCGCAGCATGCCCGAGGCTGCAATGATGATGATCCCCGAGGCCTGGCAGAAGCACGAGCACATGCCGCAGGTGAAGCGGGACTTCTACGAATACCATTCCTGTCTGATGGAGCCCTGGGACGGCCCGGCCTCGATCGCGTTCACCGACGGCACCATGATCGGCGCCGTCCTCGATCGAAACGGCCTCCGCCCAAGCCGCTACTACCTCACGCACGACGACCGCGTGATCATGGCGTCGGAAGTCGGCGTCCTTCCGGTGCCGCCCGAAACGGTCAAGCACAAGGGCCGTCTACAACCCGGACGCATGTTCCTCATCGATTTCGAGCAGGGCCGCATGATTCCAGACGAGGAGCTCAAGAACGACTTCGCGACGCGTCGTCCGTACGGCGAGTGGCTCCGGGAGCAGCGCCTGAAGCTCACCAAACTGCCGGTGCACGGCGATGCGCACGGCTTCGAACCCGAGACGCTCCTCGCCCGCATGCAGTCGTTTGGCTACACCACCGAGACGATGCAATTCATGCTGCGTCCGATGATCGAGCAGAAGCGCGATCCGGTCGGGTCCATGGGCAACGATTCGGCCCTCGCGGTCCTGAGCGATCAACCGCGGCTTGCGTACGACTACTTCAAGCAGCTCTTTGCGCAGGTGACCAATCCCCCGATCGACTCGATCCGCGAGGAAGTGATCATGGGGATGGAGTGCTACATCGGGCCGGAGCGAAACCTCCTCACCACGACGCCCGAGCACGCCCACCGGCTTCGTATTCCGCACCCGATTTTGACCAATGAAGAGGTCCGGGCGCTCAAGACCATCGACGAGCGCGGTTGGCGCAGCAAGCTCATCGACATCACCTGGCCCCGAAGCGAGGGCCCCGAGGGGCTCGAGCCCACGCTCCAACGCATTCGACAGGAGGCGGAGCAGGCGGTCGACGAGGGGTACAGCCTCATCCTGCTCACTGACCGCCAAGCAGGCAAAGACCGCATCCCGGTGAGTGCGCTGCTGGCTACCGGCGCAGCGCACCATCATCTGGTTGCCACCGAGAAGCGCACCAGGGTCGGAATCGTCGTTGCGACCGGCGAGGCGCGAGAAGTGCACCATCATTGCTGCCTCGTCGGATACGGCGCGGACGCGATCAACCCCTACCTGGCGTTCGAGTCGCTATGGCAAGAACGCCGTCTCGGGACGCTCGACCCAACGCGGTTCCCCGACGACGACAGCATCGTCGACGGCTATCGCAAAGCCGTCGCCAAGGGGATGTTCAAGGTTTTCGGCAAGATGGGGATTTCGACGCTTCAGTCATACAAGGGCGCGCAGATCTTCGAAGCGGTGGGCCTCAACAGCTCGGTCATCGATCTTTGCTTCGTCGGTACGGCAAGCAGGATTCAGGGCATCGGCTTCAATGTCATCGCGCAGGAGCTCGTCGAGCGGCACGCGCTTGGCTATCCCGACGAAGACGAGCCCCGGCTGCCGATCCTGCCAAACGACGGGCAGTTCCATTGGCGCCCCAACGGTGAGCGTCACATGTGGAATCCAGAGACGATCGCGAACCTGCAGGTCGCAGCGCGTGCGAACAGCAGCGACGCGTACAAGCGTTTTGCCGAGCATGCCAACGACAGTGCTCGAGACCGCTGCACGCTCAGGGGCTTGATGCGGTTCAAGAATGGTCAGCGGATTCCGCTGAACGAGGTCGAGCCCGCGACTGAGATCGTCAAGCGGTTTGCGACCGGCGCGATGAGCTTCGGTTCCATTTCGATGGAGGCGCATTCGACGCTCGCGATCGCGATGAACCAGCTTGGCGGCAAGTCCAACACGGGCGAGGGCGGCGAGGCCCCGGAGCGCTATCTGCCTCTGGCCAACGGCGCGATGAATCCGATGCGTTCGGCGATCAAGCAGGTCGCCTCGGGGCGCTTCGGTGTGAGCATCAACTACCTCACCAACGCCGACGAGATTCAAATCAAGATGGCGCAGGGCGCCAAGCCAGGCGAGGGCGGTGAGCTTCCCGGCCGCAAGGTCGACGAAAAGATCGCGGCGGTGCGCAATTCCACCCCGGGTGTGGGTCTCATCAGCCCGCCGCCGCACCACGACATCTACTCGATCGAGGATCTCGCGCAGCTGATTCACGACCTCAAGAACAGCAACCCCTCGGCGCGGATCAGCGTCAAGCTCGTCAGCGAGGTTGGCGTGGGCACGATTGCAGCTGGGGTCTCGAAGGCGCACGCCGATCACATTCTGATCAGCGGCCATGATGGTGGCACCGGCGCTTCGCCGCTGACCTCGATCAAGCACGCAGGCCTCCCCTGGGAGCTCGGCATTGCCGAGACGCATCAGACACTCGTCATGAACGACCTTCGGAGTCGAGTCGTCCTGCAGACGGATGGGCAGATGAAGACCGGTCGCGACGTCGTCATCGGCGCACTGCTCGGCGCCGAAGAGATCGGTTTGAGCACCGCGCCGCTCATCGCGATGGGTTGCATCATGATGCGCAAGTGCCACCTCAACACCTGCCCGGTCGGCATTGCGACTCAAGACCCGGAGCTTCGAAAGAAGTTCAAGGGCAAGCCCGAGCACGTGGTCAACTACCTCTTCATGGTCGCCGAAGAAGCGCGTGAGATCATGGCCTCGCTCGGGTTCCGCACCTTTCAAGAAATGGTGGGCCGGGTCGACAAGCTCGACATGGCGGACGCGCTGGTTCACTGGAAGGCCCAAGGGATCGACCTCACGCCGATCCTCACCAAGGCCAAGAAGAAGAACGCCGTGACTGACGTCTACTGTACGAAGCAGCAGGACCACGGCCTCGACAAAGCGCTCGACAATCGGCTCATCGAGCTCGCTCAGCCCGCGATCTGCGAGGCCAAGCCCGTCCGCGGGGAGCTGAAGATCAAGAACACCAACCGCACCGTTGGAACGATGCTCAGCCACGAGATCGCCAAGCGATGGGGCGAAGACCTCCTTCCTGAAGGCACCGTGCACTTCAAGCTCATCGGCTCCGCCGGTCAGAGCTTTGGCGCGTGGCTTGCGAAGGGTGTGACCCTCGAGCTCGAGGGCGACGCCAACGACTACGTCGGTAAAGGCTTGTCGGGCGGGAAGCTCATCGCCTATCCGTCGAAGCAAGCGACCTTCGTGCCTGCAGAGAACATGATCGTAGGCAATGTCGTTTTGTACGGCGCCATCGCGGGGAAGGCCTACTTCCGTGGACGAGCGGCGGAGCGCTTTTGCGTTCGCAACTCGGGCGCCTGGGCTGTCATCGAGGGTGTGGGCGATCATGCGTGCGAGTACATGACTGGCGGCCGAGCCGTGATCCTCGGAAACACGGGGCGCAACTTCGGTGCGGGCATGAGCGGCGGCGTCGCGTACGTGCTCGACGCCAAGGGGGACTTCGCGCCGAAGTGCAACCAAGAGATGGTCGAGCTCGAGCGGCTCGTCTACGAAGAAGAAATCGCGATCGTGAAGGGGCTCATCGAGGAGCACCTCGAGTACACGGGCTCGGCGGTCGCCCAGCGCTTGCTGCAGGATTGGGAGAACACCCTCGGGCAGCTCATCAAGGTCATGCCGACCGACTACAAGCGGGTCCTTCGCAAGACAGGCGACCTTTCGGTGGGCGTTCCCGGGCCCGACGCGGTTCGACTTCAGGGCCTTCCGGCGGCGGAGTAAGACAATGGGAAAGCCAACTGGGTTCAAAGAGTTTCCGAGAGAAACGGTTCCGTACAGCGACCCGTTGAAGCGAATCTCCGGCTGGAACGAATTCACCGTGGACGTGCCCGAGGAGCACCTCCGGACACAGGGCGCGCGCTGCATGGATTGCGGAGTCCCGTTTTGCCAATCCGCGACCGGCTGCCCGATCGACAATCTAATCCCCGAGTGGAACGACCTCGTATACCGCGGGCGCTGGCGCGAGGCGCTCGATCGCTTGCACAAGACCAACAACTTCCCGGAGTTCACCGGCCGCGTTTGCCCGGCTCCCTGCGAAGGTGCCTGCGTGCTCGGCATCACCGACCCGGCCGTCACCATCAAGAACATCGAGAGCGCGATCGTCGACAAGGGTTTTGCGGAAGGCTGGATTCAGCCGGAGCCGCCCAACGAGCGGACCGGCAAGAAGGTCGCCATCATCGGCAGCGGCCCCGCCGGGCTCACCGCCGCCCAGCAGCTCAATCGAGCTGGGCACAGCGTCACGGTGTATGAGCGCGACGACAGGATTGGCGGCCTGCTCACCTATGGAATCCCCAACATGAAGCTCGACAAGAACATCGTCGATCGGCGCGTCGATCTCATGCGTGCAGAAGGCGTCGAGTTCGTGACGAATGCGCATGTTGGCGTCAACAAAGACGCTCAAAATATTCGGAGCGACAACGATGCGGTCATCCTCGCCTGCGGCGCAACGCGGCCGCGCGACCTGCCGATTCCCGGCCGCAAGCTCGAGGGCATTCACTTCGCGATGGACTTCTTGCTAAAGAACACCAAGAGCCTGATGGACAGCAAGCTCGAGGACGGCGCGTACATCAGCGCAAAAGGTAAGCGCGTGATCGTCATCGGCGGCGGCGATACGGGGACCGACTGCATCGGAACCTCGATGCGCCACGGCTGCACTGCGATGGTCAACTTCGAGCTCCTTCCGAGGCCGCCCCAGGGACGCGCGGACGACAACCCTTGGCCGGAGTGGCCGGTGATCTTTCGGGTTGATTACGGCCACCAAGAGGCCGCCGCGAAGTTTGGGAACGACCCGCGCGAGTATCGCGTGCTGAGCAAGCGATTCCTCGATGACGGCAACGGCAAGGTCGCAGGCGTAGAAACCATACGCGTCGAATGGGTCAAGGATGCGCATGGCAAGTGGCAAATGAGCGAAGTGCCGGGGTCGGAGCAGATCTTCGAAGCCGACCTAGTCTTTCTCGCCATGGGCTTTCTAGGTCCTGAAGACACGCTGGCCGAGCAGTTCGGCCTCGAGCGCGACCCCCGGAGCAACTTCAAGGCAGAGTACGGCAAGTACGCGACCAGCACCCAAGGCGTATTTGCAGCCGGTGACTGCCGTCGCGGCCAGTCCCTGGTCGTATGGGGCATCGCGGAGGGCCGAGGCGCCGCCCGGGCAGTGGATACCTTCCTGATGGGCAGCTCCGATCTGCTCGCCCCCGACTAGCCAACACACGCCCCCTCGTTTGGTTTCGGGCGCTTCGTCCTTTAGAGTCTAAGCGTTCCACCGCGCTACGTTGGACCCGGTTGGGGGGAAATGCGGCCTTTCTTAGTGATCTCCTTGCTGATGCTCGTTTTCGGATGGGCCGGATCCGTCAGGGCTCATGCCGCATTCATCGTCAACACGACAGCGGACATCGACGACGGCAGCTGCGAGCTCGCACCCGACGGTGACTGCAGCCTCCGCGAGGCCATCCAAGCCGCGAACGCCTTCCTGAACGACCACCCCAACGCACCGGATACCGTGGGTTTTGATTTCGGGGATGGCGCCGTTCCACCATTCACCATCCTGCTCGCCAGTCCGTTGCCTCCCATTACAGAGGGCCTGATTCTCGACGGACGTTCAGAGCCGCGGTTCATCCTCTCGAGGGAGCACGGGCCGGTCATCATCATCGACGGCGGCGGCTTCGATGAAGTTCTCCGCGTTCGATCCGACAACACGCTCATTCTCACCGTCGCGTTCACCAACGCAGCGGTTTCCGCGATCGATGCCGAGAACGCCGACTACCTGCTCGTTCAAGGCTGCTACTTCGGAGTCCACCCGGAGACGGGGGCGGACATGCTTCCCGGGTCGGGGTTGCCGGCCTTTGGCGCGCACGCGATCCATGTCCGCGACACCTTTCGCCCGAGGATCGGCGGCCAAGGAGAGCTCGCACGAAATCTGATCGCTGGCGCTGGCGCCGAAGCGGTCCTGGTCGAGCGCTCCGACAACCTCGTCTTTCACGACAATTACATCGGGCTCGACCCAACGGGGCTCGAAGCGCGACCAAACGCCCTCGACGATCCGCTCGCGTTTGCGGTCGACGTCGACACTTCCGATCGAAGCGAGATCTGGGACAACACGGTCGCGTCGAACCTGGGCGGCGGCATTCACCTGGCCAATGCGACGTTGACTTCGGTGGAAGGCAACAAGGTTGGCGTGGATGCCAGCGGCCGCTTGGGGCTCGGCAACGCGGGCCCCGGGATTGCGATCGAAGGGGATTCGGCAGGGCTGAGCATCCTCGACAACGTCATTTCGGCCAACGATGGGCCCGGGGTTTCCTGCCTGGAGGGCGCGCTCGGCCCCTGGATCATGAAGCGCAACCTCATCGGCGTCGACCTGGCGCAAAGCGACACGCTCCCAAACACCGGGGACGGGGTGCGCCTCGACCCGGGGTGCGACGAAGCAGTCGTCGGTGACGAGGACTCCGACCACGGCAACCTGATCGCGCATAACGGAGGTGCCGGTGTACGCGCTATCGGTGGCACGACGACGATTCGCGGCAATGCGATCTTCCTAAACGATGGTCTCGCCATCGATGCAGGGCCGGCCGGTCGCACCGACAATGACGTTTCGGATGCCTCGTTGCCGATCAATTTCCCCGAGGTCACCGGCTTCGAACGTCAGAACGGTGAGCTTCGCGTTCAGGCCTGCGTCCCGCCCGGCGCGGCGATCGAATTGTACGAAGCCCTCACGACCCCCGACCGATCCCCTGGCGCACTGCGACTCCTCGGGACCGCGATAGAGGGCAGCGAACAAGACGCAGATGATTCCGTGGCGTGCAGTCTCCACAACGAAGCCGCAATGGAGCTGACGATCCCGATCGAGGCGTCGGTCACTTCCATTCTGCTCACCGCGACGACCAATGGACGGACCTCGGAGCTTTCGGATCTGCTGAAGCTCGACGTCGGGACCGCTGAACCGGACACCTGTCTGAGAGCGATGGACTGCACGGCCGGGGAACCGATCTGTGATCCGGTCTTCAGGCGCTGCGTCCTTTGCGTCGACGACGCGGCGAGCGACTTGCTCGATGCTGGCTGTAGCCCCGAGGCTCCGCGTTGCGTCGAGGAGGGAGAAGGAAAGCGATGCGCCGAGCCCGGGCACGCTCCGCCACCAACCACCACCCCGCCGCCCAGCGAGCCCATCACAGCTTCCCACTGCAGAGCAACCCCTTTGGGTGACTCGCAGGCCGGAAGAGAGCTCTGGTTCCTGATCGCCTGTGCGGCGGTTGTCACTTGGCGACGCAGATCACGCATAAATACTTGATTTTTGCACCTGTACAGCAATAATCTATGACGAGTCGCACGCTGGCGGTTGGGGCCGGCGTGGACTCGTTCGGAGGGTGCTGTGAGAAATCGAGTCTTGAATCAGGTAGCCGTCGCGTGTCTAGCGCTTGCGTGCGTGTGGGGATGGTCGTCAGAAGCCAGCGCGAGCCACTTCCGCCACGGCACCATCAATTGGCGTACGCCAGACCCTCAGAACTTTCCGCTTCGGGTCGAGTTCACCGTCACGAGCAGCTGGCGAACGAGCTTCATCGGGAGCACGAATCTCAACTTCGGGGA
>JAOTXX010000069.1 GCA_029862185.1 Myxococcales bacterium
CGAGTCGTTTCGTCCGTTCGCGCCCTCGATCCTGCGTGAGGACGTCGATGAGTTCTTCGAGATGCGTCCAAACGAAGACAGCCCCTACATGCTCTTGGTCGCTCCGGTCAAGCAGGACAAGCGCCTCGAGATCGACCAGGCGGCTACGGGCTTGGACAAGCTACATCAGAAGCGTTCGGTCGTTCCTGCGATCACACATGTCGACTGCTCGGCGCGTGTGCAGACGGTTGACGGCGAGCGACATCCGCGGTTTTCCGGGATCCTGACCGCGTTCAAAAAGAAAACGGGTTGCCCCATGCTGATCAACACCAGCTTCAACGTGCGCGGAGAGCCGATCGTGAACACGCCCGAAGACGCGTATCGTTGTTTCCTGGGCACCAACATGGACGTTCTCGTCGTCGACAACTTCGTTCTCAAGAAGACGGAGCAACCGAACGCGAAGGTCATCGATCAAGAGGCCTACTTGAAGCAGTTCGCACTGGATTAGTCATGAGCAAGCTCGTCGAAATCAACTTCAACCCGGACACCAAGACCCTGCGTCAGTTTGGCTGGATCGCTTTCGTCGGCTTTGGCATCCTGGCTGCCCTCGCTTACTACGAGAGGCTGATTTTCTCGTTCGGCCTGGGTGAGGCACGCATGCCGCTGGTGACGACCTTTGCGGCGCTCGGAACGATTGCGGCCTTGTTCTCGCTGGTCGCTCCGCGGGCCAACCGTATTCTCTATGTCGGGTTGACCCTGCTGGCGTTTCCCATCGGGTTCGTGCTTTCCTATGTGATCATGGGAACGCTGTTCTTCCTGATTATCGGACCCATTGCGGTTTTGTTCCGGATTTTCGGGAAGGACCCGATGCACCGGGGTTACGAGCCGAACGCGCCTACCTATTGGGTGGAGGCGCCCCAAGCGCGAGACAAAGAGAGCTACTTCCATCAGTATTGAGAGGCGATCATGTCGGAAGATGAAAACCCCAAAGGCGACGACGAATTCCTAGCTCGGGCATCCGGCAAGCAGCGCGGGCTCGTTGCCGAGTTCATTGGCTTTCTCAAAGCGAACAAGAAGTGGTGGTTGGCCCCGATCATCATTTCGATTCTCCTGCTCGGCTTGCTGGTGGTCCTCGGTGGAACCGCCGCTGCGCCGTTCATCTACACTCTGTTTTGAGTTCGCGCGGCACCAGCCGCACCGGCAGGCTATCGAGCGGCCGCGTAAACGGAAAGTGTTGGAGCTTCGCCGGGAAATAGCCGTCCTTGGCGAACTCGATTCGATACTTCCCGATCACCTCACGAAATGTGAGTAAAAAGAGCATGCGGGCGAAGTGCATGCCGATGCATTTGTGGGCGCCTCCGCCGAAGGGGACCCACATGAAGTTGTGCTTGCGGTGCTCGGCGACCTCTTCGGAGAATCGTGACGGGTCGAAGGTGTCGGGGTCCTTCCACCAATCCGGAAGCCGGTGGATGTAGTTGCCTGGGATGCAGACCATGGTGTCGGGCGGGACGCGGACGCCGCCGATCTCGCACTCGCGGATGCTGCGGCGGAGGAAGAGGGGAACCGGCGGGTGCATGCGAATCGTTTCGTAGAAGACGCAGATCAGCGGGTTCACCGAATGAAAGACGGTTTCGAAGCTGAGCTCTTTCGGCCAGGTTCGGACCTCGGCGGCGAGCTGGTCCTGCAGGGCCGTATCATGGCTCAGGTAGTACGCGGCCATGGTGGAGGCGCTCGTCGTGGTGTCGTGCGCGGCCAACATCAGAAAAACCATGTGATCCGCAATATCCTCGTCGGCGTAGTACTCACCGTCTTCGGTCGTCTCCCTACAAAAATGCGCAAAGACGTCCTGATCGTCCGAGGCGCGCTTCTTGTCGACGAGATCCATGAAGAAGGCCTTCAGATAACGACGGCCTTCGAGGCCGCGGTGATACTGAAACCCCGGGATGTCGAGTCGCACGATGCCGAGCGCGCCCTCCATCATGTCGGTAAAGGCGCGGTTGATCTTTGGAACGGTGCTCTCGGAATCTTCGACCCAACAGAACACGTCGAAGGCGATGTCGAGCAGCAGCCGTTTCATTTCTTCGTAGAACAGAATGCTGTC
This sequence comes from Myxococcales bacterium, assembly GCA_029862185.1. Classification (GTDB taxonomy): domain Bacteria; phylum Myxococcota_A; class Polyangia; order Polyangiales; family Houyiibacteriaceae; genus SG8-38. Next base: position 2,081 of record JAOTXX010000069.1, read on the forward strand.
TTGGGCGGCCCAGCGCGCGACCGTGTTTTCGACGATCACCTGAATCTTCGTCGCGTACTCGCGCATGGCGGGCGGCTTGAAGGAGCTCTGCATGATGCCGCGATGCAGGCGATGCTCGGCGTAGTCGCGCATGACGAGACCACCCTGGAAGAAGTCGGCCATGACCGACTGCCAACCCATCTTGGTCGAGAAGTTCTTTTCGCGATCCATCAGGACGCGCTGGACGTGGTCGGGGTGCAGGAGCAGGACGCACTTGTTGCCGGTGATCGAGATGCGACTGACCGGGCCGTACTTTTCGTAGTAGTGGCCAAAGAGCGACTGCGGGTCCTGAAACATCGCCAAGGTCTTGCCGACGAAGGGCCATCCGTACTCGCCTTCCAAATGGCGAAGGTCTCGATTGGCGGGCCGCTGGTCGTAAGGAAGCTCGGGAGCGGTGTCCATCTCCCTAGTATACAATGTGTAAACTTAGAAGCGCAACGAGAAACGGCTTTCGCGGTCGTCGCGAATTGGGCGGCTAGCCGTACTGGCCGAGCGGCTCACGCCCCTGCAAACGGCGGCTGGCGGCGATGGGCGCAAGCCCACGGGCGCCAAGCCGGGCGGCGCGACGGGTGATCAACTTGCCGTCGAGCTGGACCGAGCCGAAGCCAAACGGGGTCGCGAGGCCCGTGCCGATCCGCGGCGCGTTTTGCTCGCCGACGCTGAGCAGCTGAGCCTCCCCCGGGGCGAGAGCGACGTAGGCGAGGCTCTCACCCACCGAAGCGCCCATCACGACGCCTTGCTGGACGAGCATGACCAGCGCACTGGTTTCTCCGGCGTCCGGATCGCCGAGGACGGCATGGTCGCTGCCCTCGAGAATCATCACCCAATCTCGAGGATCGTGCGGAAGAACACCACTGCAGAAACATCGGGCCAACTCGGTCACGGTGCGCGCCGCGGCCGCCTGCGCCGCCTCGCGCGAATCCACGCCGTCGGCCAGCGCGATCAAGGTTCGATGCGCATCCCTCAGCACACAGAGCCGGTCGTGGCTGGTGTCGTGACTTGGTCGTTGCGATGGATTGATCTCGAGTTTGGCGCTTTTCATGGGTCGTGAGTTATTGTCCGTTCTGATGTCGTTCGGGAAACGCCCCCATGTCTGAGCGCCCAACGTTACGCGGCGTCCTCAAACGCAAACCCGTCGTCGCCTGGGCGCTCTACGACTGGGCCAACTCCGCGTTCGCGACCACGATCATGGCCGGGTTCTTTCCGGTCTTTTACAGCACGATCAGTCAGGACATCAGCACCGAGGACTCCCAGTTCTGGTTCAATCTGACTCTCTTCGGTGCCAGCATTCTCATCGCAGTCTCCGCTCCAATTCTCGGCGCCATTGCCGATCGGGGTGGTTCGCGGAAGAAGTTCCTCGTCTTCTTTGCGAGCGTCGGCATGCTCATGACCGCCGGGCTCGCCTGGGTGCATGCAGGCCAGTGGTGGGTGGGCTTGCTGCTCTACGGCTTCGGTACGGTTGGCTTCTCCGGCGCGAACGTCTTCTACGATTCCATGCTGGTCGACGTCGCCGAAGAAGAAGAGCTCGACCTGGTTTCGGCGCTCGGGTACTCGGCGGGCTACGTCGGCGGTGGCCTCTTGTTCGCCCTAAACGTGCTCATGGTTCAGAAGCCCGAGTGGTTTGGCCTCGAGAGCGCGGGCAGCGCGGTGAAAGCGTCGTTTCTCAGCGTGTCTTTGTGGTGGGCATTGTTCACCGTGCCGCTGCTGCGCTTTGTTCGCGAAACCCAGACCGAAGACAAAGCCGCCCCCGTCGAAGCGATTCGAGCTGGCCTCCGACAGCTGCGCGACACACTCAAGGAGATCCGAAGCTTCAAGGCCTTGGTGCTCTTCCTCGTGGCGTATTGGATTTACATCGACGGCGTAAACACGGTCATCAAGACCGCGGTGTTCTTTGGAGATCGCGTGCTCGGCCTCGAGCAAGGCGCGCTGATCACGGCCCTCTTACTGACCCAGTTCGTCGCGTTCCCGTCGGCGCTCGCATTTGGTTGGCTCGGTCAACGCATCGGGGCGAAGCCCGGGATTCTGATCGGCATTGCGGTCTACCTGGCCGCTTTGGTGTACGCCTGGCGCTTCCTCCACGACGAAGGCGACTTCTACGTGCTCGCCGTCGCGATCGGCCTCGTGCAAGGCGGCGTGCAAAGCCTCTCGCGCTCGCTCTATGCGCGTCTGGTGCCGCCATCGAAAACCGCGGAGTTCTTCGGCTTCTTCAACATGGTCGGGAAGTTCGCGACCATTTTCGGCCCGCTGCTGATCGCGTTCACACCGCTGCTCATTCCAGGCGCGAGCGAGCGCGACGGCATTCTATCGCTGAGCCTGCTGTTCCTCGTTGGCGGATTTCTTCTCAGCCGTGTGCGTGTGGCCGATGGGATCGAAGCTGCCAAAGCCTTCGACCTGAAGTAGCGCCCAATATTTGCGCGAGTGCCGAGCAAAAACAATTACGTATGGCCGCCATACGACAATGTACCTATGTTCCCTACATGATGGGGAAGGTTTGGTTCCCATGGTGGGCGGCTGTGCTGCCTTTGCTGCTCGTCGCGACCCAAAGCATCGGTGTCGCTGATGCGCCGTCGAGCGTTGAGCATCGACCGCTGACCCATCACCTAGGCCGCGCGATATCGCAATTGGACCAAGGTTCGCGTTCGCCCGAGTACACAGAGAGCCTTGCGTATCTCAAACTGCATGCTCGTGAAGCAGTGACTGAGCTCAGCGCGCCAGTGCTCCGCGAGCCCGGCAGCTTAGGCAAATGGCAGGTTACCTATCTGATCGGCGAGTTCGGTGATGAGAGCGCCATTGACTTGCTCCGGATCTTCATGGAGCAGCCGAAGCCGCGAGCTCAGCCCGCGCGCGAAGGGAGTCACGCGACCGACCTCCAGTTTACCGAGGAGATGAATTCGCGGTTCCAGGCCGTGTCATCGACCGCGCGGATTGCGTCCCATCGGCCGGAGCTGCGTGACCAGGTGGTCGAGACGCTCATCGCGACGGCCCAGCGAGGAGACTTTCTCGAGGACAGCGCCATGTTCGAGCTCCAAAAGCTTCTGGGCGACGAGTTCCAATCGCTACGCGGCTACTTCGGCCCCGAAGCCTCACGTCACTTCGAGCCGTTCATGCCGCCGCCACAGTGGCACGGCTTGCTCGCTCGCCGAATGGAGAAGCATCGACGGGAGGAACAAGCGCTTCGTGAGAAACGGAGATCGCTATGCGAAGCCAAGTGAAGCTTGGGTTGAATCGAGCGACCGGGCTCTTGGCCGTGGCTGCCGTCGGCGCATTTTTGTACACGTTCATGCCGAGCTGCTCGATGCTCGCCGATGCAGACGACACGCTTTGCTTCGCCATTGCCGACGCCAAGGACGGCGTGGTCGATTGGCCCGACGAGGAGTACCTGGAGCCGGGGTACAAGAACGATTGCGGCATCACGGATTACCACGAATGCGACCACTGTGACCTCAACCCTTGGTTTCTCAGCCAAGATGACCGGGACTACATCGAGGGCTTCGGCCTTGCGCAAGGTCACGGCTGGGCTGACTTGGGGCGGGCGGACGTGATGACCTTCAACGAGGTCACCAAGGAGATCGATACGCCGCTCGGCCGGACGTACAACGCCTATGCAAACCTCGTCTATGCGAACCCGGAGGGCATCGAGCTCGACAGGTCACAGGCTCTCGATAATTTCGAGTACTACGACACCTTCCTCAAATGGGCCCCCGCGTTCGTTTCACAGAAGACTTATCGGATCAATGGCAACTGCAACCGAGACTGTGAGACTGTGTTCTCCACGAATTGCGTCATTGCGAGGACGGTGCACGGCCCATTTCGAAACGACTACATCGATCTCTATCAAACCTTCTTCTACGACCTCGATGCGGTGTGGCGCGCATCGACCATCGTGCATGAAGTGAGGCACGCCCGCGATCGGAATTCGCACAATGCATGCGTTTGCGGCAACGGATCGGCCTGCGATTTTCGCTGGTCGAGCAACGGCGCCAACACCTATGAGCTGATGTGGCTCGCGGCCTACTATTGGACGCCTGAGGACCACCCATTCATCACACCGGCGCGAAGAGAGAGGGCGGCCTCGCTCTTCAACACGAGGAGAGACTTGATGTTTTGCGAGAAGCCTCGATGGCGGATCGGAGACTTCATCCACATCAACGAGATCCCCGAGTATTACGTGGAGCAGGTCGCATGCTCCGAAGATCCGAGCAACACCCACTACTGCCTGGTCTTGGCCAACTAGGAGGCCACCATGACTCGAAATCGATATGCTCAGACGCCGATGCGAGCCGCAGCTATTCTCTGCGCCCTCATACAGATCGACTGTACGACATCCGAGCAACCCTACTCGATCACAGGCGGCTACACGTTTGCTCGAGATTTCGAGGGAGAGCGACGCGTGCTCCGGATCGAGCCTTCTTCCGAGCGACTGGCTACATGCATCGAGACGAGCCTGCCGGCAGGAACGAGCAGCTCGTGGAAAAGGGCCTTGCTCGCGCCCGCGATGCACCAGGCCCTGATCGATCTCTTGTTCGACGAAACTCGATTGCCCTCTTACCAAGCCGACCTCGACGCCGTGGAGGAGAGCGGGACCTTCATTTGCAGCCCACGCCCGAGCCAGCCCGACTTCTGCTACATGCCAGAACTGGTCGTGACCGGCGATGTGCCGAAGGTGTGGGTCAAGGTCGCCAGCAAGCCAACTCCGCGCCTCGTTCGCTCGCCCTTGCGATTTGGGCTTCAGAAGCACGTTTCGCTTTCGAACCAGGGCCGAGAGCTCGTCGAGGCGTTCCTCGACGCACACCACGCGTGCTGGGACCCCGAGGACTAGCGCAAGAGCTCGAAGCGCGCGCAGTAGCTTGCAAAGCGTTCGTGAATCGCGTCGGTGTCGAGGCCGAAGCACTCGGTGCCGTGGATGTGTCGCGGCGCTGGGTTTGCCCGCTTCGTCCGCATGTACGCGTGCATCGCGATGCGCGCATCGTTTGTGAGCTCCAACCCCAGCACCCGATAGGCTTCCCCGATCGTACCCACTGGGTCCCGGCTGAGGTCGGGGGATCGAACATGGGCCACGCGGCCCGCGGGAAGCCGGTCCACCGCCGACACCGCAGGTTCGAGCAATCGGGTCATGTAACTCTGGGAGAGCTCGGCGCCGATCGTTTTCGCGTCGACATCGCTGCTGAAGACCGAGCGGGCGTAGGCGTGAAGACTGCAGATCGAGCTCAGCGTCTCGGCGGGTTCCCGGTGGATGAACACGAAACTCGCGTCGGGAAACACCTCCAGAATCTCGTCCACGAAGAAGGTGTGCGTGGGGTCCTTGAGGATGAACCGCGTTCCGTAGGGCCGGTGATACTGAACGAGCTGAAGCTGGCGGCGGTGTTGCCGGTACGCGATGGTCGCGTCCTGTGCGAGGAGCCAATCGAGATACGCGCCGACCCGGTACTGCACGTTGAACTGCGGCGTCCGAAAGACGTTGGTGAACATGCCGCGGCATTCATCGGTCTGATGCGCATCCATCGGGTGGATCGCCTCGATGTTGGGAGATAGAAACCGTGCCATCGCGAGGAAGCGCGATAGCGTTCGCTGGGCTCGCTCCGGTCCTTCCGGCCACGGTGTCGGGTCGAAGCTTTCCCAATGGGGTAGGGTGCGGTTCTCCGGGTCTTCGCCCAGCAAGCGATGCAGGACCGTCGTCCCACTGCGAAACAATCCCAAAACGAAGATCGGTTTAGGAAGCGGGGTCTCTTCGATGGCGGGGGTTTCGCGAAGCGCCTGCTCGACCCTCAAATGGGTGCCGGCCATCCGTGTGCAGTCGATCCACGCCGCGATCCTGCCGATGAAGTTGAGCGCTGCGTCCTGGTTGAGGGATTGGGTCAGCGCGCTGAGGGCGGCCTGGGCGTCGGATGTGGGATCTCCCGCGTCAGGGTTCAAGCGTTGCGCGCGTTCCCAATAGATATCCGCGGACGGCTTCCCCACGGGTTCGAACGATCCCCCAATCGCGTTCACCGCGCGCACCCACCAGGCATGCGAATCGCGCGCGTGGGTGAACTGAGGAACCTGGCGCGCCAGTCTCGGCCTCGCCACAATGGGCGCCGGAAGGTCGAGGTCGATCGCGACCGGTGGCGGCGGATAGGTAGACTGGCGACCCATGGGGAACTAGCCGTACCAAACCACGATCGGCGATCTACGCGCAATTTTCGGCGTTTTTCTGGCTGTGAAGGCGTGACGTCAGGCCCCGAGAGGCGTACATTCGGTGTGGAGAGCCGATGCGAAGCCTCGCACAAGCCCTAGCCGCGACTCTGCTGTTTCTGACGGGCGCTGCGCCTGCGCCTGCCCGGGCCGAAAGCCCAAGCCAACCTGGCGCGGTCGCTACGGTCAACCCGCTCGGCGCGGCATCCGATTACCCAGTCCTCACCCGGGGCCAGGTGATGTTCATCAACGCGCAGCGCCTGGTCGTCGCCCAGGAGCCGCTCCCCGTTGCGAAGGTCGCCCAGGCGCCGCCCGCGCCACAAGCGATCGACGCGGAGAGGCTCGACGCGCCCTACACCGGCGCGATTTGGGTCGCAGCGCACTGGATTTACGGTCCCACGGGCTTCTCTTGGGTCGCCGGGCGTTATGTCGCGCCGAGGGCCGGTCACGTCTTCGTGCCGCCGCGCTGGGCCTCGTTCGAGGAGCAGTACTTCTACTTCTCCGGCTTCTACGTGCCGTACGGCGTCTACGTGCGCAGCTACTTCAACCGCTACTACTTCAGTGGAACGCCTCACCGGCAGGCACGACCCAATCACGGTCCGTACTGGCCGATCGGCGCGCCGACCCGAGCGAACAGCGCGCTGAGCAGCGCGAACGCGCGTGACCCCTATTGGCCGATCGGCGCTCGTCGCTAGACAGCCAAGCCGCTCAACGGGCCTTGGCTGTACTGCGGCACGCCGAACGTGTTGACCGGCTTGTCCATCGCATGCGTCAGCGACACCAAGAGCTTGCCATGCGGCTCGCCTCCGAAGTCGATGTGCTGGCCCGTATTGAAATAGCCCTGGCAGTCGCCTGCCAAAATGAACGGCATGTCGCGGCGGGTGTGATTGTTGCCTTTACCGAGCTCATTGACCCAAACCACGACGGTATTGTCTAGCAAGCTGTTGTCGCCTTCCTGGATGCCATCCATCAAGCCGAGCAAGTAGGCGAACTGCTCCGAATACCACTTGTTGATCTCGAGGAGATCCGCTTTCGCGCTGGCATCGCCGTCGTCGTAGTGCGAGAGGCCATGGTGGCCTTCGCCCAGAACCTGCGGAACCCAATTGAAGCGGACGCCACTTACCGAGCGCGACCATTGCAGCGACGCGACACGCGTCAGGTCGCAGGCGAGGGCCATCACGAGCATGTCCATCTGTGCCTTGCCCGTGACGGGGTACATGTCGTTCTGCTCAAAGCTGCCCCCAGGCAGATCAAGCTCAGGCGAGGTGCACGCTTCACCGAAATTCGTCGTGATCTCCAGCCTCTGCTCCAGGTCCCGGATCGACTGCAGGTGCTTGTCGAGCTTCTGCTTGTCTTCGTAGCCGAGGCGGCTTTGGAACGCCGCGTGGTCCTCCATGACCGCGTCGAGAACGCTCTTTCGCCGCTTCTGGATGAGCCTCAGCGCGAACGGATCGGAGTCGATGTCGCTAAAGAAGTCGGTGAAGTTTTGGTTGGGGTCCTCGCGGGGAGGCACGGGCTGATCGGGAGCCGAGTACGACATCCGCGACCAGATCGACGAGCTCTTCACCTGTACGCCGAGCTCGAGCGATTTGAACTTCGTGACCACGTCCTTCGCGACCTCGTCCGCAATGTACTGATCGACCGACTGGCCGCCGCCCCAGCCAACGTACTGCTCGTTGCCCGCGTCGCAGTTCCCCTCGCAGAACAAGGTGCCGGGGAGGATCTCTGCGTTGGTGAGCATGCAGGCCATCCCCGTTTGATGTCCGTCACCAATCGAATCGTAGGTCACCGACTGGTCGACGCCGTCGAGGAAGATCAGCTTGTTCGAGAATGGCGCCATCGCTGCGTGAAGGGGGTGCCCGTTCAAGTCCATGCTCGCCGGAGGGCTCCAGATGTCCTGTCGAGTGCCGTTCGCAGTGAACCAAAAGACGATGCGCTTGGGCGCCGTGCCGGTTTGAGCGGAGCCCGTGCGCGGCAGCATCGCATCGAGCATGGGCATGCCAATGGCCACCGTGCCCCCATAGAGGGTGCCCTTGAGCATGGCGCGACGTTTGATCCGTTTCACTGCGCACCTCCGTTTGCGTCCGGTTCGAGCTCGACCGCGCGGCGGTAGAGGAACGCGTTGGTCTGAGTCAGCGCGACCAGGAGCGCCTTGATGTTGAAGCCCGAGGACCGAAAGACGTCATTGAGCTGCTCGACGCTGCAATTGTCTTCGGCCGTGACTGTTCGGTTGTATGCGAAACGAAACCACTGGGACGAGACGCACTCCCGAACCTGAGTGCTCCCGGCAAGCGCGCTGGCGAGCTCGACCGCGCCGTCGTAGTCCCCATCGATATCGTCGGTCTGAACGACCTCACCGGTCGCATCGATGTTCTTGCCATTCTGCTGGTCACGCCACTGGCCAATCCCGTCGTAGTGCTCGAAGATGAAGCCGATTGGGTTCATCAGGGTATGGCAGCCTGCGCAGGCTGGGTTGGCGCCGATCTCCTCGAATTGCTCTTTGGTCGTCTTGGTGGGGTCGAGCTGCGGAGGCTCGATCACCAAGTCGTTTGGCGGGAGCGGCAGCGTGTTGCACATGAGCTGCTCACGTACGAACTTCCCGCGAAAAACCGGCGAGCTTTGGTTGATGTTCGCATGCGTAGCCATCAGGCCTGCGCTCGTGAGGAAGCCCGCCCTGCGTTCCGGGTCGACCTGCACCTGTCGAAACTCTGGTCCCGAGACGGAATCGAGCACGTCGTCCCCGTAAAAGCCTGCGAGCTGCTCGTTCATGAAGGCGTAGTCCGCGGTTAGCAGGGTTTCCAACGAACCGTCGCCCTCGAGCACCACCTGCTCGACGAAGGTTTGAATCTCTTCCTTCCACAGCCCGCGGAGCGAGCTCTGGTAAGCGGGGTAGACACCCGTATCCTTGGTCACGCTGTCGAGATGCGTCAGCTGAAGCCACTGCGTATGGAAGTTTCGGACGAGGTCGCGGGCCTTCTCGTCCTCGAGCATGCGCGTCGCTTGCGCCGAGATTTGCTCTTTCGTTCGCAGCTCGTCGGCCTCTGCCGCTGCGAAGAGCACATCGTCCGGCATCGTGTTCCACAGCATGTACGAGAGCTTGGTTGCCATCTCCCAGCTCGTGAACGGAACGACATCGCCTTCGATCGGAGTCCCCTCGCCGAGCTCGGGACGGTAGAGGAAGGAAGGAGACTGAAGCATGGCCTGCAGGACGACTTCAATGCCGTCTTCGAATCGCCCGAGGTCGGCATCGGCGATCGCCCAATCGAACACGCTCTTGAAACGTTCGATTTCAGTTTGCGACAACGGTCGGCGGAACGCGCGCTTTCCAAAATTTCGTATGAAGAACGAGGCGCAAGCGTCGTTGCCGTCGAGGTCCGGGTCGCAGTCCGGGATCAGCGCTTCCATGTTGCCCACGGCCCGCGCACTCACGTCCTCGGCGACCTTCATGTACTGCTCGATCAGCAGGTCACTGCTCGTGAGGGCCGCGGCCTGGTTGTTGAAGCCTGCGACTTCTTCTTCGGGCGGAAGCACATCGGCCGGGTTGCTGGTATCGCCGAGCAGGTCGCGGACGGTGCGGTTGTACTCGAACCGCGTCAGGCGCCGGATCGGCGTATCGACCACGCAGAGGCTCTTCGCGACTGTATCGTTGATGGCGCGTTCGCCGTCGCCACCGATCGAACCCGTACAGCCCGCGAGCAAAGCGGCGGCGAGCGTTAGATAGAAATTAGTCCCTTGGGGCGGCATTCTGGACGCTCCTTCGGCGAGAGCTTTCCATCGTACATCCTAAAGGGTCGTGACGCACATTCAGTGATCAGGTCCAACTGTATGCCGCCTCACAAGAAAAGGGGACAGTCCCGTTTTCTGGAACCGCCCCCACGCTATCGCCTAAATGTACAGGTGCATCTGCAGGACCAAGGCGTTGCCCTTTCGGCTTTCTACGTTCCCGTCGAGGTTGAAGATCGGCCGGTTTCGATACTCGAGCGTGACCTTCGCGTTGTGCCCATAGACGAACATGTTCACACCGACCCCAAACTGAAACATCGTGTCGTTGAGGGCGTCGAACTTCGACATCTGACTCAAGATGTACGGCTGAAATTGGATCGTCTTCACCTTCCAGGGCATGAGCCAACCGAACTGGCCGTAGCCGGTGTTCCCCGTTCCAAGCATCGGATAGTCGTTGCCGCGGCCGTTCAGCGAGGTGCCGGAGCCTATGTCGCCCGGGTTCATGACGCCGATATTTCGGAGGTTGTTGGGCCCAAAATCCCACCAGTAGTAGACGGCATAGGCCGTGAGCGCTCCGCCGTTCTTTGCCTTGAGGGGCAAGTCGACGAAGAAGTCAGCCGAGGCAATCGAATTCGCCCGCTCCCTCAGTTCTCCGCCGTCGCCGAGGTAGGCGATCCCTTTTGGTTGCGTGTAGAAGCCAGCGCCAACATTCATGACGCGCTTTTCACCGATGTAGGTGCCCGTCGTGTACGGAAGTACATCGGACTCGATGTCCCAGAACTGGAGTTGAAAGTACCCAGCAAAAGCCCAGGTGTTGGCGCCGACGTTGTAGTTGCCCGTGGTCGTAGGGGGGCCGACCACCGGCACGAACGGCCTCGTCGCCGACAGGCGATAGTCGAACAGTCCCGCCTTGCCCTTGGCATAGACGCCAAGCTGGCGAGCGAACTGGTCGGTTTCCTCGATGGTCGGCCAATTGGAGACCGGCGCGTCGAGTGACATGAGCGTAATCGTGCTGGCATTGGTCATGCGCGAGATGCCGTTCCAGTAGATGAGCCCGCCACCGATGTAGAGGTGCTCTCTCACCGCGGCGACCTCGGCCCACAGGTCGTGGAAGAATAGTTGCTGCTTGAATCCGCTGCCTACGTCGCGGCGAAAGGTTTGGTTGTTGATGCCGAAGTGCAGGAGCACGAGCACGCGCGGAAAGATCTCGCCGAACATCCGGATACGGGCACGGCGAATTCCAACGTCCCCGTACCATGCGTCTTGATTCTCGGCCTCGGGGGTGCTCGGGTCGTCGAGGATGGTCGTGCCAGGGTTCAATTGCAACGCGCGGGTCCATACCTGCAACCACAACTCAATTCGAAAGTATCGCGAGCCGTCCTCGTTGAGAGCCCACTGCAGCTTCTTGGCGGCCCCGTCCTCGGACATGAATCCCGGGCCAACGGGCTCGAGCTCATCAACGGAGTCGTCCACTGGGTCTTCCGGATCGTCCTCTTCTTCGGCCGTCGGCTCCCTCATACCTTGCGGAATTGACTTGGAAGCCTCGTCGAGCTGGGCCTGTGCTTTGGAAGCCAGTCCCGCTATTGCAACGAATGCCAGGGCGATGATCCAGCCGAGCCACCCAACTTCCGGCTGTCTTGATTCGGCTTTCATCGTCTGATCCGTTTCTCCGCCGGAGGTGGACTTCAGGTCTTCTTTAGCAGCGCCTCGACCACGCTTGGGTCCGCGAGGGTCGAAAGGTCACCGAGTTGATCTCCTTCACCGGCTGCAATCTTGCGGAGGATGCGCCGCATGATTTTTCCGGAACGGGTTTTTGGAAGGCCCGGCACGACGCGGATCTCGTCCGGCGTAGCGATCGGACCGATTGCCTGGCGCACTTGCTCTTTGAGTGCGCCTTGAAGCTCGTGCGGCTCCCACTCGGCCCCCGCGATTGGGACGACGAAGGCGAAGATGCCCTGACCCTTGATCTCATGTGGGCACGGAACCACGGCTGCCTCTGCGACCGCCTGGTGCGCCACGAGCGCGCTCTCCACTTCGGCCGTCCCGAGACGGTGGCCAGAGACATTGATCACATCGTCGACTCGCCCGGTAATCCAGTAGTAGCCGTCCTCGTCGCGCTTGCAGCCGTCTCCAGTGAAGTAGTACGGCGGGTACTGAGAAAAGTACGTCTTGAGGAAGCGCTTGTGGTTGCCGTGAATCGTGCGCGCCTGACCAGGCCACGGGTGCTTGATGCAAAGCAAACCACTGACGTCGTTGCCCACGATCTCCTTGCCCTCGTTGTCCACGATCACCGGCTCGATGCCGAATAGCGGCAAGGTCGCCGAGCCGGGTTTGGTGGGAGTCGCGTTCGGAAGTGGGCTAATCATAATCCCGCCGGTTTCTGTTTGCCACCAGGTGTCGACGATCGGGAGCTTTCCGTTGCCCACGACATCGCTGTACCAGCGCCAGACTTCCGGGTTGATCGGCTCACCGACGGTGCCCAAGACGCGCAGGGTCTTGCGGCTCGAGCCCTTTACCGGCTCCGATCCCTCGCGCATGAGCGCTCGGAGCGCGGTGGGCGAGGTGTAGAGCGTCGTCGCGCCGATATCATCGATGACGTTCCAGTACCTGCTCGCATTGGGATAGGTGGGGACCGATTCGAACATGACGGTGGTGATGCCGTTCGCGAGCGGTCCATAAATGATGTAGCTGTGGCCCGTGATCCAACCGATATCCGCTGCGCAGAAATGAATGTCATCGGGCCGAATGTCGAAAACATACTTGAACGTCGATGCTGCGTACGTGAGGTATCCACCGGTCGTGTGAACCAAGCCTTTGGGCTTTCCGGTGGAGCCGGACGTGTAGAGAATGAAAAGTGGGTCTTCCGACGCCATCCACTCGCTGGGGCAAGTGATGCGCTGCTCGGCCATCGCCTCATGCATCCAGATGTCCCGACCTCGTTCCATCGGCACGTCGGTCTCGGTGCGCTTCACGACCAAAACACTCTTGACGATGGCAAGGCCCTCGACGGCATCGTCGGTGATCTTCTTCAAGGGGATTCGCTTGCCGCCGCGTAGCCCCTCGTTCGCGGTGACCACTACCTTGGCGTCGGCGTCGATGATGCGGTCACGAAGCGCGTCGGCGCTGAACCCGCCGAACACGATAGAGTGAACCGCCCCGATCCGGGCGCATGCGAGCATCGTGTAGGCCAGCTCGGGAATCATCGGAAGGTAGATACACACCCGGTCGCCCTTGTGGACACCCAAGGATTTCAGCGTGTTGGCAACTCGACCGACGGAGGTTTTCAGGTCTCCGAAGGAGATGTGCTGGTACTCTCCAGGCTCGTCCGCGACGAAAATGATCGCGGTTTGGTTCGGGTCTTTGGCGACGTGACGGTCCACGCAGTTCACGGCCGCATTGAGCCGGCCACCGCCAAACCAAAGGAATTCGCCTGGCCCATGTTCTTCGAACACGCTGTGTGACGGGTAGAACCAATGCAACTCTTCGCTTTGTCGTTTCCAATATCCCGCGGGGTCGGCGATGCTGTCTTCGTAGAGGCTTTGGTACTCGTCCAGATCGGTGATGCGTCTTCTGTACTCGAGGGGGGGTTGTGAGAGTGACATCGGCGAATCTTACACCTGGGTGCACCGATTTCTAAGCAATACTCGTACCAAACAGGACGATCGCGAAACCACATCGGATCTTCGTCCAACGAGGCGCAGGAGAACTGCCCCTGCGCTGTCGTCGTTCCCACAGAGTCTCGCGGTCAGTGGGGTTGACTTCGTGCTACAGCTGGGCAGTGTTTCGGCAGGAGCCTCGTGGATGAAGTCTAGAATTCCTTATCGCGCGCGCATATTCTCCTTCTCCGTCGTCTTGGCCGTCGGATTGTCGCTCATGGGTTGCAAGGCGGATCAGCTCAGTAACCGAGGAGCCGAGATCGTGCTGCTCTACGACGAACCGCTCGAGTGCGAGAACCTCGGCGTCGTCATCGGTCGAGGAGGCGGGCTCACCGGCGCCTACTCCAAGCCATCGATCAATGAAGAGTCCGCCGAGAACGACCTGCGTAACCAGGCCGCCGGGAGAGGCGCAACCCATCTCTTGATGCGCACTGAGGAAGTCGCACAGGGAGATGGTCGTCAGCCGGATGAAAAAGACACGGCGCCGGCCCTGGCGCACGGTTACGGAACTGGCTCCAACGTGACGATCACCGGCACGGCGTTCAAGTGCCCGCCCGGCGTGGCTCCAACGACGAGGTCGATGTCGATTCAGCGGGGGACCGCACTCATCGAGATTCAGAAGCCGACTTCGATTTCAATGGCTCCCCTCGGGCCGATGAAGAGCGTGACCGTCTTCCAGAGGTACCCGCTTCCATCGGGGGGCGGGATGGGTGAAACCAAGCAACTCGAGGTCGATGACCCGGCGGAGATTCAGCAGGTCGTCGATTCCTTGCAAGAGCTGGCTCTGGATCCGATGAAATTCATTCCCACACACCGCGTCGAGCTCGTGGGTGAGCTGGGCGTTCAATCGCTGCTCTATGGTTTCGGGTATCTGCAGTATGCGGGCGAAGTCTATCGACTCACGACCGGTGACTTCGAGTTGGTCTTACAGCTGAGGGAAGAGCCTCCCGCGCCGAAGCCGGAGCCACGGCCACCGATGGTGGAGGAATCGGCCGGGCCGTAGTGGTTCGAGGCGCTTAGGCTAGATCGAGCCTTTGGACGAATCGGCGCAGATGGCCGATCGCGCTTGGCATGTGGGGGATGAACCCCATGTGACCCGTTGGGTACCAATGGATCTCAGGCTCGCCCCAACGTCTGCACATCGCGCGCATGACTTGGGCGTCGAAGAAGCGGTCGTGCTCCGCGGCAAGGAGCAGGATACGCTCGCTGGGGACGACCGGTTCGAGCTCGTTCCAGCCGATTCGTTCAAAAAAATCCCCGAAGTCGGAAGGAGTCCAGCCAAATCGGGCAAGGTCCTTGCGCATGGCCCCAAGCACAGGGGCATCTCGAAGCAGCGCGCCCATGTGCATGTGCGCGATGAGCGGAGCGGCAAAGGCAAAGCGTGGCTCGAGGCAGGCAAGGGTTGCGGTGAATGCGCCGCCGAGTGAAAGGCCGGCTACACCGACGGGGCTCGGGGATTCGTCGAGCATGACCGAAAGAAGGGCGCGCGCATCAAGAACGGTTTGGCGCATCGCCTCGAAGCTTCGCACGACGTCGGCCGTCCAGAACCGCTCCCCGTCGTAGGGTGAGCTGCGCGGCTTGCGACGGCCGTGGTACGGCGGCTGAAGGTGAACGATCTCGACGTTGAGCGTGCGAGCGATTGCGCCCAACAAGCCGTGCTCTTCGACCACCGTTTCGGGCTGCATGTAGCCGTGTATGTAGAGAAGTCGCGGACGACCTTCGGTTCCCTTTGGGCGAATGCGCCTTGCGTAGACCGTTTGGATGCGCCGGCTGCGCTCGTGATAGTGCGCATTGAACAAGGGCTCGATCGGCTCGTGCGGCGAGGCGAAGGTCAAGTCCTCGTTGTCGAAACCGGGCAATGACCATCTGCGACGCGTGCGGACGCGCGGAATCCCCTGAGGCGCTGGGAAGAGCTCCTCCCGCGTCGCCTCTTCATAGACGGAGAGGCGATCCAGAGTGTTGCGCGGACGCGAGCGCAGCAGCTGCAGTGGGCGGACGAGCACGCCGGCCAGGTCATCTAGATTCGGCAAGAAGCCCTTCCTTTACCGGGCAGTCATAGTTGCCTTTGACCGACGGCGCCAAGGCAAGCTCCATCCGGACCCGCTGAGAGCCACCTCGTGAATCCGGCCGCGAGGCAAACGAATTTCGGCTAATCTCTGAGCCGCAATGGAGCTTTCAGTCGAGCAGTGGCGGGAACGAGGGCATTTCTCGAGATTGCACGGCCGCGAGATCTTCTGCGTGGATTCGGGTGAGCCCGATAAGCCGGTGATATTCCTCATCCATGGGTTCCCGACTTCGTCGTGGGACTGGGTGCCGATCTGGGCGACGCTCAACGAGGCGTATCGATTGGTCGCGCTCGATATGTTGGGCTTTGGGTTCAGCGACAAACCCCACGCTCACCGATACAGCATCATGGAGCAGGCCGACCTCTGTGAGGCTTTGCTAATTGACCGTAAGCTCGCACGGTTCCACGTGCTGGCCCACGACTACGGGGACACCGTCGCGCAAGAGCTCTTGGCGCGTCAAAATGAAGGGAAGGGTGTGGGCAGCTGGCTTTCGGTTTGCTTTCTAAACGGAGGGCTCTTTCCAGAAACGCATCAAGCGCGCCTGATTCAGAAGCTGCTCCTGAGCCCGCTAGGACCGCTAATCAACAAGCTTCTCGCCAAGCGCACTTTCGACAAATCTTTCAGCGCCGTTTTCGGCCCAGACACCAAGCCTTCGGACGACGAGCTAGAAGGATTCTGGCAGCTCATCAACTACAAGGATGGCAAGCACGTCTTCCACAAGCTCATCACCTACATGCGCGATCGAAAACAACATCGTGCGCGTTGGGTGGGCGCGCTGCAGAACAGTATCGTCCCGATCGGCCTGATCAACGGTTCGCTCGATCCCGTATCCGGCGCCCACATGGTCGCGCGGTATCGCGAAATCATCAGCCGCGACCACTTCACCGTCGAGCTTCCGACCATTGGGCACTACCCGCAGGTCGAGGCCCCGGCCGAGGTCGTCAAGGCGTACCTTCGCTTCTTGCGGCAGCTCTAGGATCGACTCAAACTCGACCCGTGGCTCGCAACGACACTCGCGTTCTTCTCCTCGAAGGCATTCACGAAACCGCGGTAGACAGCTTTGCCGCGGCTGGTTATCTGAACGTCGAGCGCTTGACCCATTCGCTGACGGGCACTGATTTGTCGAGCGCGATCGCAGACGTCGATCTCATCGGCATACGATCGCGCACCCAGATCAACGCCGAGGCCATTGCCGCCGCCAAGCGCCTCAAGGCCATTGGTTGCTTCTGCATCGGCACCAACCAAGTCGACCTCGATTCGGCTCGTCGCGAGGGCATCCCCGTGTTCAATGCGCCCTTTTCGAACACGAGGAGCGTGGCGGAGCTCGCCATCGCCGACATCATCTTGTTGATGCGCGGGATTCCCGAAAAGTCCGCCCGCGCTCGCCGCGGCGAATGGGCGAAGACGGCGCGTAACGCCCACGAGGTTCGCGGGAAGTGCTTGGGCATCGTCGGCTACGGCCGAATCGGAAGCCAGCTCGGCATACTCGCGGAGGGCCTCGGGATGCGCGTCCTCTATTACGACATCGAGCACAAGCTTCCGCTGGGCAATGCGGCGCCCACGACCACGCTCGAAGAGCTCTTCGCCGAGGCGGACGTCGTCAGCCTCCACGTCCCCGAGACGCCGGCCACCCGCAACATGATCGACGCGAACGCGCTTCAGAGCATGCGCCCGGGCTCGCTCTTGATCAACGCGGCGCGCGGCAGCGTCGTCGACATCGAGGCGCTCGCCGAAGCCCTCGCATCCGGGCAGATCGGAGGGGCTGCGATCGATGTCTTCCCTGTCGAACCCAAGTCGAATCAAGAGATTTTCGAGTCGCCGCTTCGCGAGTTCGACAACGTGATTCTCACGCCACA
This sequence comes from Myxococcales bacterium, assembly GCA_029862185.1. GTDB lineage: Bacteria > Myxococcota_A > Polyangia > Polyangiales > Houyiibacteriaceae > SG8-38. The sequence goes on from JAOTXX010000069.1 coordinate 19,592, forward strand.
CATCGGCGGTGCCACCGAAGAAGCTCAGTACAACATAGCCCGCGAGGTGGTCGCGAAGCTCGTCAAATACCACACCAACGGTTCCAGCGTGTCGGCCGTCAACTTCCCGCAGGTCACCATTCCCGATCACGAAGGTCGCCGACGCATCTTGCATATCCACAAGAACGAGCCTGGCGTGATGGAGCAAATCAACCGTGTATTCTCGGCGCACGGGGTCAACGTGGCAGCACAGTATCTAGAGACGTATGCGGACGTCGGTTACGTCGTGATGGACATCGAGCTCGAGGACGCTGTTTCTCTTCTCAGTGAGCTCGAAGCCATTCCAGCGACAATCCGAGTTCGGATTCTTCGCTGAGACTATCGGACCGCGGTGGCGGCGGTTGCGTCGTCTTGGTCGTCCAGATCGGACTCGTCGACCCAGGCCATGAAGACGGTGTAGCCAAGCGACAAGATCACTGCACCGACGAACAAGCCGAGGATGCCGCCGGCCATGAAGCCGCCGAGCGACCCCATGAAGAGCACCAACATCGGCACGGACGACCCGTGGCCCATCAGCAACGGTTTCAAGACGTTGTCGCTCAGCCCAACCAAGACAGCCCAGATCGCAAATAGAACGGCTACGACGGTCGAGCTCGTGTAGAACACGTAGATGATCACCGGAATAAGGATAAGCGTCGAAGGAAGCTGCATCACGGCAAGAATCAAGATGAGCAGCGTCCAGAGCCCGGCCGCTGGCACGCCGACCACCAGCATCCCCAGGCCCGCAAGAAGCGACTGAATCGCGGCGACCCCGAGAACGCCTCGCGTTACGCTTTGTACGCTGGAGGCCGCCAATTCGGCGAGCTTGGGTCCGCGCGGGCCCGCGACGAGGTACGCAGCTCTGTCTGCCAGCCGCGTGGCACGCTCCCCATTCGGGAGGATTGCGCCTGCGATGATGATCGCCACGACGAACATCGCCAGACCGATGCCAAGGTCGCCCACACTCGACACCAGCCAAACGCCAAGGTCTTTCATGTACGGGGCGAGCTTCACCAAAGCGGTCTCTAAATTCTGAGACGCCCCGAGCCACAGTGCGTGC